>NZ_AP028056.1:1605984-1927181 GCF_030297015.1 Brooklawnia propionicigenes | reverse complement strand
GGGCCCGGACTTGCCTGCCGCGAGCCCAGCCTTGCCTGCTTCGAGGAAGTCTGCTTTCCACCGACCGATCGACTGCTCGCTGACCTTCTCCCGCCGAGCAGCCTCAGCGATCGTCATCTCTCCAGCCAGGATGCTCAACACAATCCTGGTCTTCTTCTCCACCGGGATCACTGGTGGTCTTCCCATGTCGGACTCTCCTTCAGGACCTACATAACGGCCCTGCCACTAAGCCCGGATCCACCGTTGATCTTGGCGTTGGGGTGGGGCGTTGGTGGTCGGTAGGTGCTCTGCTGCCGAGGTGGGTTACGGGCAGGTCTGAGTCGCCGGTCTGCCGGCTTCTCCGAGGTCCTGGTCGTCGGGGCGGTGGGTGGTGATCAGCAGCGCATCGGGATTGCGGCGATGCGGGTCAGGGCTTGTTGGACGGGGTCGGCCCAGGGCCAGGAGGCGGGTAGTCGCAGGTGTCGTCTTCGGCCGCTGTGGACGAGTCGGCCCGGCATGGTGAAGATCTTGCGGCGCAGGCTTGCTGCCGTTGCCGTGTCCAGTTCGGGTCCGGCGAGGTGCCCGACGGCTCGGCCGAGGTTGTGGGCCATGACTGCCAGGGCCAGCCAGGCGGCGTTGGCGGTGAACTTGCCCGAGGGCAGGTGCGCCAGGCCGGCGCTCTTGAGCTCGGCGATGGTCTGCTCGACGACGGCGTGGCGGCGGTGGTCGGCCTCGACCTGGTCCAGGGGCAGGTCCCGGTCGGTGATGAAGGCGTGGTAGTCCCAGGTGGTGAACAGCGCGAGCTGGGATCCCGGGGTGGGGGCGACTCGGCGCACGACCAGGCGGACCTGGCGGGCGTGTCGCTTGTCGCCGGCGAAGACGGTGAAGGTGGTCTCGGCGATGTCGGCGCCGGAGACCTCAGGGGTGCTCAGCCAGTACGGGATCGGCGCCCAGGCGGCCTCGTCGATCGCGGCGATCGCGGCGCGGACACGCTTGTCCTGGCGGGCGGTGATCGAGAAGCGGACGTCGAGCTTGGCGGCGGTGGCGATGACGGTCCTGGAGTAGAAGGCGCTGTCGGCTCGCACGGTGAGCTGACCGGTCCCGCCCGCGCCGCGGACCCGGCTGATTGTCTCGGTCAGGAAGGACGCCGCCCCGCGGGCCGCGGCGGCGCTGCCGCCGCGCAGCCGGCTCATCAGCACCTGTCCGGTCTGGGCGCAGGTGGCCAGCTGGGGGTGGTAGCCGCGGACCTTGGTGTAGCCGAACGCGGCGCCCTGCTTCTTGGGGCCGTGGACCTGCACGATGGTGGAGTCGATGTCGATCGTCAGCGGCCCGCTCAAGTCCTGCGGCCCGGCGCCAACCGTCCACAGTCGAGCCAGCAGCTCGCGGCTGATCGCGTCGAGCTGGCGGACGTTGGACCACTTGTGCGCCCGCAGCCACGACCCGACCGTCGACGGTGCCCTGGTCGCGTCGAACAGCGACGCCGCTGCCCCGGTGCGCAGGACCGCGACGTCGTCGATGCTGTCCCCGCCAGCCAGCATCGACCCGATCACCGACAGCGCCTTGGCCCCGCCGTTCGCGCCGTGCTTGGCCAGATGCAGCCGCCGGTCGATCAGCCCGGCCAGGTCGATCCGCTGGGCGAGTACCGCCGCGGGAAGCAGCCCGGCGTTCGGCACGATGTTGTGCTCATCGAAGCTCGTGGAGACCCGGCTGAGGTCGTGAGATGCTCGCACCCGTCAGATGCCCTCTCGGTCTGGTCGATCGTGTCCGTCGCAAGACACATCCTCCCAGGTCAGCAACGCGGCGCCGTCTTCGAGGCGCACCGTGGTGCGCGAAGATTCGGTGCCGTTCGAGCGTTGCGGTGCCGGTGTGGTTGGGTTCAGACTTGCTGTGTTCGTCGTGGTCGACCCCGATGTCCCCTGTGGTGCTCGTGAGCCTGTAGGTCAGCATGGTGGTGGAGGGCTCCACGGGAACCGTGGATTGGTGCCTTGAGCCCGAGCGTCAGACTTTCGATCTTCCTGCCCTCCCCGCGACGGACGGCTGGTTCGAGGGATGGGAGGTTGACGATGGAAGTCGTTCACGCCCGCTGTGCCGGGCTGGATGTGTCGAAGAAGGACGCCAAGGTGTGCGTCCGGGTCGCGGGGGCAGGGCGACGCAAGACGGTAGAGACCGTCACGACCTGGTCCTCGATGACCAGTGGGGTACTCGCGTTGCGGGACCACCTTGCCGCCGAGCGGGTGACGTGTGTGGTGATGGAAGCGACCGGGGACTACTGGAAGCCGTTCTACTACCTGCTAGAGGACCTGCCCGGGGTCGAGGTCATGCTCGTCAACGCCCGGCACGTGAAGAACCTGCCCGGCCGCAAGACCGACGTGAATGACGCGACCTGGTTGGCCCAACTCGGTGCTCATGGTCTGGTGCGGGGGTCTTTCGTGCCACCCGAGCCGATCCGACAGTTGCGGGACCTGACCCGGGCGCGGACCGCGATCACCCGGGAGCGGGGCCGGGAGGTCCAACGGTTGGAGAAACTGCTGGAGGACGCCGGGATCAAGCTGTCCGCGGTCGCCAGCGACATCGTCGGTGTCTCGGGACGCGCGATGCTCGAAGCGTTGATCGCGGGGGACCGTGACCCGGCCGCGTTGGCGGACTTGGCCAAGCGGCGGATGCGGGTCAAGATCCCCGAGCTTACCGAGGCCCTGCAGGGTCGTTTCGGTGCGCATCACGCGTTCCTCGCCCGGGTCCACTTGGATCTGATCGACCAGCACACGCAGGCGATCGATCAACTCACCGCCCGGATCGAGGAAGCCATCGAACCCTTTCGTGCCTTCCGGGAACTGATCTCCACGATCCCCGGCATCAGCACCCTGACCGCGGACGTGATCGTCGCCGAGACCGGCGCGGACATGAGCCGATTCCCCACCGCCAAGCACCTCGCCTCCTGGGCCGGGACCACCCCGGGAAACAACGAGTCCGCCGGCAAGGTGAAGTCGAGCACCACCCGCCCGGGCAATCCTTACCTGCAAGGCGCGCTCGGGGCGGCGGCGATGTCCTGCGCCCAGAACCCCCACACCTACCTGGGCGCGAGATACCGGCGGATCGCTGCCCGCCGCGGACCCATGAAGGCCAACGTCGCGATCCAGCACTCCATGCTCATCGCGATCTGGCACATGGGCACCACTGGCGCGCTCTACGACGACCCCGGCGCTGACTACTTCAACCAGCTCCACCCCGACCGAACCAAGCAACGCGCCATCGCCCAACTCCAAGCCCTCGGCTACACCGTCACCCTCGACCGCGCCTCCTGACAAGAGGTGAATCTTCGCGTCAGAGGGCATCTGATCTTCCACACGCGCCGCCAGACCACCTATCGCAGCGGTGGATCCGGGCCGATAGACTCGTGGCATGGAGTTCCCGGCCCTGCTCCTCGCCCTCTGCGTCATCGCCGTCGCCGGGGGCGCCGCCGCGCTCCTCACCGCCCACCAGGCCCGGCACCGGCTCGGAGGCCTCACGGTCATGGCTGCCGGACCTGTGGTCGGGCTCGTCGCCCTCGGGCCCCACCGGACGGGGGCCGTCGTCGCCGCGGCGCTCAGCGCCCTGACGATCGCCGGCCTCCTGCTGGTCGCCCGGTACCTGGAGGGCGCCGGTCGGCGCCCCGAGCTCGGGCACGCCGACCTCCCGCTGGACGAGGACCCCTCGCGGTGGCCCTGATCCTCGCGCTGGTCGCCGTGCCCGCCCTCGGCGCCGGCGCCTGCGCCCTCCTCCCTGCCCGCCACCGGCCGGTCGCCGCCGTCGGCACCGCGGCGACGACCCTGGTGCTCGCCGTCCTGCTCGCCCGGTCGGTCCTGCTCACGGGTGTCCTGACCGTCCCGCTCGGTCCCCCGCAGGCCACCGTCGTGCTGGTGGCGGACGGACTGGCCGCGGGTCTCGTCCTCGTGTCGGCCACCGTGGCCCTCCTGACGACGCTGTTCGCGGTCACCCAGGGGCCGGGGACCGGGGCGGTCGGCCCCGCCTACTGGCCGCTCGGCCTGGCCCTGCTCACCGGCCTGCACGGCGTGATGCTCGCGGGCGACCTGATCACGGCGTACCTGATGCTGGAGCTGGTCGCGGTGACCGGTGCCGCCCTGGTGGTCCTCGGCGGCGGCCGCCGGCGCCTGGCCGCCGGCGCGCGCTACTTCTACGCCGAGATGGCCGCCGCCCTCGCCTTCCTCTCCGGCGCGGCCCTCGTGTGGCTCGCCACCGGGACCGTGGTGCTCCACGAGATCCCCGGCACCCTCACGGACACGGCCGAGGGCCGGCTCGGTCTCGCCCTCCTCACCGCCGGCCTGCTCCTCAAGGTCCCGGTGTTCCCCCTGCACTTCTGGCTCCCTGCCGCTCACGCGACGGCGGCGAGCGCCGTCAGCCCCTGGCTCTCGGCCCTGGTCGTCAAGAGCGCCTTCGTCGTGCTCGCCCGGGTCTGGCTCACCGGGCCGGTGGAGGTCCCTCCGGCCGCTGCCGCCCAGCTGCTCGGAGCGCTGGGCGCCGCTGCCGTCCTCTGGGGCGGTGTCGCAGCGCTGCGGGCGACCGAGGTCAAGCGGCTCGTCGCGTACTCCACGGTGGCCCAGCTGGGCCTGCTCCTGCTGATCGTGCCGCTGGCGGGCGCCGGCTCCGACCACGCCTGGGTGGGCGGCGTGGTCCACGCGATCGCCCACGCGCTGCCGAAGGCTGCCCTGCTCATGGCCGTCTCCCTGCTCGCGGTGACGATGGGGAGCACCACGGTCGCCGGGCTGGCGGGTGCCGCCGCCCGGCGACCGGTCGCCGTCCTGACCATCGGGATCAGCGCCGTGAGCCTCGTCGGCCTGCCGCCCACCGCCGGCTTCGTCGGCAAGTGGTACCTCCTCCTGGCGAGCATGGAGACCGGGCAGTGGTGGTGGGCGGTGACGGTCGTGGGGGGCGGCCTCCTCACGGCCGCCTACCTCACCCGCCTGCTGCAGCCGTGCCTCCAGGCCTCGTCGGCCCCGGGCGCGCGGGTCGTCCGGCACCCGGCCGACGCCGTCGCCCTGGCCCTGGCCCTGCTCGCCCTGGTCCTCGGGCTGTTCCCCGAGACCCTCGTCCTGCTCGTCCAGGTGGGAGCAGGAGGTGGTGGCGGTGCCTGAGCTCGCGCCCCTCCTCCCGCTGGCACTCGTGCTGACAGCACTCGTCCCGGCGGTGGTGATCTTCCTGCTCCCGGAGCGGAGCGAGGGTCCGCGCCGCGTGGTCAACATGGCCGGCGCGGTCGTCAAGCTCGGCCTCGTGCTCGCGCTGCTCGTAGGGGTGGCATCCGGGCAGGAGTACGAGTGGCGCCGGGCCCTGCTGCCCGGGATCGACCTGGTGCTGCGGGTCGACCGCATCCCCCTGCTCTTCGTGACGCTGTCCTCGCTGCTGTGGCTGACCACGACCGTCTACGCGATCGGGTTCCTCGAGGCCGGGCAGCGCCGGTCCCGGTTCTTCGGCTTCTTCAGCCTGTGCGTGACCGCGACGATCGGCATCGCGCTGGCCGGCAACCTCGTCACCTTCCTGCTGTTCTACGAGCTCCTGACCATCGCGACCTACCCGCTCGTGGCCCACCAGGGCACGCGCAAGGCGCTGCTCGGCGCCCGCGCCTACCTCGTCTACAGCGTGGCGGGCGGCGCCGTGCTGCTCGTCGGGATCGCCCTGCTGCACGTCCTGGCCGGGCCGGTGGAGTTCCTCGACTACGCGCCGCTGACCGGGCTCGCGGCCACGCACCCCGGACTGCTGACGCTCCTCTTCGTGCTGCTGGTGGGCGGGCTCGCCGTCAAGGCGGCCATCGTCCCGCTCCACGGCTGGCTGCCCAAGGCCATGGTCGCGCCGGCGCCCGTGAGTGCCCTCCTGCACGCCGTCGCCGTCGTCAAGGCCGGCGCGTACGGGATCGTGCGGGTGGTGCACGACCTGTACGGGGTCCACCTGGTCCAGCAGCTCGGCCTGCTGACCCCGCTCGCCGTACTGGCCGCCGTGACGATCGTGTACGGGTCCGCCCGGGCCCTCGCCCAGGACGACCTCAAGCGACGCCTGGCGTACTCCACCGTGAGCCAGCTGTCCTACGTGGTCCTCGGCATCACGATCCTCAGCGTCGCCGGGCTGGCCGGGGGCCTGGTCCACCTCGTCCACCAGGGGATCCAGAAGGTCACCCTGTTCTACTGCGCCGGGATCCTCGCCAAGCGGGCGGGCGTCACGAAGATCAGCGAGATGCGCGGCATCGGCCGGCGCATGCCTCTGACGATGACGGCGTTCACCATCGCGGCGCTGGGCATGATCGGCATCCCGCCGACGGCGGGCTTCATCAGCAAGTGGTACCTGGGCACCGGCGCTCTGGACGCCGGGCAGGGCTGGATCGTCCCCGTGCTCCTGCTCAGCAGCGCGCTGAACGCGGCGTACTTCCTGCCGGTGCTCGCCCGCGCGTGGTTCTACGCGCCGGACACGCCCGCACCCGCGCCCGCCGGTCGGTCCGCGCCCGCCGGTCGGTCCGCGCCCGCGCCCGCCGGTCCCCGGTCGGCCGAGCGTGACCCCTGGCTGCTGCTCCCGACCCTCGTCACCGGCGTCAGCGTGCTCCTCGTCGGGGTCCTGGCGGCGTCGCCGCTGAGCCCCCTGACCTGGGCGCTGTCCATCAGCGAGGCGGTGATGGGCCCGTGAGCGTCCTCCTCTGGCTCGGCCCGGTCCTCCTCCCCGTCCTCGCCGCGGTGCTCCTGGCCGCGCGGCCAGGTCCGCGCACGTCCTGGTTGCTCGTCGCCGCCCCGGCGCCGGCCGCCGTCCTCGCCCTGCTCGGGGAGGCCCTCCCGGCGCTCCGCCTGGACTGGTTGCTGCTGGGCGTCCAGCCCGGCGTCGACGACGTCGGGCGGCTCCTGCTGCTGCTGACGGCACTCGTGTGGGCGGCAGCCGGGGCCTACAGCCGCGCGGAGGTCGAGCAGCACCGGGGGTACGCCGTCCTCTGGATGCTCGCCCTCACCGGCAACGTGGGGCTGATCGTCGCGACGGACGTCGTGACCTTCTACTCCGCGTTCGTGGTGATGACGTTCGCCGCCTACGGCCTCGTCGTCCACACCCGGACCGATGCGGCGCGCCGGGCGGGCCGGGTCTACGTCGTGCTCGCCGTGATCGGCGAGACGCTGCTGCTCGGGGCGCTGCTCCTCGCCGTGTCCGAGGCGCCCGGCCTGTGCCTGGACGACGTCGCCGCGACCGTCGCGACGTCGGACCACCGGGATCTCCTGATCGGTCTCCTGCTCGCGGGGTTCGGCATCAAGGCGGGCGTCATCGGCCTGCACGTGTGGCTGCCCCTCGCGCACCCGGCCGCGCCGTTCCCCGCCAGCGCCGCGCTGAGCGGCGCGATGATCAAGGCGGGCCTGGTCGGTTGGGTGCGGCTGCTGCCGGCGGGTGAGGCGGCGCTGGTCTCGTGGTCCGACGTGGTGATCGTCGCCGGTGTGCTCACCGCCTTCGCCGGCGTGGCGCTGGGCCTCACCCAGCGCGACCCCAAGGTGGTGCTGGCGTACTCGAGCGTCAGCCAGATGGGGTTCCTCACCGTCCTGGTGGGCGTGGCGCTCCGGGTGCCGGAGGCGGCGCCCGTCGCACTCGCGGGCGCTGCCGTGTACGCGCTGCACCACGGCCTGGCGAAGGCCGCCCTCTTCCTCGGGGTCGGTCTCGTCCGGCGCACGGCCTCGAGGCGGACGCACCGGGTGCTGCTCGTCGGCATGGTGCTCGCGGCGGCCTCGCTCGCCGGGCTGCCCGCGACCAGCGGGGCCGTGGCGAAGGGGTGGGTCAAGCACGGCCTGGAGCTCGCCGCCGTCGGCGACGCCGTGGGCCTGGCCCTGTCCCTCGCCGCCGCCGGGACGACCGTGCTCATGGTGCGCCTGCTCCTCCTCGTGCCCGGGTGGTCCGCGCACGGGACCGCGGCGCGGCCGGGGCCCGGCACGTCCGGGGTCACGCCGTCCGGCACGGCGACCGGCACTGCGTCCGGCACGGCGACCGGCACGGCGACCGGCACGGTGACCGGCACGGCAGGGACGTCCCTCGTGCCGTGGCTGCTCCTGCTCGCCGCGGTGGTCGCGGCCACCGCGGTGCTGCCGGTCCGTGTCCTCGCGGCGGTGGACGCGCCGACCGGTGTCGTCGTGTGGGACGCGACCTGGCCCGTGCTCCTCGGCCTTGCGCTCGCCGCGCTCGCCCGCGCCGTCGCACGACGCCGGACGCTGCCCGTCCTGCCCGTCCCGGCCGGTGACCTGGTGGTCACCTGTGAGCGCGGGGCCGCCCTGCTGAGACAGGGCGTCGTCAGTGGTGGTACGATCGGAGCGCGTGCCGTCCGGTCGGTCGCCGTCACGACGGCGGGACCCGCCCGGTGGGCGAGGGACCGGCAGGTTCTCCTCGACCGCATGGAGGCGTGGACCACGCGCCGCTCGACCGGAGCGGCCATGGCCGCGCTCGTGACCCTCGCCCTCCTGCTCAGCCTGACCCTTCCCGGGCAGTGACCCCCAGAAAGGACCGACGATGACGCACACCATCTCCGAGCCGCCCCAGCCCGACCGGGCCGTGGACGACGACGCTCGGGCTGCGGTGGGCACCGCCCACGCGCGCCCGGTCGACGCCGTGCTCGCTGAGCTGGGCGTGACGGATGCCGGCCTCTCCGGGCCCGAGGCCGCCGAGCGGCTCGACCGGTACGGGCCGAACCGGCTGCCCGAGGCCGAGCCGGACCCGGCCTGGCTGAGGCTCGCACGGCACTTCAACGACGTCCTCATCTACGTGCTACTCGCCGCCGCCGTGCTCAAGGCCGTGCTGGGCGAGTGGGTCGACATGGCGGTCATCCTCGCGGTGGCGGTCATCAACGCCGTCATCGGCTTCGTCCAGGAGGGGCGGGCGCAGCGCGCCCTCGAGGGCCTGCGGACCATGCTGTCGCTCACGGCGCACGTCCGGCGGGACGGCCGGTGGTCGGAGGTCGAGGCGGACACGCTCGTGCCCGGCGACGTGGTGCGACTCAAGTCGGGGGACCGCGTTCCGGCGGACCTCCGGGTCGTCGCGGCCACCGAGCTGCGCACCGAGGAGTCCGGCCTGACGGGCGAGTCCGAGCCGGTGAACAAGCAGACGGAGCCCGTCGACGAGGACGCCGGCATCGGCGACCGCTTCTGCGTCGCGTACTCCGGCAGCCTCGTGGTCAGCGGGCGCGGGACCGGCGTCGTCGTCGCCACCGGGCCGCAGACGGAGATCGGCCGCATCAGCTCGATGATCGACTCCGTCGAGCAGCTGCAGACGCCGCTGGAGAGGAAGATCCACCGGTTCAGCGTGCTGCTGTCCAAGATCATCCTGGGCGTGGCCGTGCTCATGATGGTCTTCGGCGGGACCGTCCACGACTACCCGATCGCCCTGCTGCTGACGGCAGCGGTCGCGTTCGCCGTCGGGGCGATCCCCGAGGGCCTGCCCGCCGTCGTGACCATCACCCTCGCGCGGGGCGTCCAGCACATGGCCGGGCGCAACGCCATCACCCGGCGCCTGACGTCCGTGGAGACCCTCGGCTCGGTGACCGTGATCTGCTCGGACAAGACCGGCACCCTCACCAAGAACGAGATGACGGTGCAGGACGTCGTCACGCCCGCGCGGGCCTACGAGGTGGAGGGCCTCGGCTACGAGCCGTCCGGCCGGGTGACCGCCGAGGGGCGGGACGCGACGCTGGACGCCGACGCCGACCTGCGCGCGCTCGTCACCGCGATGGCCGTCGCCAACGACTCGACGCTGGCGGAGCAGGAGGGCCGGTGGAGCGTCGTCGGCGAGCCCACCGAGGGCGCCCTGCTCGCCCTGGCCGCGAAGGTCGGGTTCGACGCGGACGGCCACGAGCGGCTGGCCGCCGTGCCCTTCGAGTCGGAGCACAAGCTCATGGCGACGCTCGACCGGACCCCTGAGGGGCACGTCGTCGTCCACGTAAAGGGCGCGCCCGACCGCGTCATGGACCGCTGCGCCACCGAGCTCGGCCCCGACGGGCAGCCCCACGCCCTCGACCGCGCCGCGTGGGACGCCCGCGTCGAGGAGCTCGGCGCCCGCGGGCTGCGGGTCCTCGCCGCCGCCCGCCGGACGGCCGAGCAGGGTGCGAACGAGAGCGGGGACCAGACCCTCACCCTCGGCGACCTGGACGGCGACCTGGTGCTGCTCGGGGTCGTCGGCATCCTGGACCCGCCCCGTCCCGAGGCGATCGACGCGGTCGCCGAGGCCAAGGAGGCCGGCATCCGCGTAAAGATGATCACCGGCGACCACACCGGGACGGCAACCGCCATCGGTCGCCAGATGGGCATCATCGACACCTCGACGGACACCGCCGACGAGGCGATCACCGGCCGGGAGCTCGACGCCGCGAGCGACGAGGACCTCCGCGGGATCGTCCGCCGGTACGACACGTTCGCCCGGGTCAGCCCCGAGCACAAGCTCCGTCTCGTCCAGGCCCTGCAGGCGAACGGCGAGGTCGTCGCCATGACCGGGGACGGCGTCAACGACGCCCCGGCGCTGCGCCGGGCCGACGTCGGCGTCGCCATGGGGATCAAGGGCACGGAGGCCACCAAGGAGGCGGCCGAGATCGTCCTGGCCGACGACAACTTCGCCACCATCGAGAAGGCTGTGGAGGAGGGACGCCGGACGTTCGACAACATCCAGAAGTCGATCGTCTTCCTGCTGCCGACGAACGGGGCGCAGTCGCTGGTGCTGCTCACCGCCGTCATGCTCGGCCTGGCCCTCCCCCTCGCGCCGGTGCAGATCCTCTGGGTGAACCTCATCGCCGGGGTGACGCTGTCGCTCGCACTCGCCTTCGAGCCGGCCGAGCCGGACGTCATGCGCCGGCCCCCGCGGATCCCCGGCGGGGCGATCGTCGACAAGGCCGCGCTGGCCCAGATCGCCCTCACGTCCCTCCTGATCGGTGGCGCGACCTGGGCGATGTACTACCTGGCCCGTGGGCAGGGCATCGCCGACGCCCAGGCGCAGACGCTCGCGGTGACGACGCTGGCCATGGGCCAGGTGGGGTACCTGTTCAACTGCCGCAACCTGCGCGGGTCGAGCCTGCGGCTGGGGCAGTGGTTCTCGAACAAGGTGGTGTGGCTCTCGGTGGCGGCGCTCCTCGCCCTCCAGGCGCTGTTCGTCTACGCGCCCGTCATGAACACGCTGTTCGGCTCCGCGCCGCTGCCCGCGTCCTACTGGGGGCTGACCCTCGGTATCGCGGTGGGGGTCTTCCTGGTGGTCGAGGTGGCGAAGGCGGCCCTGCGGCGGGTCTTCCCGCCCACCCTGACGGCGTCCTGAGCAAGGCGGGGCCCGCGCGCACGAGGGGCCCCCGGCCACGCCGGGAGCCCTCGTGCTGGATCGGATCAGCGACGCACGGTGATCTGCGTCGCCCGGTCCACCCCGTCACCGAGGTCGAGCCGCAGGACGTAGACGCCCTCGCCCCAGCCCTTCGTGCTCAGGTTGTAGACGTACTGGCCCGAGGACACCCGGAACTGGTTGCCCGAGTCCGCCGCCGAGGTGGAGAGCACCGTGAGGCTCTCCTCCCCGCCTGCCGCGCCGACCTTCGCCACGGACAGGGTCGCCGGCGCTCCGGTGGCCCCGGCGCTCGCGCCCGTGAGCGAGAACTTCACCGGGATGGTGGACCCGGACTTGAAGGCCGCCCTGCCGTCGACGGAGATCGGCGCCGCCAGGCCCGACCACGCCACCTGGACGGTGACGGTGAACGACCTCTGCGCGGTGCTGCCCGACGCGTCGGTGGCGGTGCACGTCACGGTCGTGGTGCCGAGCGGGACGACCGCACCCGAGGCGACGCTGCACGCGACCAGGGGGTCCGGGTCGGCCAGGTCCGTCGCGGAGACCGCGTAGTACACGGCCGCGCCGGCCGCGGACGTCGCGGTCACCGTCAGGCTGCCCGGCACGGACAACGTGGGCGCCGTGGTGTCGACCACCGTGATGCCCCCGTGGCGGGTGACCGCCCAGTTGCCGGCGGCGTCCACGGCCTCGCACTCGACCTCGGAGGCCCCCAGGGGGAACACGCTCCCCGGGGCCGGCGTGCAGGTCACGGGGACCGTCCCGTCGACGAGGTCGACGGCCGTGGCGGTGTACGCAACCGCGGCACCGTCCGGCGAGGTGGCCTCGACCGTCACCGGTGTGACGGTGACGACCGGGGCGGTCGTGTCCACGACCGTCACCTCGAACGAGCGGGACACGCGGTTGCCCCGCGAGTCCTCGGCGCTGCAGCTCACCTCCGTGGCACCGAGGGGGAACATCGAGCCCGAGGCCGGTGCGCACACGACCGGCACGTCCTCGTCGACCAGGTCGAACCCGGTCGCCTCGAACGCGACCACGGCCCCCGCGGCTCCGGTCGCCTCCTGGGGAGCGACGACCGGGAGGGTGAGGTCGGGCGCCGTCGTGTCGGTCACGACGACCAGCAGCTCGCCGGACCCGGTGTTCCCGGCCGCGTCGGTCGCGGTGCAGGCCACGGTGGTGGTCCCCACCGGGAACGTCGCTCCCGAGGCGTAGTCGCAGGCGACCGTGACGTCGCCGTCGACCCGGTCCTCCGCCGTGGCCGTGAACGTCGCGGTCGCACCGTTCGGCCCGGTGGCCTCGACCGTGGCACCCGTCAGCGTGAGCCGGGGCGCGGTGGTGTCACGAACGAGCACCTCGAGGGTGTCCTCGGCGGTGTTGCCCCGGGTGTCGGACGCCGAGCACCCGACGGTCGTCGCGCCGATCGCGAAGAGGCTGCCCGACGGCGGGTCGCACGTCACATCCACGTCCCCGTCGACCACGTCGACGGCCGTGGCCACGTAGGTGACCTCCGCCCCCAGCGGACCGGTCGCCTCGGCGACGACGTCGACGAGCGTGAGCGCCGGAGCGGTGGTGTCACCCACGGTGACGGTCACCTCGGTGACCCCGCGGTTGTCCCGGCTGTCGAACGACTCGCAGGTCACCGTCGTCTCACCCAGGGGGAACGTGCTCCCCGACGCCGGGACGCAGATCACCGGGCGGTCACCGTCGACGGCGTCGCGAGCGGTGGCCTCGAGGTCGACCACCGCGCCGTCCGGCCCCGTCGCCTCGACGGTCCGGGAGGCCACGGAGACGACCGGGCCGGTGGTGTCCTGCACGAGGACCTCGAACGAGCCCTCGGTGGTATTGCCCTGCGCGTCCCGGGACGAGCAGGTCACGGTCGTCGAGCCGAGTGCGAACCGGCTGTCGGACGCCGGCCGGCAGTCGACCTCGGTCTCACCGTCGACCAGGTCGACGGCCGAGGCCCGGAAGGTGACGTCGGCGCCGTCCAGCCCGGTGGCCTCGGCGACGACCGTGCCGGGGAGGGTGAGCTCGGGGCCCACCGTGTCCTCGACGGTGACGGTGAGGAACGCCGTCGTGCGGTTGTCGAGGCTGTCCGCGACGGAGCACTCGACCGTCGTCGTACCGATCGGGAAGACCGACCCGGGGGCGGGGGTGCAGGAGGCGGTGATCGGGCCCTCCACGAGGTCGTGGGCCGTGGTACCCCACGTCGCCACGGCCCCGTCGGCTCCCGTCGCCTCGACGACGACGTCGGCCGGGGCGTAGGCGGGTGCGGTGGTGTCCTCGACGGTCACGACGAACGCGGCGACGCCGGTGTTGCCCGCGGCGTCGGTCGCCGAGCAGCTGACGGGGGTGCTACCCAGGCCGAAGGTGCTCCCGGAGGCCGGTGCGCAGCCGGCCACCAGGTCGGGGCTCACGGCGTCCGTGACCACCGGGGCGAAGGTGACGACCGCGCCGTCGGGCCCGGTGGCCTCCTGGACGAGGTCCTGGACCTGGAGGACGGGCGGGGTGGTGTCGACCACCCGGATCGTCCACGTACCGGAGGCGGGGTTGCCCGCCCTGTCCTCGACCGAGCACGCGACCTCGGTCACCCCGAGCGGGAAGAGCGTGTCCGGCGCGATCCCGCAGTCGACCGGCAGGACACCGTCGACCAGGTCCGTGGCGCTCGGCGCGATCGGGGTCGCCACGACACCGTCCGGTCCGGTGGCCTCGAGGACCAGATCGGTGAGGTCCAGCACGGGGGGCGTCGTGTCGACGACGGTCACCGTCAGCTCGCCCGAGGCGGTCTGCCCCGCCGCATCGGTGGACGAGCACGCGACCGTGGTCGTCCCGAGCGCGAACAGCGAGCCCGCGGTCGGGCTGCAGCTCACCTCGAGCTCGCCGTCGACGTCGTCGTGGGCGGAGGTCGCGAAGGCCGCGACGGCTCCGCTCGGCCCGGTGGCCTCGACCGTCACGCTCTGGAGCGTGAGGGTGGGCGCGGTCGTGTCGGCGACGGTCACCTGGAAGGAGGCGTAGCCCGTGTTCCCGGCGGCGTCCGTGGCCTCGCAGTGAACGGTCGTGGTGCCGAGCGGGAACACGGCACCGGAGGCGGTGCCGCACACCACGGGCACCGGACCGCTGACGGCGTCGGCCGCCGTCGCGACGTACTCGACCACCGCCCCGGCGGCCGAGGTGGCCTCGACGGTGAGGTCCTGCACGGAGATCGACGGGGGGATGGTGTCGGCGACGGTGACGGTCGCCGTCGTGGTCGACCCGTTCCCGCGGCTATCGGAGGCCGAGCACCCGACCTCGGTCGTCCCGAGGGGGTAGAGGTCACCGGCCGGGGTCTGGCACAGGACGCCGACCGGGCCGTCCACGAGGTCGTGCGCGGTGACGGCGAGCGTCACGACGGCACCGCCGCCTGACGTCGCCTCGGCGGTCACGGTCTGCGGCGACATGACCGGTCCGGTCGTGTCGACCACCGTGACCCCGAAGGTGCCGGTCGCCGTGTTCCCGCGCGAGTCGACGGACGTGCACGTCACCGTGGTGGTCCCGAGGCCAACGGTGCTGCCCGAGGCGGGCGTACAGGTCACCGGGGTCGAGGCGGCATCGCCCTCGTCGTACGCGGACGCGGTCCAGGCGGCGGGCGCGCCGGAGGGGCCGGTCGCCTCGACGGTCAGCGGGCCGGGCAGGGCGAGCACGGGCGCGGTCGTGTCGGCCGGGGCCGCCACCGTCAGCGTGAAGGTCGCGCTGGTGAAGCTGCCGCCCCGCACGTCGTCCATCGACGCGGTCACGACGTACTCGCCGGGTGTCGCACCGGAGAACGTGACCGGGACCCCCGCGGCCTGGCCGCAGTCGCGGATCACCAGGGTGGGGGCCGTGACGGTGACGGCAGGGGCGACGGCGAGACGCAGCGTGCCGGGGTTGACGTTGCAATTGGGGCGACCGTCGTCGCTGGTCTGGACGAGCCAGAAGTCGACGACGGTCGAGGAGCCTGCGACGACCGTGGTGCGGCCGTCCATGCCGAGGCTCGAGCTGATCGTGTCGGCACTGGCCGGTGCGATCCACCCGGTCAGCACCAGGGCGAGGACGGCCAGGACGGTGGCGACGGGGCGGGACCGGCGGACCGGTCGGGGTGCACTGCGCGCCCGGTGGCGGGGAGCGACGGACATGGACGGCCTCCGAGGGGGACACCGACGCCGGGTTCGCCACTGCTCGCTGCCGGCTCAGCCCTGATCCACCGAGGTTGATTCGGTGGTGGCCGTCGGTGGTGGGGTTCGGCTGGGGCAGCGTGGTGGGTGTGCTTGGCCTGCCGGTCTGTCCGGCTCTTCCACTGTCGGGGTCCTTGGTCGTGCCTGTGGGGGCGGGTTGGTCAGGTTGTGAGCGGCCGGGGTGGGCCGGTCGCAGCGGCGTGCAGGGTCTGCCAGTGCTGGGCCCAGGGCCAGTGGACGGGCAGGTGCAGGATGAGGCGGCGGCCGGACGCGGCGATTCGCGCGGGGACGTTGATGATCTTCTTGCGCAGGCTCGCCCACCGGGCCTTGGCCAGGTCCGCCGCAGCAGCGGTGGCGCGGGCGGTGTTGAACGCGATGACTGCGCAGGCGACCCAGGCCGCGTTGGCCGCGTAGTGGCCTGAGGGCAGGTGTGCCAGGGGCCCGTCCTTGAGCTCGGCGATGACCTGCTCGACGATCGCGTGGTCGCGGTGGCGGGCGTCGGCGGCGACGGTGTCCAAGGTGGAGTTGGTGATGAACGCGTGGTGACGGTAGCTCGCGAACAGCTCACCCTGGTCGTTGCCGTGCCCGGACGGGCCAAGACGCCGGACCCGGCGCACGACCAGCCGGCAGGGCACGTGCTCGGCCTTGCGACGCCCGGTGAACGCGACGAAGTCGATCTCGGCGACCTCGGCGTCGCTGATCCAGCGCTGCTCCTGGTGGTCGAAGACCGCGTGGGTGTACTGGATCGGGTGCCACGCGTCCTCGGCGATACTCGCGATCGCGGCGGTGACTTTGGGGTCCATCCGCGCGGTCACGCTGAACCAGGCGTCGTGACGCAGGGCGGTGCCCACCAGCGCCCACCCGTAGTAGGCTGAGTCCGCCCGGCACAGCACCTGGCTCCGGACACCGGCGGCCCGGGCGGTCACGATCGCCTGGGCGAGCATCCGCCCGGCCCCGGCCGCCGAAGCGGTGTTCCCCCGTCGTAGCCGCGCGCGAGCGATCACCGGCGCTGCCAACGGTGTGGACACGGTCGCGAGCTGGACGTTCAGACCCCGCTGACGGGTGTAGCCGTAGGCGGCGGCCTGCTTGGCGTAGCCGTGGACCTCACGGATGGTGTCGTCCAGGTCGATGAACGCCATCCCCGCCGCACACCCGCCCCCAGGGAGCAGACCAGGCACCTGGGTGCTCAGACCGGCCAGGAGCCGGCCGTTCACCGCGTCGAGCTGCTGCACGTGCCCGTGGGTGAACGAGCGCAGGAACGTGCCCAACGTCGACGGGGCTCGGACCCCCTCGAACAACCGGGCCATCCCGCCGTGGCGCAGCAGGTCCAGGTCCTCGATGCTGTCCGCGCCCGCCAGCATCCCAGCGACCACGCATGTCGCCTTCGTCGTCGCGTTCGGCGACCCGACGCTCAACCGCTGCTCGAGGAGGTCCTCAAGCCCGGCCGCCCCGGCCAGCCGCAGCGCGGGAACCAGACCAGCAGCCGACACCAGGTTCGGGTCATCGAACACGGCCCGTACAGCGTGAGAAGGTTTCACCTACGAGGTGCCCCTCTTGAGTGGGTGGAAGTTGACGTCGCAATCAACATCCTCCCTGCTCAGAGGGGCACTCTCGCGCTACGCCACGCTCAACCCCCCGACTCACCTCGGTGGATTCTCAATGACTTTGTCAAGCCGTTCGAGCCATCGGTTCTCGAGTAGGTGGAGCGATTTCGAAGAGCCGGTTGTCGCGAAGCAGAGCCCAGAGGACGTCGACGCGTCGGCGGGATAGCGCGATGAGCGCTTGGACGTGTCCGTGGCCCTGTCCGCGCTTCTTGAGGTAGTAGTCGCGGTTGGGTCCCTCGCGCATCATGGCGGCTGAGGCGGAGAGGTAGAACACCCTGCGCAGCTTGCGTGAGTAGCGCTGCGGGCGGTGCAGGTTCCCGGTGCGCCGTCCGGAGTCTCGCGGGACCGGCACCAGCCCGGCGGCTGAGGCGAGCCGGCCGGCGTTCGCGTAGCCGTTGAGGTCGCCTGCTGCGGCGATGAGCTCGGCGCCCAGGATCGGGCCCATGCCTGGCAGGGACTCGATGATCTCGGCTTGGGGGTGCGCCCCGGAAGGTGCTGGTGATCCGGGCGTCCAGCTCGGAGATCCGCGAACCGATCGCCAGGAGCTGGGTGGCGAGGTCGGCCACGATGCTGGCCGCGACGTCCTGCCCGGGCACGACGGTCTGCTGGGCCTTGGCCGCGACCAGTGCGGCTGCTGCGATCTGGTCGGCGCTGCGGACCTTCCGCTTGACCAGCCATGCCCGCAGCCGCGACGCACCGGTCCGGCGGATCGCCTGCGGCGTCTGGTAGCCGGTCAGCAGGGTCAGCGCGCCGCGGCTGTGGGCGTAGTCGAACGACCGCTCCAGTGCAGGGAAGTAGCCGCTGAGCACGTCACGGAGCCGGTTGACCATCCGGACCCGGTCACCGACCAGGTCGGTGCGATGAGTCACCAGCAGCCGCAGTTCGGTCACCAACGAGGTGGAGACCTCCACCTCCTGAAGATCGCCGCGGTGCCGCAGCGTTTCGGCTATGACGTAGGCGTCGCGGGCGTCGGTCTTGGCTTCACCGCGGTATGCGAC
Organism: Brooklawnia propionicigenes; assembly: GCF_030297015.1. Taxonomy (NCBI): domain Bacteria; kingdom Bacillati; phylum Actinomycetota; class Actinomycetes; order Propionibacteriales; family Propionibacteriaceae; genus Brooklawnia; species Brooklawnia propionicigenes. The sequence goes on along the minus strand of NZ_AP028056.1, from coordinate 1,909,115 downwards.
CGACATCTGGTTCACCGTCCGGCCGGGCACGTACCTCACTCGCTGACCGTGCGCCGCCAACAACGCGAGCAGCAGCCCGGACATGGTCCCGGTGACGTCGACTCCCCAGACGACCTCGTCGGCGCGGGCGAGCACGCTGCTGACCGCGTCGAGGATCGCTGCCTCGTCGTTCACCGCCTTCGCCGACCAGACCGTGGTGCCGGTCTCGTCGATGAGGCAGATCCAGTGATGACCTTTGCCGACATCGATGCCCGCCCAGCCGAGCGGGATCTGTTCCTTCATCAAGTTCCTCCTTCGAGCATGCGAGCAATGTCGTGGCCCGAAGGAACACCCCGCCGACAGATCCGTAAACAGCGACCAGGACGCGCATCTCAATCAGCAGTCAAGGCGTCCCAGGAGGAGCCGGGCGGCCAATCCATCGGAGCCATCAGGGGCGATCAAGGCTCAGCCACACCCAGCCCTCCCGGGCCACCCAAGAACTTACGGATCAGGGCTAAGTCTGACGCGCGACAACCGAGATCCAGCAAGAACTCACCAGGCTCGCAGCCCGCAAGACACGACGCCTCCACGACCACATCAGCTGGAAAGCCCCCGACCCCACAGGCCTCAAAACCCGAGCCAGCTAACCCCCCGCCTCGCGGGGAAAAGTATGTGAGGCACGGCCCCCCACCATCCGGGGACTTGACAGTGAGGCACCACGGGCTTGCGCATGCTCAATGGTCGATGTTAGAACAGGACTCCAGGATATTTTGAGCATGCTCAACGCTTGGGTGTGGTCTTCGCCTGGTCTGCCTCAAGGAGGTGAGCGATGTCTGATTCACGGCATGGCGGCGGGTGTTCTCGCCCACCTGGAAGGTGTACCGCCGCGCGCACTCTCGTCGCGGCTCACCGAAGAGGAGGCCGGGTCATGGCATCGAACGAGGACGCCCGGGCGGCGCGGGAGGCGAAGCTCGACGAGCTGCACGAGAAGCTGACCGGCGCGGTGGAAGCACTGGTCTCGGGCGATGACTGGCGGCAGGCGCTGGCGTTCGCAGCCCGGTTCCGCAGCCGCTCGTTCAACAACACGATGCTGATCTGGGTGCAGCACGAGGCCGCGTTCGAGGCGGGCCGGGTGCCGGAGCCGTTCCCGACGCTGGTCGCCGGGTACCGGCAGTGGCAGGGCCTGGGTCGTCAGGTGATGAAGGGCCAGCCGGGGTACATGATCTTCGCGCCCGTAACGGGCCGGTTCGCTACCGCGACCCCTGCCGATGCGGGATCGTGGCGACGGCTCGGACCGAGGGAGAAGCCGAAGGCCGGCGAGGTGGTGCGCTCGCGGATGGTCGGGGCCAGGCCGGCCTACGTGTGGGATGCCTCCCAGACCGACGGCGAGCCGCTGCCGGTGCCGCCCGCTCCGACGCTGCTGGAAGGCGAAGCACCGACGGGGCTGTGGGAGGGGCTGGCCGGGCAGATTCGCGGCGCGGGGTTCGAGGTGCTGCGGGTGCCGTACGAGGGGATGATCTCCGGCGCGAACGGCATGACCGACTTCGAGGCGCGCACGGTTGCCGTGAGGGAGAACATGGACCCTGCCGCGAAGGTCAAGACCCTCGCGCACGAGCTGGCGCACGTGCTGATGCACGATCCCGACGACGAAGAGGCGCGGCAGCATCGCGGCATCCGCGAGGTCGAAGCCGAGTCCGTCGCGCTGATGATTGGCGCCGCGCACGGCATGGACACCGCCGGGTACACGATCCCGTACGTCTCGACCTGGGCCACCCGCGTGGACGGTCAAGAGCCCGCCCAGGTGGTGCAGGGCACCGGCGAGCGGGTGCGGAAGACCGCGCTGGCGATCCTCGACCAGCTCGACACGCTCCAGGGCGGCGACGGCACCCCGCCCGGCCTCGAACGCGACACCCCCAGTCCGCGAACTTCCCGTGCGGCTGCGCATGGGGTGGAGGCGGATCATCCGCGTGTTGCGCCGGTGCCAGCGCTGGCAGGGCGAGGGCTGTGATGCCTGAAGCATTCGATGTCCTGGCGGCGCTCATCCGTGTGGATCGCGCGCCAAGCCTGGCGTTCGCGGCGGGCGCCCTCGCGGCGGCCCGCGTGCCCGTGTTCCCGTGTCTGGTCGAGGGGAAGCGTCCGCTCACCCGTCGTGGGTTCCTCGATGCGAGCAGCGACCCGGAACAGGTCGCGGCGTGGTGGTCGCGCACACCGGACGCGAACATCGGCATCCCGACGGGCGCTGCATCGGGCGTTGTCGTCGCCGATGTCGATGTCCATGGCCCCCACGATGGCCGCGCGGCATTCGAGCGCGCCTCCGAGGCGGGGCTCGTCGATGGAGCGGGTCTGCTGGTGCGCACACCCACCGGTGGCGCGCACGTGTACTTCCCGGCGACACAAGGCAGGGAGCAGCGGTCGTGGCAGGCAGCTGACGTGGGCGTCGATTTCCGGGGCGACGGCCGCTACATCATCGCTCCGCCTTCCCAGCGAATCATCGACGGTCATGTGAAGCGCTACGAGGTCGCCGATATCGCCGCGCACTCGGTCGGGACGGTGGACGCGGCCCGGCTGCGGGACTTTCTCGACCCGCGCCCCGTCGCCCCGTCGCGCGCCAGCAGCGGCTCGATGGATGTGGATGCTGAGCGGTTGGCGGCTTGGGTCGCGGGGCGGGGTGAGGGTGAGCGGAACCGGGGCCTGTTCTGGGCCGCTTGCCGCCTTGCCGAGAATGGCGTCTCGGCCACGGACGCGCTCGATGCGCTGGGTTCTGCGGCACACTCGGCGGGTCTGGGTGATCGCGAGATCACCACGACCGTGCGCTCCGCCTACCGAGCCACCCAGCCCGCATCGGAGGCCACGTCCGATAGCCGGAGCCAGAGCGCGGGTCGCTGGTTCGGCCGCGCGGCGAGCCCGCCGTCCGCAGCCTTGGGGAGGGCCGGGCTGTGATGCGTGAATCGGAAGGGCGGCGCTGGGCTGCCATGACGGCGGTCGCGGGGACGGTGTTCATCGCCGCCGGGGCGTTCTGGCTGTCGTTCACGTCGCTGGCCGACCTGGCCGCTCGCTCCGGGATCGGGGCGGTGCAGGCGTGGGCGTGGCCACTGATTGTGGACGGCATCATCGTGGTCGCCACGGTCGCCGTCGTCGCCCTCGCCGGGCAACGCTCGGCTTGGTATCCGTGGGCGCTGCTGGTCGGCGGCGCGCTCGTGTCGGTGACGGCGAACGCGATTCACGCCGTCGTCGCCGCAGACGCAGATGTTCCCAGGATGCTCGCGGCCTCGGTCGCAGCCGTGCCGCCCGTGGTGCTGCTCGCCATCACGCACCTGACCGTGATCCTTACCCGCACCACCGGCCCCGACAAAGAACCTGCCGACGCCGTGTCGTTCTCGACGGCGACTGCGGAGTCGATGCCAGCCCTGCCGTCCGCCGACACGGAGGCTGGCCGTCGCGAGGACGGTGTGGCTGATCGGCGGGCTCTGGGGTGGGAGCTGCGGGAGGCGGGCTGGTCGAACAAGCGGATCGCCCGCGAACTCGGGGTGCATCCCTCGACCGTGGGCCGCTGGTTCGCCGTCGCGCACCTCACTGACACCACCGATACCGCCGACGAGCGGGAGGAGACGACCCCATGAACACCACTGAGAACCCGCAGCGCAACGATCCCGCGAGGCCCGATCCGGCACGGCTGGTGCCCGAGGAGACGCGGGAGCGCCCCGAGCCCGTCGAAGCGACGAGTACGCCGGAGGCGGTGCGGGCCGCGCAGGTCGCCCGCGACGACAAGCAGCACGCGCTCGTTCGCGGGCGCGGCGTGGAGTGGGTGCGCCCCACCGACCTGATCGCCCGGCACTCCGCGCACGCCGCCGGTCGTGGCCTCGACTTCCAGGCCGAGCTGGCACGCCGCACCCGCACCCCGCTCGGTGCCGGTGTTCGTCGTCTCGGGGATCGCGCCCGGCGGTTGCCGCCGATCTCGGCGTTCGGGCGCAGCAGCGCGCCTGCCTCGCAGGTGTCCCGCTCTGGGGTCTCGATGAGCTGACGGTGGTGAGAGGTCATGGTGGCGACGGCATCGGCATGCAGGACGCGCTCGTGGGAGCGAGTGCTCACCTGCCTGCCAGGAGGTGCCGACACCATGACCACGCCAACCCGCACCAGCACCGAGCAGACGGCCTTCGGGGCTGAGGACTTCACCACCGGCGAGGGCCTGCGCGCCCTGCTCAATCGTCTCGCCGCGGGCGGCGAGGATGCCTGGGTTCACGACCCGGTGGCTCGCGATCTGATGGAGTTCGCCGCCGACAAGTACCGCGCTCTCGCGAGGAAGCACAAGCTCGACACCTGGGAAGCGGTGACGGCGGCGTTCGACGCGATGCAGTACCGCTCGACCCGCGAGGCCAACGATCCGTGGGCGATCATCACCCACGCCGTGCGGATCACCTGCGTCTACGAGGAACGCGCCCAAGGCCTGCTCTGCTCGGTGCACCAGGCTCGTCGCGCGCACGTTTCGGCGTTCCACGATCCCGAACGGTTCTCCGAACGCGACACCGCGCTGGCCGACTATCATCCCGCGTTCCACACCACCGACCTGCGTCCCAGCGACCTCGAACCTGAGCCGCGCGACAGTCTCGGGTCGGCGCAGGCATGCATGTCCGCCGGATCGGCCGCCGAGGACGCCATCGCGATGCTGTGCCTGCTCGACTGGCCAACCGACACCGCACGGGCCGCCGTCGAGCACGTCTGCGGAGCGTTGATGAAGGCCGGCACCCGCCAGTCCGCCTACGAGACGCTGCGCCGCGATCGGCACGCGCGGGCACTGCTCGACCTGCCGCGCCGCTCCTGGGCCGCGCTGCTGAAGGCGCTGCTCGGGAACCCGCACCCGGCCTACGTGGCCACCAGCAGTGGCCGCGGCGTCCTGCTCCGGCTGCTGTTGGGCGAGACGCTCGACCTGCTGCTCCGCGACGACGATCTGATCCTCGCGCTCGCTCTGGCCGCTCCGAACGGTGGAGGCGGTGAGTCGTCGTGACCGAGCCGCTGATCGGCAGCATCCAGCTCGACCGCACCGTCGATTCGATCCTCGTCGGCGCCCGGCACCGCGCCGACCTCGGCGACATCGACGCCCTCGCGGCATCCATCGACCGCGACGGCCTGCTGCAACCGCTCACGATCACAATCGACGGCGTGCTCGTGTGCGGAGCACGACGCCTTGCCGCGATCAAGAAGCTGGGCTGGCGCACCGTCAACGTGTGGGTTCGCAGTGGCCTGTCCGACCGGCTCGGGCAGCTCCTTGCCGAGCAGGACGACAACATGCTCCACAAGCCCTACACCCAGCTCGAAGCCGCCGGCCTCTACCGAGAACTCAAGCAGGTCATGGCCGAAGACGCCGCCCGCCGCAAGAGCGCGACCCAGTTCAGCAGCGAGAATCAGCCCGGAAGTGACGGTGGTGCAAACTTTGCACCACCGTCGAACGGGCCGCTCGGGAAGGCCCGGGAGCAGGCGGCGGCGATGATTCCCGGCGGCGCGTCGCACACGACACTGGAGAAGATCGGCTACCTCGAAGACGTCGCCAACAACCCCACCCAGCCCGAGACGTTGCGCGCCGAGGCCGCCGCCGGGCTGGAGCGGATCGAGGCCGGGGACTCGGTGCATCCGATCTATCAAGCGATCCGCGACGCCGACACCACCGAGCGGGAGCGGCGCGAGGCAGAGCTGCACGCCCGCGCCGAAGCAGCCGTGGCCCGCGCGAAGTCGATCAAGAAGGGCAGGCGCACCCCACCGCGTCCGTTGCCCCTGGCCACCGAAGACGGGCAACCCGTCCGTTACCCACTGCGCGCGTTCATCCAGACCTGGGGCGAACTGACGAACTGGTGGACCCACTACGACGCCGAGACTCTCGCCGGTGAACTGACCGACGAGCAGTTCGAGAACTTCCTCGCCACCGCCGACGGCACCGTCCGGTTCGCCGACGCACTCCGAGCCGCCCGCGGCGGCGCGGCGGAGCGGCCACGACTCCGCGCACTGTGACAACGGGCAGAGGTGCCGGGTGCGCACCTGCTCGGCATGAGCCCTGCACCTACTGATCCTTGGAACCGCCGCCGACTCGTCGCCCTCATCACCGCCGGCATCGTCCTGCTGCTCCTGGCCGGCGTCGGCGTGTACGGACTCCTCACCGGGCCCCGAAGCAGCACCAGCACCGATCCCGACCCGGAGCCCGGCCCGGCCACGACGGCACCGCCGACCGTGGCACCGAGCACGCCCCAGCCACCACGGGTTCCAGTGGTTCCGCGTTCGGCCAATCCCGAGACCTTCGCTCAGGGCGTCGCGTCCACGCTGTTCGCGTGGGACACGGCCTCGGGGCTGTGGCCGCTGGACTACACCTCAGCGATCCTCGCGGTCGGTGACCCCAGCGGAGACGAGCAAGCCGGGCTCGCCTCCGACGTGGCCGCGTACCTGCCGACCCGCGACGCCTGGATCGAGCTGCGCCAGTACGCCACCCGCCAGCACCTCACCATCGACACCGCCTACATCCCCGCCGCCTGGGCCGACGCCGTCGCGCAGGCCCAGCCAGAGCAGCTCGCGGCCGGAACTACAGCCGTCACGATCGAGGGCACCCGCCACCGTGCCGGGGTCTGGAACGGCCAGCCGGTCACCAGCGAGCATCCGGTCGCGTTCACCGTGTTCGTCGTCTGCGCACCGACCTACCCGACCTGCCACCTGCTGCGGCTGTCCCAGCTCGACAACCCGCTGCGCTGAAGGGGGTGTGGTCGTGTTCCGCAAAGCCGCCATCGCAGCCCTGGCGCTGCTGTTCTTCGCCCCCACCGCAGCACTCCTCGGGATCGGGGTGCTGATGAACCCCGCTGCCGCCTACTGCGCCACCCCTGCCGGGACCGTGAACCTCGGCCCGATCCCGGACTCGCTCACCGTGACCACCGCGAACGGCGAGACCTTCACTCTGAACCGTCAGCAGCTCACGCACGCGGCAACGATCATCGCCGTCGGCAACGGCATCACCGACGTGGGCAAGCCTGGAATCAAGATCGCGCTGATGGCCGCGCTCACCGAGTCCACGCTACGGATGCTCACCAACACGAGCACCTACCCCGAGTCGGCGAACTACCCCAACGACGGCAACGGCGGCGACCACGACTCCCTCGGCCTGTTCCAGATGCGCCCGCAATCGGGCTGGGGTTCGGTCGCCGAACTGATGGACCCGAACTATCAGGCGCGAGCGTTCTTCGGCGGACCGACCGGACCGAACTACCCCTCACCGCGGGGCCTGCTCGACATCCCCGGCTGGCAACAGATGGACCCCGGCGAAGCCGCCCAAGCCGTCGAGGTCTCTGCCTACCCCGACCGATACCGCAACTACGCGCCCGTCGCCGACAGCATCCTCGCCGCCCTCACCAGCGGCGGCAGCACTCCGGTTCGCGGCATGGGTGGGCCGGCGGTCTCGTCATTGCGGGTGGTGTTCCCGCTACCCGAGGGCACCTGGGTGCTGACCTCGCCGTTCGGGATGCGGGTGCACCCGATCACGGGCGAACGGAAGATGCACACCGGCACCGATTTCGCCGCGCCCGACGGCACCCCGATCCTCGCCACCGCGGACGGCACAGTCACCGTCGCGGAGTTTTCAGGCGGGTACGGCGGTCTCATCGTCATCGAGCACACCATCGACGGCAAGACCGTCGCCACGGCATACGCCCATATGTGGCAGAGCGGCATCCACGTCCGTCCCGGCGACCGGGTGAGCGCGGGGCAGCACATCGGCGATGTCGGCTCCTCGGGCATGAGCACCGGTGCGCATCTGCACTTCGAGGTCCGGCCCGGTGGCACGAACGGTGAGGCCATCGACGCCGCCGCCTGGCTCAACGAGCGCGGGGCCGCGAACCTGCCGACAGCGACCAGCGGATCACCCACCGCCTGCAACACCACCACTGCGGGCACGCCGACCGGCGTCGATGGAGACCCCGACCGGCTCGTCGACGATCCCACCAGCTCGGGCAAGATCACCGCCCGCATGCTGCACCTCTACCAGCAGACCCTCGCCGCGTTCCCCGACACCGGCTGGGGCTGCTACTCACCGCGCCCCGGCACCAAGTCCGAGCATCCCCTCGGCAGAGCGTGCGACATCACCTTCGGCAACCGCATCGGCCAGCGCCCCACCCCGGCCCAACTCGACGCCGGCTGGAAGGTCACCAACTGGATGAAGGACAACGCCGACGTGCTCGGCGTCGAGTACCTGATCTGGCAAGGCCAAATCTGGTCCGTCGCACGCGTCGCCGACGGCTGGCGACCCTACAACGGAGGCGGTATGCACGACCCCGCCTCCATCACCGGAGGCCACTACGACCACCTCCACGTCACCGTCAAGGCAGGGTGACCGGCGATGGGTGTCTTCCCCGACTTCGACGGACTCGGCGGCATCGGCGACCTCCGCGCCGTCGTCGGCGCGCTCCTGACGTTCATCCTCATCGTCGCCGTCCTCATGCTGATCGTCTCTGCAGTCGTCTGGGCCATCGCGACCGCCCACGGTAACTACGCCACCGCCAGCAAAGGCCGAATCGGTGTGCTCGTCGCCGTCGGCGCGGCCGTCCTCGCCGGAGGCGGCGTGGCATGGATGAACTGGCTCCTCACAGTCGGTTCAAGTTTGTAGTTGCGGCGTCGCGGTCATCGGTCCGATTCCTCCGTGTCGGCGCTCGCTGTCTCGCACTGGTCGAGCAGGCGCGCGAGGTAGCTGTATGCCGCGAGGCGCTCCATCGCTTCCTGCTCGGACAGTTCGGTGCGTGTGTGGGTCGTCACGTTGCGGACCGTGAGGTTCAGACCAGTGGCCAGGGCGTTGAGGGCCTTAGCGAGCGGTTCAAGACCACCGCGCATGCTCTTCACCGTCTTGTCATCCGACCCCCCCCCGGCCAGGTGAGCTTCGGCTTGCCCGGTTCAGGAGCGCCCGGCGATAACGTCTGCTGCCAGAAGACCGTGTCATCGACATCGTTCCGGCCGAGACGTTCCTTCCAGTGGACCGTGAGGCCTTCGGCCGCTTCACGAACTGCCACTCGGTACTGATGCGTCGTCCAATGGGCGGAAGCACCAGCCCAGACCACGGGGTGAAACTGTGCGGGAGCGAAGGTCGGAAGGTCAGAGTCCGTACGTGACTCGGCGTCGACGATCATCGCGTCGAGCCTGCCCTTGACGTTGGCGGTCGTAGTCCGAATATCCCGAGGCGCGATGGGGGCCTTGGGTGCAGACATGAATGACCAGTTGGAGATCGGGTCGATCGCCCCGAGACCAGCGATCCCAATGTAGGCGCCGGTCACTGACACAGCGCTCGCCGCCAGGCCAGCAGCCTCCGCGACACCGAGTTCGAGCCGTTGAACCTCGCTCTGATCCTGGCCTTCCTTTGTCCACACAGTAGGAAAGAGGCCGCGCGCCGACATGTGATCCGACTCAACCTGAGTGCTCATCCAGGCGTCGAACGCTTCCTCGAACTTCTCAACAGCGGCACGCAATCGCTGGAGGTAATCCACCCCGTACTGACTCATGTTCCTTGCACCTCTCGTCCGGCGGTCCCGTGCGGGCGAGCGACGCACAGATACTCCAAGGCTACGGGCGGCCACCGACGGGGACGGCGACGAGCGCGCACCTGTCGCGTGTACCCCGTCTGCGATTCCGTGGGCGGGCCGCCTGTCGCCAAGGAGACCTACCGTGTTCGATCTGCTCGCCAACGTCATGTCCGCGCCGCTGCTGGTGCCGATGGACATCAACATCGACCCCAACACCAACGGCCTGCCGGGGATCAACCAGCTGCGCATCATCGTCGGCGCGGTGATGACCATCGGCCTGATCCTCAGCGTGCTCGCGCTGATCGCGTCCGCGATCGTGTGGGGCTTCGGCGCGAACTCGTCGAACCCGCACCTCGCCTCGCGCGGGAAGGTCGGCGTCCTCGTCTCCTGCGGCGCGGCGGTGATCTGCGGCGCGAGCGTGACGCTCATCAACTTCTTCTGGAACGTCGGCCAGTCCGTCTGACCCACCCTGTCGTCGAGAGTGCTGGTGTTCGTAATGGGCGTGTGCGATGTTCCCGTGATCTCCTCGGTCTGCGATGCCGTCGGCGAAGGAGCCGCGTCTCTGGTCGCGGCCCCGTTCGACTGGCTCGCCCAGGCGATGGGCGCCGCCGCCGGGTGGCTGTTCGAGGCGGTCTGGTCGGTCTTCGACACCACGACCCTGGTGGATGTCACCAAGCCCGGCTACATCGCCGTCTACAACCTGCTGTTCGGCATCGCGGTCTTCGTGATGCTGATCTTCTTCTGCCTCCAACTCATTACCGGTCTGATCCGCCGCGACCCCACCGCCCTCACCCGCGCCGCCCTGGGGCTGGCGAAGTCGGTCCTCGGGTCGTTCGTGGTCATCACGCTCACGGCGCTGCTGCTGGAAGTGATCGATCAGTTGTGCATCGGGATCGTGCAGGCAGCCGGCGAGACCACTGAGTCGATGGGCGACAAGATCGCCCTCCTCGCCGCAGGCCTGGTCGGCATCAATACCGCCGCTCCCGGCGTCGGTGCGATCATCACGATCTTCATGGCCGGGCTTGCGATCACCGCCGCCGCGATTGTGTGGCTGTCCCTCCTCGTCAGGAAAGCTCTCTTGCTGGTGGCGGTCGTGTTCGCGCCGCTTGCGTTCAGCGGCGCATCCTGGGATGCCTCGCGGGGGTGGATCGGGAAGTGGGCGATGTTCGTCGTCGCGCTGATCTGTTCCAAGCTCGTGCTCGTCGTGATGTTCCTCGTCGCGATCACCCAGGTCTCTGCACCGATCGATGCTGACCTCGCCTCGGTCAGCGATCCCATCGCGGGGATCGTGCTGATGGCGATGGCCGCATTCGCGCCCTATCTCACCTACAAGTTCATCGCGTTCGTCGGGTTCGACATGTACCACGCAATCGGCTCCGAGCAGGACGCCAAGAGCGCACTCAACCGGCCAATCCCGGTCCCGACCAAGCCGCAAGGTGGCGGTGACCCGAAGAAGGTACTCGACGGAACCAGCAGCGGCGGGAACGCGGGCGGAGGCTCCGGTGGAGGAAGTAGCACACCGCCACCGCCGAAGACCCCAGCGCCGGCACCCGCCGCGAGCGGCGGAGGCGCCGCCGGTGGTGGAGCAGCAGCAGGCGGGAGCAGTGCAGCCGCAGCCGGTCCCGTGGCAGCAGGGGTGGTGATCGGAGCGAGTGTCGCCAAGGGTGCCGCGACCGCCGGGCCGAAGGCCGGAACCGCGCTGGGTGTCCAGGGCGAGCACGCCGCCGACGCCGCCGCGCAGACACCGCCACCGCCCGCAGCCTCACCTGCGGCACCACCGTCGAGCCTGGCACCACGACCGCCGAGCACCGACCCGTCACCGCCGCCGAAGCAGCCCCCTGCGCCCGCGCCACGCCCACCGAAGGAGTAGACGATGAGCAGCACGAACCACGACCACCCGACCGCGGGCGAACTCGTGCCGGTGAAGTTCTCCCGCCTCACCCGCCGTGGTGTCCTTCTCGGCCTGTCGCTGACCCAGCTCATCACGCTTGCCATCGGCGGAGCCACGCTCATCGGCGCGTTCTACGCCGGCGGCGGGATGCTCCTCGCCTACACCGCGCCCATCTGGGTACTTGCCGCAGCCCTGACCTGGATACCCATCGCAGGCCGTCCCATCGTGGAGTGGCTACCCATCGCCTGCTGGTGGCTGTGGCGCACCACCGGCGGCCAACTGCTGTACCGGCTCAGGATCGTCGTCCCGCGCCCTGTCGGCACCCTCGCACTGCCCGGCGACATGGCGCGACTGCGCGAGTACACCGACCCCGACACCAGCGCCGGCATGATCCACGACCCCCACGCCGCCACGTTGACCGTCGTGTGCGAGGTCACCCATCCCGCGTTCGTGCTCCTCGATCCCGGCGAGCAGGAACGCCGCGTCAGCTCCTGGGGCCGCGTCCTGGCCACCGTCTGCCGTTCCGGGCGGATCGCGACGCTGCAAGTCCTCGAACGCACCCTCCCGGACTCCGGCACCGGACTGGCCGAATGGTGGGCCACCCACGGCACCCCGGACGGCTCGTGGGCGGCCGACACCTACGCCGAACTCATCGACCGCGCCGGGCCCGCCGGCGAACGACACGCCACCACGCTCTCGCTGTCACTGGACATGAAGACCAGTGCCCGTCAGATCAGGACCGCTGGCGGCGGGATACGCGGTGCCGCCGCCGTGCTGCGCCAGGAGATGAACACCCTCGTCGCCGCGCTCCGCTCCGCCGACCTCTCGCCGTCCGGGTGGCTGACACCGGGGCAGATCGCGGTGATGCTGCGCTCGGCCTACGACCCCGCCATCGCCGCCACGCTGGAACGCCACGGGAGGCTCGGCCAGTCGCTTGCGACTGCGGGGCCGGTTGCCGTCACCGAGACCTGGGGCAGGTTGCGCACCGACTCCGCTCACCATGCGGTGCTCTGGGTCAGCGAGTGGCCGCGGTCGCTGGTGTATCCGGGGTTCCTGTCGCCGGTGTTGCTGTCCACTGGCATCCAGCGATCGTTCTCGCTGATCTGCACCCCGATGCGCTCCGATGCTGCCGCTCGCGACATCCGCAAGAAGAAGGTCGAGCACATCTCCGACCAGGCCCAGCGCGCGAAGATCGGCCAGATCGAAGATGCCTCCCAGACCGCCGAGTACCACGACGTGCTCCAACAAGAAGCCGATCTCACCGCCGGACACGGCATCCTTCGCTACACCGGCCTCATCGCCGTCTCCGCACCCACCGTCGAAGAACTCGACGCAGCCGTTGCCGCCATCGAGCAAGCCGCGATCCAGGCATCCTGTGAGACCCGGCTCCTCGTCGGACAGCAAGCCGCCGCGTTCACCGCCGCCGCGCTCCCGCTCTGCCGCCGGGTCTAGGTCAACCGCCACCGCCGCGGCGTGACCCGACCCCTGCTCCGGGGATCAGGCTCGCGCCTCGATGAACCGAAGCATCGAAACAGGAACCGGCGCGTCTGGGGTTCGTGGCAGATCGACCACGGGAAGCACCAGGGACACGTCTGCGAGGTCGTCGACCCCGAGTTCTAGCCAGTCCGTGCAGTCGGCATGTGGCAAAGCGCTCACCAGCTGGCCATCCGCGAGCAGCAAGCTGAACGGAGGGAAGTGAATCACGGCAGAGATTGTCGGTGTGGTCGTTGTCGTCCATTCATCGTCCCTTCCACCATCCCGCGACAGCTTTACGGCCAAGCCCTCGTGTGCTCCCTCAAGGACCGCCGCCGCTCCGTCCGGCGCGATCGCCGCCAAGAGCCGGATGCCCTCTGGCGCTGGGGCTGCGACTCCATGCCGCACGGCCCCGACCAGGTCAGGGTGTGAATCGATGAGTTTCGGAGTCAGCGCTGTCATGCCCGCGAGCGCGGAGCGGATGAATCGGCCCGGGCGAACCTCGTTGAGCTTTCCTTCAATATGAGTCCGCTCGCCCTTCCATTGGGAGTGGAGCAGGTTGACTGCAAAGGTGTAGGCCCACCGAATGTACTCGTCATCCCAAGGGGATGTGGCTGCCCGGCAAGGTTCGCAATGCGCATACAGGCTGGCGCCACCGAGTCGTGGACGCCCGTGGGCAAGTCGGTTGCCTGCTGTCGTGCCGCCCCAAGAGAAGCTCCCATTGTTGAATGCAGCTCTCGGTGGCACGTGTGCCTTGGTGAGTCTTGCCCGGGCCCCGCACAGCGCGCACTTGCCGCTCCTTGCCCGCCCACCCGTCGGCCGGAAGCCTTCCTGCTCACTCATGCCTGCACTCGCGCAATCTCTAGGCGTCGATGGCGGAGTCTGCTGTGGCAAGTCCTTCAATCGCTGTCGGGGCCGAAACAGCGTGGGGCGTTCTTTCGGAGAGAGCCGCCGCCAGGCTGTCGATGTCTTCGTGCTCCGCGGCGTCGGGGAACATCCAATGCAGATCGCGCTCCTCTGTGGCCACGTCGATAGTGGGTCGGACGCCCGCTCCGCGGTGCGAGCGACCGCGTACATTCCGCACGTCATCCAGGGAGTAGATCGGGCCGAGTTCGCCTCGCTTTAGGAGGTTCCCTGGGTTAGCGGTGACGATCCGTCGGTCAGTCACCGCTACGAACGTGCTCGACGCGAGCTTCTCAACGATGGCACTGGCTCTTCCTGGCGCGAGCGCATCCCAGGTCGCATCAACCCTTCTGGCGAGAATGGCCGGCACGACGCCAGCGAAGTTGTGAGTTCCCATTTCGTATGGGAAGGCCACGCTGCGAAGCGTCTCGCCATCCTCAAGGAACCACCGAAGGATATGCAGATACGGATCGAGTTCAAGCCCTTCGGGTGCGCATACCGCCGCTGGTACTGCTGGCATCTCGACTGCTGGCTGGAGCATGTTGGCCAAAGGGTCGATCGCTTCGAGGAGCTGCCTGCAAGTGAGTTGAGAAGCCTTGGCGTCTTTTCGCTTCTTCGTGAGAGGCACGGTGGCGCGGCCGGGGAGTTCGGCGATGATCCGCAACTCGCGGACGAGCGACTCGGTCAGCGATCGGATTTCGGAGAGCGACTCGTCGATCTCGACGGGAGTGTTCCGGGCGATCCGGTCGAAGAGCTGCGCTTCGCTCTCGTCGTTGGTGCTTCGTGTTCTGGCGAGGGCGGCCCGGACAGCCTGGTACTCCGCGTGGGTCTTGAGTGAGCTGAGAAGCGCGTAGGTATCGAAGACGATTGCTTCGGCGTTGGATTCGAGGTACTGGCGGCGAGCGCGACTGTCCAACTTCCCGAGTTCCTGGACATGGCCTGCCACGTTCTTGCGGTATAGCTTCAATTGCTTGCGGATGTTGGGACCGCTGGGAGCGATGGGCTCCCAGACAGAGTCTGTGATGGCGTCGAGTTCGCGGGTCTCCTTGACTGCCTCATCGACGGACTCCGCCAGCCCTTCAAGCTCTGCCCATTGCTCGTTTCGGATGGCCTTGAGCGTCTGCGTCGTGAGCTGGATGTTGGAGCGGACGAGGCCGGAAATCTCGCCGAGCTGCATTTGGAGCGCGATCATGGCGACGGCCGGGCCGATAGCTGCGATCGCCGTGGCGGCCGTCATGGAGGCTGGGATGAATCGCGCCTGGGCGACCAGTTCACCGTTCTTGAAGATCGCCCCGAGCTTGGCGCCGTCCTTTGCTGCCATCTCCCCGCCGCTCTTCAACAGAGATAGCGTCGCATCGTTGACGCGGAAGAGGCCTTGCGCGCTCGATACAGCCTCTGCGACGTTCCCGACGATCGTGCCTGCGTTGCCGAAGGAGCCGAGAGCGGTGGAGAGCTGAGCGCGGTCGAAGGACGGCACCATGTCAAGGCTGATGAGTTCAAGACCGTCGGGGACTTCGCCGAATACGACTGCGACGCCTGGCGTCACCTCGACGAGGGTCGTGGACGCTGCGAGCTCAAGCGCGTCGGACCTGACCTGACCATCCTCTGCGGTCTGCCTGCCAACGGCGTCATCATTACCGGACTCGTCGCGCGGGTCGTCCATGTGGCTCTCCTTCTCGCCGGTGACTGCCTCGTGCCTCCCTCCGACGCCTCCATCAAGTATGTCAGCCGCCTTCGACAGCGCCTGGGTCATCGCAGCACACCTCCTGGTCACACGACTTGCGAGGAGGCCGACCATGCCCACGTTCTTCGATTCGACTGCCGATGCCGCTGAGGCGTCCGAAGCCTTGCGCGGACTCACTCACGCGAGCCGGGGGTTCGATCAGCCAGCCGAGATGTATGGGGTTATCGGTGACCTGTCCTCGGGGATGCGGTCGCTGCGGCAGGCGCTCGACCAGATCGCTGATGTTCACGAGCGCAAGGCCGCGCACGCCTTCAACGACGCCGGCAGCCACGAGGCAGGAGTGCGGGACGCGCTCGCCACTGCGGAGGAGTTGCGTCAGGCCGCGAGTCTCGTCGACCGGGCGTATGACCGGCTCGCGGAGGGGTTCATCGCTGCGGGGCGGATCGCTTGGCATCCCGAGCCCGCCGTCGAGGAGGCCGCGCCGTCGCGGTGGGTCAGCGTGGTGTTCCTCCAGGGCGAAGAGGCCGACCGGCCATTGCGCATCCTCGGCGAGCTGGGCCATGTCGATGCGGTGGACTTCCTCGCGCAGTGGGACTACGGCGACGAGACCACGCAGGCCGCGCTGGAGAACGGATACGTCTACGACGAGCCCGGCGAGGGAACAAACGACCGGGTGGCGCTCTCGGGCGACTACGCCCTGGTCGTCAACCCGCACGTCGGCTACGTCTCGTTGCTGCGCCGCTACACCGAACCGGAGGCAGAGACCCAGGCCGCCGAACAGATCGAGCCCGAGCCGGTGCAGGGTGGGCCGGAACTGCTGGTGTCGCACTCGTCGCCGGGCGCCCCAGAGCGGGCCGACCTGCCCGCGCCGAAGCGAGACGGGTCGTGGTTCGAGCCGGCCAAGATCACGGCGGTCAAGCAGGCGCGGGGGCTGGTGCGGTGACCGAGGATCGCGCGCGGCTGCACACTGCCGTTCTGGTGGCACCGTCGAAGGAGCGGCGCAAGCTCCGCAAGCAGCGCCGCAAGGCCGAGGCGAGGCTCCACGCCGAGCAGCACAGGACCGCGATCGCCGCCGCGAAGGCGAAGGCTGAGCAGGAGCGCGCCGAGCGCCGCGCGACGATCTACCTGCCGAAGGCGGGCGAGTCCGGTGCTGCGCGGCTGCGCACCCCAGGTCGGTTTCATCTGACGCGGCATCAGGACACGTCGGCGACACTGGCGGGCGCGTACCCGTTCGTCGCCGAGGGCGGTCTCGGCGCCGACGGCGTGTTCGTCGGCCAAGACCTCTACTCGGGCGGGAGCTTCGTCTACGACCCGTGGGTGCTCTACGCACGCGGCATCATCACCGCACCCAACGTGGTGCTGGCCGGGATCGTCGGCTCCGGCAAGTCATCGCTGGCCAAGTCCCTCTACACGCGGTCGCTACCGTTCGGGCGGCGCGTGTACGTTCCCGGCGATCCAAAGGGCGAACACACCGCCGTCGCCAACGCCGTCGGCGGACGCGCCATCGTCCTCGGCCACGGACTCAACACTCGCCTGAATCCACTCGACGAAGGCCACCGGCCCAGCGGACTCTCGGATGAGCAGTGGGCCTCGACCGTCGCTGCGCGACGCCGTGACCTGATCGGCGCCCTCGCGGAGACCGTGCTCGCGCGCGGCTTGTCGCCGTTGGAGCACACCGCGATCGACATCGCCCTGACTCAGACGGTGCGGGAGAACGACGTGCCGATCCTGCCGATGGTCGTTGATCGCATCCTCGCCCCGAGTGCGGATGCCGACGGCAGGTTGGCCGAGGACGGCAGGCTTGTCGGCCATGCGCTGCGCCGCCTCGTGGCCGGTGACCTGGCCGGGCTGTTCGATGGGCCTTCGACGGTCGCGTTCGATCCGTCGTTGCCGATGATCTCGCTCGATCTCTCGCGGGTCACCGAGAACTCGACGCTCATTTCGGTGTTGATGACGTGCTCGTCGGCGTGGATGGAGTCTGCGCTGCTCGACCCGAACGGTGGGCAGCGGTGGGTGATCTACGACGAGGCCTGGCGGCTCATGTCCCACCCGGCTCTGTTGCGGCGGATGGATGCGCACTGGCGACTCGCCAGGCACTACGGGATCGCGAACATGCTGATCTTCCACAAGCTCACCGACCTCGACAACGTGGGCGACCAGGGCTCCGCCATGCGCTCGCTGGCCAACTCACTGCTTGCGAACGCCGAGACGCGGATCGTGTACCGGCAGGAGTCCGACCAACTCGGACCGACCGCTACCGCTCTCGGCCTGACCGGCACCGAGCAGCAGCTCTTGCCAAACCTCGGCGTCGGACAAGGCCTATGGCGGATCAAGGCCAGAAGCTTCGTCTGCCAACACCAACTCCACCCCGACGAACTCGCACTATTCGACACCAGCACCCGTGCAGCCGGAGGCCACCGATGAACCTCAATGGCCCACGCCGATCCACCACGACCGACGACGAGAACACGGCTCCCGTCGAGCTGCCGCATGTCCTCGTGACCGTCGCCGAAGACGGCACCCTCGCCGCGATGGTCGATGGGACACCGTTCGCGTCGCCGGACGGGAGCGCTTGGACGCGGGCGACGTTCGGGCCGCTCATGGATGCCATCACCAAGGACCGCACCATCGCGGTCCGGGTCGAAGTGCGCGAGAACGATGGCAGCGTCTTCCCCGACATCCTCCGCACCCGCAAGCCCCGACGCGCAGCGGCACCGACCGAGAACCCGGTGCCGGAGACTCGTCGGAGCCGTCACGCCCGACGGATGCCGCGCTTGGCCGAGGTCACCGCGGGCGGGTTCGTCCCCGGCGAGGATGTCGCCGTCGCGACGATCGACTCCCACACCGACGCCACCGGAACCGGCGAAACCCGGACGCTCATTGACCTCGACGACCTGCCGGACGGCACACACGAGGTGATCCTGTTCGGGCGCATCTCGGGCACGCTCGCGGTGCGGCGGCTGACATGAACCAGCGGCAAGCCGCGGGCATGGGCGACGAACTCACCAACGCCGCCCTCATTGGCCTGATCGGCATGTTCGGGATCGCTCTCGCCCTCCGCGCCGCTGGTAGCGTCGCCGCGTTCCTCACCGGCACACCGCAACCAGACGCCGGCGCAGCGGCGGGGCTCGCCGTACTGTTCAACCCCGGCGATCCAGCGACCGCGCTCGGTGCCGACGGACTCAACCCGGTCGTCTACTGGCTTGTCAGCACGGCACTGCTCGGCGGACTCGCTGCCGGGATCGTCTGGGTGTGGATCGTGCTGCGCCGCCACACGCGGAAGACAGAGACCGACCCGCACCGACTGGCGGGGATCGCGACCAGCCACGAGGTCAAGACCGCCGCATCCGCGAAAGCACTGCTTCACCGCGCGGCCACGCTGCGGCCCTCCTTGGAGTCGCCAGCACCGCAGGATGTCGGCTACCTGCTCGGTGCCAGTCGTGGAACGAAGGTCTGGGCATCGGTCGAAGACTCGATCCTGCTGATCGGCCCGCCCCGCTCAGGCAAGGGCCTGCATGTCGTCATCAACGCGATCCTCGACGCACCCGGAGCGGTCGTCACCACCAGCACCAGGCCCGATAACCTCACCGCCACCCTCCGCGACCGACGCCGCAAGGGCGGGCCGGTCGCCGTGTTCGACCCGCAACACCTCGCCGAGGACATCCCCGCCGGGCTGCGCTGGTCGCCCATTCGCGGGTGCGACGATCCGCTGACCGCGATGATCCGCGCCAACGGCCTCGCCGCCGCCACAGGCCTCAGTGCTGGCGGGGTCGAGTCCGGCGGGTTCTGGGAGGGCAAGACCCGCACAGCACTCCAGAGCCTGCTGCACGCTGCCGCGCTCGACGGCCGCCAGCCGGCCGAGCTGTTCAGGTGGACTCTTGATCCCAGCGCGGCGTCGGAGGCCGTCGCGATCCTCAACTCGCACCCGAACGCCGCGATGGGCTGGGACGACTCGCTAGCCGCGATGATCGACGCCGACCCCAAGACCCGCGACAGCATCTGGCAAGGCGTCTCCCTCGCGCTCGCAGCCCTCGCCGACCCGCGCGTGCTCGATGCTGTCACGCCAGGACCGCACGAACACTTCGACCCCGAGACCTTCCTCACCGAGCAAGGCACCCTCTACCTGCTCGCCACCGGTGCCGGAGCGGGAGCCTCCGCGTCGCTGGTCGCGGCGTTCGTCGAAGACCTCATCGAAACCGCCCGCCGACTCGCCGCACGCTCACCGGGAGCCCGGCTCGACCCGCCGCTGTTGCTCGCGCTCGACGAGATCGGAAACCTCGCGCCGCTGCCGTCACTGCCGACGCTCATGGCCGAAGGTGGCGGCACCGGGATCACGACCATGCCGGTCTTGCAGTCCCTCGCCCAGGCTCGCGACAGGTGGAGTGAGCATCAGGCCGGCGCGATCTGGGACGCCAGCATCGTCAAGATCATCCTCGGCGGCGCATCCAACAGCCGTGACCTCCAAGACCTCTCCACGCTCATCGGAGAGCGCGACGAGTACACCGACAGCGTGACCCTCGGCGACCACGGCACCCGCTCGAATCAGCGCTCGATCCGCCGCGTCCCGATCCTGCCGCCAGACCGCATCCGAACACTGCCGTTCGGCACCGGCATCACGATGCTGCGCTCTGCGCCGCCCATCGTCACCGACCTGCGCGCCTGGCCGACCCGGCCCGACGCAGCGCAGCTCCGCACTGACCGCGACGAACTCGAAGCGCTTCTGCGCCACCGTCCCGCCTCCTGACGACGCTTGGAAGCTCCAGTGCACCTGCCTGACAGAGCGACCCACACGCAGTTGGTCGCCCGAGTCAGGAGGAGGCCATCATGGCCATTCACACCCAGGAATCGCTGTCAGGCTTCATCGCTTCGGAGCCGTTGCTCACCGAGACGGCAAAGGGAGACGCCAGGTTCTTCGCCCGTATCGGCAAGGAGCACTTCCGCCGCGAGGACGACGGCTCGTTCACGCAGACCGAGACGACCTACCACCACTTGGTGATGTTCGGGCGTTCCGCTGAGCACGCGCACGCGAGCTTCGCCCAGGGCGACAACTTCGTCGCCGAGGGCTACACGCGGCCGGTCAACTACGAGCGCAACGGTCAGGCAATCGAGGGCGAAGAGTTCGTCGCCAAGAAGATCGGCCACGACGCCGCGCGAACCCGCTACGAGGTCGACCGGACGCCGCGCAATGGAGTGGGCCGGGACGCAGCAACGTACGAGCCGACGCAGCGAGCAGCGACCGCGGCGCACGCCCCGGTCAGCATGTGAGTTCGGGAGTCGAAGCACCATGAACGATCAGCATGAGATGGATGAGCCGGACGTCTTCGACGGACCGCCCCGTGTCACGAACGCGGACATGCCCGAACCGCCGCACCCCGTGAACTGGAACCTGCTGACGGCGCACGAGCTGGAGCAGGAATGGCTCGCGCTGAACCGGTGGGTTGACTGGCTGCGGCGCACCTATGGCCTCCCGGTCGCGGTGGTGCCGCCGTTCTGGCACCACCACCCGGAGATGGTCTGGGAGCTGTCGGCGCTGCACCTGCATTGGCTCGCGGCCTACGACCCCGAGCAGAACGCATCCGCGCCGCTCGGTTGGCACCGCGACTTCGCCGACGCTCGAGAGCGGCTTCGCTACTGGGTCACGGCCTGCGGCACTCGTGGGGACCGCGACCGCCCGACCCGGCAAGCTGCGTGGCCCGGTGAGGACCCGGCACCCACGATCCAGGACTTCACCTTCACCGACCGGGACGCCGAGTTCGTCGAGTTCGTCATCGCCCAAG
The DNA here is from genome assembly GCF_030297015.1 of Brooklawnia propionicigenes. Classification (NCBI taxonomy): domain Bacteria; kingdom Bacillati; phylum Actinomycetota; class Actinomycetes; order Propionibacteriales; family Propionibacteriaceae; genus Brooklawnia; species Brooklawnia propionicigenes. Next base: position 1,887,875 of record NZ_AP028056.1, on the reverse strand, counting down.
TCCGCAAGCGCCAGGAGGCCGAAGACGAGTTCTTCGCCGGCCTGGACGACGACGAAGCGCAGTAGACCGATGAGCCGCTACGCCAAGAAGACCGACCGTCGCCCCTACGAGGAGCGGTCGTTCTCCGTCCGGGCCGTCCACCGCGAACGCGCCGACCTGCACAAGCTCGCCGAGGTTCTCATCCGGCTGACATTGCAGGAGACCGGCGAGAGCCGCGCGGCCCGCGCGGCCGAGCGGGTGCCCGACACCTACCGGGCGGCGCCGGATGGCCTGGCCGCCTCTGAAGCCGCCCGGTAGAATGAACTGTGCAAGCCTCGCGATGCGGGGTGTTGTGGCCTAAACCTCGCCGCTCGGCGGGCAACACGCACCGAGACCATCGGGTCTCGCCCTACAGCCTTCGACGGCTGCTCTCACGATCAACACCCCTCCCACCAACAGTGGGAGCGCGAGGGTCGAACCGCGTGAGAGTGAGCCCCCGATGACCACCATTGCCGACGATCCGGCAGCCAGCCTCATCGACCCGCCCAAGACTGCGGCTGCCGCCGTGTCGTACCTGCGGGTCTCCACCCGCGAGCAGGCCGAGAAGGGCGGGACCGACGAAGGCTTCTCGATCCCTGCCCAGCGCGAAGCGACCCGGCGTAAGGCCGAACAGCTCGGCGCCGGCATCGTCGAGGAGTTCGTCGACGCGGGAGCCTCAGCCAAGTCGTCCGACCGGCCCGAGCTGATGCGGATGATCCAGTATGTCAAGGCCAACAAGGTCGCGTACTGCATCGTTCACAAGGTCGACCGGCTCGCCCGCAACCGCGCCGACGACGTGAGTATCCACCTCGCACTCCAACAGTGCGGGGTTATGCTCGTGTCTGCGTCCGAGAACATCGACGAGACCCCCTCCGGGATGCTGCTGCACGGCATCATGTCCACCATCGCCGAGTTCTACTCCCGCAACCTCGCCACCGAGGTCGCCAAAGGCATGAACCAGAAGGCCATCGGCGGCGGCACGAACGGGCGCGCGCCCATCGGCTACTTGAACGTCCGCAAGCGCGACGAGCTCGGGCGCGAAGTCCGCACCATCGAGCTCGATCCCGAGCGAGCACCGATGATCGAGTGGGCGTTCAAGGCGTACGCCTCGGGCAACTGGAGCGTCAGCCAACTCCACGACGAACTCACCTCGCGCGGGCTGCGCAGCCTGCCCACGCCGAAGAGGCCGGCGAAGCCTCTGGCGGTATCCACCATCCATCGGCTCCTGACCAACCCGTACTACAAGGGCGATGTCATCTACAGGGGCACCCGCTACAAGGGAAGCCACCCGGCACTCGTGCCAGCCGAGGTCTGGTACCAGGTACAGTCCGTGCTCACCGCGCACCAGTGCGCCGTCGAGGCAACCCAAGTCCACGGCCACTACCTCAAAGGCACCATCCACTGCGGCCAGTGCGGCTCCCGGCTCATCGTCTCCAACGCGAAGAACCGCCACGGCAACGTCTACTGCTACTTCGTGTGCTCCGGTCGGCACTCCAAGCGCACCGACTGCACACGCCAGGCGATGCTCATCGAAGACGTCGAGAAGCTCGTCGAGGACTACTACACCCGCGTCCAGATCACGCCCGCCCAGCAGGACGCCCTCGCGGGCATGCTCCACCACGAGTTCGACCGGCTCATGGCCGTCGAAACCGAGGAACTGGAACGCCTCACCACCAACCGTGACCGGCTCGAAAGCGAGCAGGACCGCCTCATGCAAGCGCACTACGCCGACGCGATCCCGCTCTCCGTGCTCAAGCGCGAGCAGGACCGCATCGTCGCCGAACTCAACCAAGTGACCCGCCGCATCGACGCCCACTTCGGCGACTACGCCGACGCCCGAGCCCACCTCGACGACGCCCTCGGCCTACTCGCCAACTGCGCCGACATCTACACCCGCTGCGACGACACCAACCGGCGCCTGTGCAACCAGGCCTTCTTCACCAAGGTCTTCATCGACGAGGACAACGAGCTGCGCGTCGAGCACAACCAGCCCTTCGAGATGCTCCTCGATCCGCAGGTCAACGCCAACGCCCTGTCCTGGGCCGCAGACGCGAACAAGGCCCGAACCTCGACCAACGTTTCCGTTGGCAAGGGTTCGAGCCTTGTGCGTGCGGTGGAGCATAGGGGATTCGAACCCCTGACCTTCTCATTGCGAACGAGACGCGCTACCAACTGCGCCAATGCCCCAGGACCGTTTTTGCGGTACCCGTAGATGGTACACGACCTCGTCCCTGACCCCAAAGCGACGCCCGCCGGCGAGATTTCCGCACCTCGGCGACGGCCGCAAGGCCACTCGGTACCTCTGCCGAGCAGGCTCGACAGGACTACTCGCCGATCGCCGGAGGCAACTCGTCCCGAGCATCGTCGCGCCCACGGACGGGCCGCTCCGCGGTGACCGGAACACCCAGCTCGCTGGATGCAACCGGCGCGGCCAAGTCGATCGTCCGCACTGAACGCGGCAGAAGCGGCCGCGAAACGTAGGTCGTCGGCGTCACCGGGATCGGATCCCACAGCGACCCGAGGGACTCACCGATCGAGCCGGCCAGGTCGATCGAACGTTCGGTCTCGGTCTTCGGTTCAGCTTCGTCCCGGGCAGTGTGAGACGGATCGCCGATCACGATGGTCATCTCCTCGTCGCCGAACATGAGTTCCTCACGCTCGGCTTCGAGCATGCGGTCGATGGTCACCACACTGATGCGGCTGAGGATCATCCAGCCGATCAGCAGGACGACCGGTAGCACGACCCACCAGTGCGAGATCGGCAGCACGAACGGCGCCACCACACCGACCACCAGCATCGCCAGATGCACCAGCAGGCCGACCTTGCGGCGCCGCATCGCGGTATGGGAGATCTTGCGCAGATCACGCCGGGCGGCCCGCCGGGTGTGCGGGGTCGAAACCTGGGCGCCCGAATCGGTCAAGAAGCCCTGTTCCGGCTGGCCACTACGCCGAATAACGCGCATCGAGTCGGCGAACTCATCGATCGTCCGTTCGTCGATGCGGCTGCCCTGGTCGTGCTGCCCAAGGTATTGGGGCACAAGAATGATCAGCCACACGACAACGATTGCCCCGAAGATCACTCCTGTCATCACGCGACCCAAACTAGGGCCCAGTGCGCGGGCCGTCAGCCAGGCGCGCCGCGCATATCGCAGCTTTACGACCCGAGTTTGATCTTCATGGTGTGAGCCTCGGCAGCCGGCCGTCGGGCAGCAACCGGTTCAGCAGTCCGCCGGGCACCTCTTCGCGGTTGAGGGCGAAGACCCGGTGATCACGCCAATCGCCGTTGATGTGCAGAAATCGTGGACGCAGCCCCTCTTCACGGAAGCCGAGTTTGGCCACCACGCGCAGGCTGGGCGCGTTCTCCGGGCGAATGCAGATCTCGATGCGATGCAGCCGCATCACCTGCCAGCAGTAGTCGCAAGCCAACGCGACCGCAGCCGGGACGAATCCGCGTCCGGCGTGGTTGCGATCGATCCAATAGCCGATCACCCCCGAGCGCGCCGAACCGGCGAGGATGTTCGAGACGGTCAGCTGTCCGATCAGCCGCGTCCGGCCGACCTGGGTCGGGGCGCCGGGCCACCCCGGGTCGACCGCCAGCGCCCAGGGCAGCACACTGTCCGCCTTGGCCTGCGCGGTCGTGCGTCGCAACCAGGCGCGGTAGGGCATCGGCTCATAGCGCGCGTCCGGGGGCAGCGTGGCGTCCCACTCATGCGTCCACGCGTGGTTGGCCGCCCGTAGCTGGTCCCAGGCCCGTTCGTCGCGTCGGACGAGCGGACGCAGGACCACCGCGCCGACCCGGATCGCGACCGGCCAGCTGTGCTCGGACGGCAAGACCACGCCGGTCGGCCAGCCGGCAATCGGGGTATCGGACGCACCCGGTTCAGTCATCGAGAAGCCAGCAGCCCACGCGCTCGCCGAGCGAGACCGTGGGGCCCTTCTCGTCCAAGACGACCAGCGCGTCCGCGCTCACCAGGTCGCTCAGCCGTGGGTGTTCGGGATTGCCCAAGGGGACGACGACATTCTCGCCCTGCTGTTCACGCACGGCCCCCAGCCGCACCGTGACGACGCCTTCGCGTCCGTGCAGTTCGCCGCCGGTTAGGCAATTCACCGTTGCCTGGGTGACCACTGGGGCACCCATCAGCTTGCGGATCAACGGCCGCACGAAGAACTGATAGCCGATGTACGAGGCCACGGGCTCGTCGGGCAACAGCACCAGCGGGATCTCGTCCTCACCGACTACGGCGAAGCCGATGCGTCCGCCGGGTTCGAGAGCGACATCGGCGAGATCCATCAGGCCCATCGACGCCACCACCCGGCACAGCTGCGTCGATTCGGAAAGCTCGCCCGAGACCACCACGATGTCAGCGCGGATCAGCTGGTCACTGATCAGATCCTGCAGCTCACGGTCAGTACCGTTCGCATTGCCGACCCGCCACACCTGGGCACCGTCTGCCTTGATGGCCGCCGCCAGCAACGGCGACTCCACGTCCGCGCGCTGGGGATCGTCCGCGGCGACGCTGAGCACCACCACCCTCGGACGCGGTCGCGCCAGCACCCGGTCGATCCCGGCCAGGGCCAGCAGAGCGCTGCTCCGGGCGTCCAGGCGCTGTCCCGAACGCATGATCGGCACCCCCGCACGGGCCTCGGAGCCGGTCCAGCGGACATGATCGCCAGACTTCACCGGGCGCGTCACCGACAACGTGGTGCCGTTGAGCTCGGCGTCGGACTCGGCGATGACGGCATCGGCGCCGGCGGGCAACGGCTGGCCGGCGTGCACCGGGACCGCCGATCCGACCTTGAAGACCTTGTCGTCGTCACGCAGCCGCAGCTTGGCCCCGCCCGGCTCGTCGGCGCCCGACAGATCGTCGGCGCGCACCGCGAAACCTGCGACGGCCACCAGGTCATCATCGGGCAGGTTGTGGTCGGCGATGATGTCCTCACAGACCGCGGTCCCCCAGGCGTCCAGCAGGTACATGCCGAAGGCAGGCAGCGGGGTGATCAGCGACAACAGGTAGTCGCGTTCGTCGGCGACGCTGCGGCGTCCTCGCGCATCGGTGCCCGGAGGGTCGGGCAGCGTGGCGGCAGGCTCGGGCTCGACCGGCACACTGACTTCGATGGCTTCGCTGCGGCGTTTGAACAAGCGCATGGCCCTACGATAGGTGAATGCCCTCCCGACCGGACGCAGCCTCCCCCGTCCGTGACCGAATCCGCGCCGAGATCCGGCGGCAGCGAGCGGCCCGGCCTACCGAACAACAGCTGGCGGACGACCGTCTGCGCGACACCCGGGTGCTGGCGTTGGTGTCCGAACTGCTCGGTGATCAGGGACGCGATGCCATCGTGGCCTGCTATCTGTCGCGCAGTGGCGAACCGGGCACGGCGGACCTGGTCGCCGCGCTGGCCGATACGCATCGGGTGCTGGTGCCGAAGCTCACCACCTATGACAGAGGCCGGCCGCGGCGCGAACCGGACTGGACGTGGTTCGAGGGACCTGATCACCTTGTCGAGGGGGTATTGGGGATTCCCGATCCGGTCGGTCCGGGTCTGGGCTCGCGCGTGCTCGGCGAGGCGAAGATCGTGATCGCGGCGGCATTGTGCGCGGGCGGCGATGGTAGCCGGATGGGCACCGGGGGTGGCTGGTTCGACCGGGCGCTGGTGCACCGGCGTGCGGGGGTGCCGGTGATCGCGCTGCTCAACGATGACGAGATCCGAACCGTGCCGCAGGAGCCGCACGATCAGCCGGTCGATTGGCTTGTCACGCCGACGCGCACGATCCGAACCTCAGTTGCGCGGGCGGCCGATTAGCCCGGTTGCCACCGCAGATTCGCGGCAACCGGACAGCAACCACAACGGACACGGGAATGCTGCATCCGGTTCGAGGCGTTATCATTGGCAATCGGAGATGTCGAGTGCTAGCACCGTCAGGCACCCGTCCCCGAACGGACCACATCGAAAGCTGATCAGATGCCTACTTACCAGTACCGCTGCCAGGCCTGTCACAACGATCTCGAGGCCTTTCAGAAGTTCACTGATGACCCCTTGACGATCTGCCCGGATTGCGGCGGGTCGCTGCGCAAGGTCTTCAACGCGGTCGGCATCGTCTTCAAGGGTTCCGGCTTCTACGCCACGGATTCGCGCAAGGCATCCAGCGTCGCGTCCCCGGCCTCCAGCAACAGCCCGACCCCGGTCGCGGCCGAGTCGAGCACCTCGTCGGCCGCCGCGGCCTCGTCCTCGAGCGGCTCTACGGCCAAGGATTCAGCGGCCGCCTGAGGCCCGGAGTTCCGGTAGCTGCGAGCCGACGCCCGACGCCCCCGGGCCTCTCGCTCTAATCCCCGGCACCTCCGCTTTTCCGACCTGACACCGGTACTCCGGGCTGACTCAACCCCGGTACCGGCTCGACTCAAGCACTCCTGTAGTTCTCGAACCGGCACGCCTGAGCACTGGATTCACCTCTGGTGAGTTCCGTCCCCCAACTCGGGTTCACCGAGTTGTCCACAGCGGGCAGAAATCTTGACCGATTTCGTGCCCGCTTACCAATCCTTGGGATATGAATCCCACTGAACTGCTCACCCGCCTGACGCGGTTCGCCAAGTGGCACCGCCGCGGGTTGGGTGTCCTGGCAGCGACGATCTGCCTTTTCGCGAGCCTGTCCGCGCTCGCCCCCGCGCGGCCGGAGTCCAGCCCGGTTGTGGTCGCGGCTCGCGCGCTATCGGCCGGCAGCACGCTGGCCGAAGCTGATCTTCAGGTGATCCAGCTTCCGATGGAGTTGATGCCCGACCAGGCACTCCACGATCCCGCCGAGGCGATCGGACGAATACTGACCGGCAGTCTCACGCGGGGCAGCGTTGTGACCAGCGCGAACATGCTGAACGGACGCGAAACCAGCAGCGGCGATGAACGGCTGGTCCCGTTCCGGGTACCGGATGCTGCCACAGTGGCGCTCTTGCAGGTGGGCGACCGTATCACCGTGGTGGGCTCCACGATGGACGGCGGCGTGGTCGATCTCGCCACCGATGTGCGGGTCGCCGCCCTGCCGGTGTCACAGAGCAGCGGCCTGGGTGGTGGCGAATCCGGTGGGCTGGTCGTGGTTGCTGCGAACGCCGAGACCGCCGCGCGGTTGGCGGCTGCGTCCAGCCAGATGCGGATGGCCATCGTCATGCAGTGATGCCCCGGACGAGGCGTCGCCGCCCGATCGGGCGCAGGCCGGAATATGGCCATCGTCATGCAGATGCCATGGATGAGGCGTCGCCGCACGATCGGGTGCGGGCCGGAGCGTCGACTCCCTCGGCCCACGCCGAGGGGCCGATTTCTGCTCGCCGCGAACATCAAAGACCTTGAGACAACGCATTCGTGTGGTTAGGCATACCTATAGTTATTGGCGTCCAAAGCAACAGGTGACGCCGCCCCGGCGGCGCGAATCCCACTCCAAGAGGTATCTATGCAGGGCTTCAAAGATTTCATCATGCGAGGCAATCTCATCGAGTTGGCTGTCGCATTCATCATGGGCGCTGCCTTCAACAGCGTCGTTCAGTCGTTCACCAATATCGTCCTGAGCCTGATCTCTCTGGTTCTTGGTGGCCCGCCGAACTTCGATGACTGGCAGCCTGGCGGCATCCCGTTCGGGCCGTTCGTGACTCAGCTGGTCGGCTTCGTGCTGGTCGCCGCTGTCGTCTACTTCGCCCTGGTGCTGCCCGTCAACAAGCTGCGAGAGCACATGGACACAACCAAGGAAGAAGAAGCTTCGGCGGCAACTGAGGCTGAGCTTCTGACCGAGATCCGCGATCTGCTCGCGAGCAACAAGGTCTAGGCTTCACGCTTCACTGATTCGAGGGGCGCGTTCCTACGGGACGTGCCCCTCTTTCGCGCCGGTTCGGCTGTTCAAATTCGGCCGTTCAGACTCGGCCATTCAGACTCGGCCGTTCAGACCCGACTGTTCAGACCCGGCCGTTCAGATGATGTGCCGGCGCCAGGGTGGGCTCACGCGGTCAGAGGCTGCTCTCGTGGTAGTTCCCATCGGATGTGATGATCGCCAGCATCGTTCCGGTGCCCAGCAGCTCATAAATACCGTAGTAACTCACCATTTGCGGGTCGAATCCGCTGGCCGCCAAGCCGTCAGCCATCGCGCTGCGGATGTCCGCAGCGCTCAGCGCGGCCGGGTCGAACGGCTGCTGAGCGTCATAGTCGACCGTCTGCTGCCCGTAACCGTCACAGCGGAAACTCCGCACCTGGCCGGTGGCTGCGTCCTGGCCGGCACGAAGATAGCTGACCATGCAGGTGGTTCCATCGGCGAGCACCCATGGGCCTCCCTCGGCGCGGGCCGTGTCGCCGCGCGGTGACGCCGGACCGGGCAGGCTGATCTGATAGGCGCGCTGATTCGGCAGCGCCGCGGACACCTCGGCCAGCAGCCGGTCGATGCCCTCGACACTGGCCAGATCGATATCTGCGGAGGCGGGCTCGCCACCTCGCAGCGATGTCGCGGTGAGCCGGCCATCACACGTTGAGTCGGCGACCAACGCCCCGGTCGCAGCTACGAACACGGCCAGCTGGGGATCCAGGTCGCACGACTGCGCGACAGAAGCAAGCTGGGCATCCAGCGCATCGAAGTCGACCGCGTCCGGGCGGCTGGCACCGACCACCGATGGCTGGACGACGCGATCGCCGGCCCCCGATTGCGTCCACCAGATCTCGGTCCCGTCGACACGCACCGCGACCTGGATGTCGTGGGCATCCGGAGTCAGTACCAGGCGGGTGAACACGGATTGACCGGCGCCGTCGAGAATGGACTCGACCGCCCGCTGGGTCGGATGGGCCGCTGGGCCGAACGCTGTGCACCCGCACAACAGGGCTACCGCGGCAGCACCGGCGAACCCCTTCCGCGACACGCAGCCCACCTTGTCAGCCCACATTTCCGTGATGAGGTGGGCGCTCCTGCAGCAGGGCTCGATCATGGGTGCTGAGTGGCATCGAGCTGTCGCGCAGTCGTACCTCGGCGCCGACGGAGAGCTCCCCGGCGACCGCCCAGCTGGCGGTCAGCAGCTGCGCGGCACCGACAGTGCCGCGCAGGTCTGCCGGTACCGGGAAGGGCCAGGGATGTCCGGCCTGGATGGCAGCTTCCCGCACTGCGGCGATCCGGTCGGTGGTCCAGCCAGCGGCCCTGAGAGCATCAGCAATTCGGGCGGGCTGCGTGGCGTCGGCTCCCGGACGACCCGATGGCAGGGCGTCCTCGCCAGTCAGCGAACGCGCCACCAGGCCGGCCAATTCTGCTTCGCTCATGGGAAGAAACCTACCTGCACCGGCGACGAGTCCGCGCTGCCTGGTTGATGGGTCGGATTATCTGCGGGGCCCGCAGCTAACTAGACCCAACTACCTGGGTCAGTAGCAGGATGGAGCTATGGAAATCTCACCATTCGTCCTGGGTCTGCCCAAAGTCGAGTTGCATGTGCACATCGAAGGCACCCTCGAACCGGAACTGAAATTCGAGTTGGCGCAACGAAACGGGATCAAGCTCCCTTTCGATACGCCCGAGCAGGTGCGGGCGTCCTACAAGTTCGATGATCTGACCTCGTTCCTGGACGCTTACTACGACGGCATGAGCGTGTTGCAGACCGCCGAGGACTTCTACGCCCTCGCGATGGCCTACTTCCGCAAGGTGGCGCCGCAGAATCTGCGCTATGCCGAAATCTTCTTCGATCCACAGGCGCACACCTCGCGCGGCGTCCCGTTCAACACCGTGATCACGGGGCTCCGGCGGGCACAGATAGAAGCCGAGCAGCAGCTCGGCATCACGTCCGCGCTGATCATGTGCTTTCTACGCGATTTCCAGCCCGAGTACGCGATGGCAACGCTGCTGGAATCGCTGCCCTACCGCAGGTGGATCCTGGGCGTGGGCCTCGACTCGGACGAGAACGGCAACCCGCCGTCGAAGTTCGCGTCCGTGTTCGCGAGGGCGAAGGCCGAAGGCTATCTGCTGACGATGCACTGCGACGTCGATATCCCCGGCTCGATCGAGCACATCGCCACCGTGATCAAGGAGATCGGGGTGGCGCGCATCGACCACGGCACCAACATTGTCGAGGATCCGGAGCTGGTGAGGCTGATCGCAGAACGCGGCATCGGCTTGACCTCTTGCCCGATCTCGAACACCTGGGTGTCGGACGGCTCGAAGGTTGCGCTGATCAAGCAGCTGGCCGGGGAGGGCGTCAAGGTGACCGTGAACTCGGACGATCCCGCGTACTTCGGTGGTTACATCGCGGAGAACTACCAGCGGGTGGCCGACGAGGGTGATGTCTCGAACGAGTTCCTTACCCAGCTTGCGCGCAACGCCGTGGACATCTCCTGGGCTCCGGCGGTGTTGAAGGCACAGCTGCGCGGCGAGATCGACAGCTACGCAGAGTGGGCCTGATCCGCTGATCGGCAGCGTCCCCTCCTCGCGGATCGGAGGCAGGGGGCGCAGGCTGGGCATCCCGCGCAAGCCCCGGGATGCCCAGCGTCGGGCTCCCGTCCGTCAAAGCTTCTCGGCGGCCCCGATGAGCTGATTCAGCAGTCCATTGAGGTCCCCGGCACGCCGTGGACCCGGGACAACGGTGCCATCGGGAGCGAACTCGGTGAAGTTCGACAGCGACGCCTGAGCACGAACGTCGAACATCGAGAAGTTCGCGACGATCTGGCGCCACTGCTCCACGGCCCGGACGCCCTCGGCCGACCCGTACGACACGAAGCCAATTGCCTTGCCCACCCATTCGGGTCCGAGCAGGTCGACCGCGTTCTTGAATGCGCCGGGCACGCCATGGTTGTACTCGGGCGTCACGAAGACATAGGCATCGCAGGCGTCGATGGCCGCGCTCCAGCGGCGCACGTTCTCCAAGTCGTATTGCCGCTTGGCCGCGGCCGGCAGCGTGCTTGACGTCAGCAGGGGCAGATCGAACTCCTTCACGTCGATCAGCTCGAACGTGGCGTCTTCGCGCTTGGACGCCTCGTCCAACACCCATTGGCCAACGTGGATGCCCTTGCGTCCCTCTCGGATCGAACCGACGACGATCCCCACCTTCATGCTGAAACCTCCATGTGCGTGTCGATACAGCCATTCAATCGCGTGGACGAAGCACTCGCGGCAGAACTCTCCCTACGCGACGGCGCAGGATCGGGATTCGCCCCGTCACAGGAGACAAGATGGCGCACAATCCCGCCGGGCGGCGAGCCTGTGCCGCCAGTCACACATACACGCAATGGACATGTCCGCCAGATGTGTTCAAATCTGGCTGACATTTGAACACATCGGCTACCCATCTCTACGCCGGCGCGAGCGAGTCCGCTCAATCCGCCCTTCACTTGGCGGAACAGGTGCCGGAGACACGAGACCTGCTGGAAACAGCCATTCGTAGGGCCTCGCAAGGATGCCTGCCGCCGATATGGCCACCTTACTCAACCGGCAACCATCATCTGACTAGTGTTTTTATTGGCGGCCCCAGCAGGAATCGAACCTGCGACACAAGGTTTAGGAAACCTCTGCTCTATCCCCTGAGCTATGGGGCCATACCGAACGCAGCTAAGCGTAGACCCAGACGCCGACTCGGCCAACCCTTCGTCCGCAATCTGCCGCTCGCGACGGCGAGTCTCCGGGAATCGGGACGAGCGATTCGTCCCGATGGGGAGGGCCGAGACCGGCCGCAATAGGCGCCCGGCGGGCGATCAACAGCGCGTCCGGCCCCCTCGAAGATGGGCCGTCAGAGGCCGTCAGACCAAGATCATTTCTTCCTTGGCAACTTTGTCCACGGCGCCTTGCATTCAGTCCCGCATAGGTTATTGTTGGTGACGAAAGCGGTTGCCGCCGATGATTTGTCTCCTGGGGGTGGGTAGACGGCTTCGGCCTCTCGTGCGGCAGCCGCTTTCCTTATGCCCCGAAATGAGGGGACGCACCCCCTGGCCAATACCTCCCGCGAAGACCCGACCCACCGGGCGCAAAGAACAGCGCCGCAGACGGTCATCCCTGGTCCGCGGCGCTTTCGTCAGAGCCTCTTCTTATCCGGTCCCTCGGCCTTGTCAGATCCCTTTCGCCAGGCTCCCCGGCCTAGTCAGGTCCCTTGGCGATCAGTGCGCGACAGCCTCCTTGTCGGCTACCCACAGCCCGCCCGCGATCGCTTTGTCGACCCGGACCCGCCCCTCGGGGCCCCTGATCTCGACGGCTGAATGGACCTCCACCGCCGAAATCGCCACATCGGGCACCACACCGACATCCTTGAGCCCGGTCAGCGCCATCTCGTCGGCCTGGACGAACTCGCTCAGCCGCACCAGGTTGAAACTCTGCACCTCGCCGGTCACGACCTCGGCCAGCGCGACCACACCCTCCCGGAAGACCTCCGGATGAAGTTCACCTTCAAGCGATGGGATCGGACAGCCATAGGGCGACAGCTGCGGCGAGTTCAGCAGCACGGTGAGCCGCTCCTCGATGGCATCACCGAAGACATGCTCCAGCTTGCAGGCCTCCTCGTGCACGATCGAGTAGTCGAGTCCGATGATGTCCGACAACATCCGCTCGGCCAACCGGTGCTTGCGCATCACCTTGCGGGCACGCTCCCAGCCGATCTCGCTGAGCTCAATGCGCCGGTTGTCCTGCACCGTCAGCAGCCCATCGCGCTCCAGCCGGGCCACGGTCTGGCTCACGGTCGGACCCGACTGATGCAGCCGCTCGACGATCCTCGCACGTAGTGGCTCGATGCCTTCTTCGTGAAGCTCGAGGATGGTGCGCAGATACATCTCCGGGGTATCGATCAGATCGTTCATTCGGGCCCTCCTGGTTAGCTGAAAGCCTAACCGACTGCCACGCTTAGCATGGCCTAACATAACGTCTCCGCCAAGGCATAGCATGGCGCAATGAGCATGGATTTCCCAACTGCTCGCCGCGTCAGCGTCGCCACCGGAAGGTTGCCCGGCTGGATCGAGCGATTCGAATCCCGCCATGGAACCGTCACCTCAACCATTCTGCCCGGCGCGATATTCCTGCAGGCCGCCGATGACGCTCGAGCACGCCTGATCAACCGTTGGGAACCACTCGACCCGGCCACAAGCCTGCCGGACGCGCTGGCCCAGCTCGTCCGCCCGCGTCGCGTCGCGGTGCTGTTGGTGCGCAAAGCTGCCAGCGCCGTGGGCGTGGCCGACGGCGACGAGTTGATCGTCCATCGCACCTCCCGGCACTACGTGCAATCGCGGACGAAGGCCGGCGGCTGGTCGCAGCAGCGTTATGCCCGCCGCCGCGCCAATCAGACTCGCTTCGCCTACCAACAAGCCGCGGACGATGCCGCCGAAGTCCTACTGCCCCGACTCGACGGCTGTGAGGCGCTGATCACCGGTGGCGACAAGACCGCCGTGGCCGATGTGCTCGCCGATCCGCGGCTGTCCGGGTTGGCGCGGCTGCCCCACGGCGTGCCACTGCTTGCGGTACCGGACGCCCGGCTGAACGTGCTGGCGGAAGCGGTCCGACAGGCCCGCAGCATCCCGATCGACCTGGACGCCACCGCGATCGCCGACGCCGGGCCCGACCGTCCGGCCGCCGACAGCGCCGAATAGCCTAGTGACGCCGCCGGTAATGCTTCGACGGCGGCTTGCTCGTCAGGTAGGCGATTCCCCCGGCAACCACCGACACCAGCGCGGCGATAGCCAACGCACCGTACCTGCCTCGCCCGCCCCCGGACTTGCCGGCCTGGGTTTCCGAATCTGTGGGAGCAGAGGTCGTCTCGGCCTCCTCGACCGCCGTCGTCGGGGCCTCGGTGGGCTCAGCGACGGTCGCGGTGCCCGGCGGAGTCGAGGGTGCCTCACCGACATCGGCCATCGTCGTCGGCGCGGTGACCTCCAGCAGCCGGTCGTCGTTGCGGCTGCCCAGCACCAGTCCCGTGGCGTCGAGGCTTGTGGTGACGGATTCTCCTTGCGGTTGCGCGGGCGCCACCTCAGCCGCCGTCACCGCATAATCCATCATGTCGAAGGTCAGCACACTGTTATAGGTGCGCAGCACGGCAGTGGATCCGTCCGTGAAGACGCCATCGGTCACCCAATCGGGTGCGTCAGCCACCCGCTCCAGGGTCAGCTCGGCGAGCGTCCCGGGCGCTTCGACGTAGTAGAGCCCGCCCGGCGATCCCTTGGTGACGATCCAGATGTTGCCGCGCGGCGAGACCATCATGGTCATCGCGTCGTGCGCGCCGTCCGGATAGTGCAGCGTCCACTGGGTGAAGGCCGCGGATGTGCCGTAGTCCATCGAATTGAGACGGTAGACGGTGACCGCTGAGCGGGCGCCACCGACATCGCCGACGTAAAGCGCGCCGTCGAACATGGCGAGGGCCTCCACGCCGGTCGGAGCGGCAGCGTAGCTCACCTCACCTGCGGTCGATCCGTCCGGGTTGATGGCCTGCACCGCACCCGAACCGGCAGCCGTCCAATAGACATCCCTCGCCGGATCGGCGGCCAACGCGCCCGAAGCGCTCAAGCTGGGGTCGGCCAACGTAATGACATCGCCCGGACTTGCAGCGGCCGGAGCAGCCATTCCGAAGACCAGCAGCGATGCCGCAGCACAGGCCAGTGGCGGCTGAACCCTTGCCATCGGCGCTCCTGTCCATTGAGTACCCGCGACAGTCTAGCTAACCCTCAGCCCCGCCAGTACAGCAGACCGCCGTATCGCGCGCTACTGAGACTGTTCAGCGACTAACCTCATGACATGGGACGGTTGTCGCAGTTTGCGATCGGAATCACCGAACTACGTGACATGTTCGGGGCTGAACCCGAACTGGCCAGCCGGCTACGGCAGATCGCGGCTGCCGACTTCCCTGCCCCTGCCGACCCCCATGGCCGCCGCCGCAAGCTGCTGGGACGCGTCGGCCCGGCGATGAAAAGGCCCATCGATCCGCCGACGGTGCCCCATCGTCCGGCCCCGCCCGATGTCGAGGCTCTGCTGACCGCCCACGCCATCGGGCCCGAGCGGCAGGGCTACGCCTGGCAGATCGTTCTTGCCTGGCTGGGCGAGTTGAGCTGGGGACGCCTGGACCTCGACGTCGACGAACGTGAGATGTCGGATCTGGAATTCGACCTGGCCACCGCCGGACTGCCGAGCCAGTTCGCCTTGGAGAAGCTGCTGCAGGGCGACCCGCAGATCCCGCTTTTTCCCTTGCCAGGGCAGCGTTGGGGATACGCCAAACATGCCCATGTGCTCGCCACCCGGCAGGCCATCGACGAGATCGCCGACGGCCTGGACGCCAAGACCGCCGCCGCGGTGCGTCCCTTCCGGCAGTTCTTGGACGACTACCCCGCCTGGACGGACCAGGCGAAGCAGCAGGGGCGCCCGGCCCCAGATCTGGTCGTGACCTGGATGCCGTGACGCCCCTGATTCAGCCTGCCGGCCCGTTCACCGACCGGTCGTCGTCGTCTTCGCCATTGATCAGGCGAAGGCGCCGGTGATCAGGCCCTGCATGAAGTAGATCGCGAACAGCGCCGCAACGATCCACATCAGCACGTGGACCCTGGCAGCCTTGCCCTGGAAGATCTTCATCACCACGAACATGATGAAGCCCGCGCCGATACCGACGGTGATCGAGTAGGTGAACGGCATGAAGGCGATCGTGACGAACGCCGGCAGCGCGATCTCGATATCACTCCACGGGATCTCGGTGACCTGGGTCATCATCAGGAAGCCGACGACCACCAGCACCGGGGCGACGGCTTCGGAAGGCACCATGTTGACGATCGGGGTGATGAACAGCGCCACCAAGAAGCCGACGCCGGTGACGATGGACGCGATGCCCGTCCGGGCACCCTCGGCGACACCGGCGGTCGACTCGACATAGCTGGTGTTGCTGGAGACCGAGGCGGCACCGCCGGCCAGGGCGGCCAGCGAGTCGACGAGCAGGATCTCGCGCAGGTGCGGCGGCTCGCCGGCCTTGTTCAGGATGCCGCCCTCGGCACCGACCGCCACGACCGTGCCCATGGTGTCGAAGAAGTCGGCGAGCAGCAGGCTGAAGACCAGCATCGACGCGGTCAGCACGCTGGCCACCGTCACAGTGCCGTCAGTGGCGAAACCACCGAAGACGTCGACCTTGCCCAGCAGCGAAAGATCGGGGCTGGCGAACGCCTGCCAGCCCGGGAACGCCGGAACGTTCAGCGCCCAGCCGGTCGCATGGTCGGGCGAGACCGCACCGATCTTCGCAGCGGCCTCCAAGATCACGGCCAGCACCGTGCCGCCGAAGATAGCCCACAGCATGGCACCACGGACCTTACGCATGTACAGCACCGCCAGCACCACGAAGGTCGCGACGAAGACGAAGATCGGCCAGCCGACGAGCGAGCCGTTGACGCCCAACTGCACCAGGGGGCTGCCGGGGCGAACGATGCCCGCATCCGCCAGGCCGACGAACGTGATGAACAGGCCGATACCGACACTGATCGCGGTGCGAAGGCTCGGCGGCACCGCGCGGAAGACCGCCTCACGGAAGCCGGTGAGCACCAGAATGGTGACCAGGATGCCTTCGCAGACCACCAGTCCCATCGCCTGCGGCCAGGTCATCTGCGGCGCGACCACGTAGGCGAGCATCGCGTTGAGGCCAAGGCCCGTCGCGATGCCGATCGGGAAGCGTCCGACGACACCCATGAGGATCGTCATCAGCCCTGCCACCAGGGCAGTTGCTGCCGCCACCATCGCGATCGACTGGCCGACCGCGGCCGAGTCGACGATCGTCTGGGCAGCATCGGTGAATTTCGGTGCACCCGAAACCAGATTGCCGTTCTTGTCGGTTGCCGTCCCGACGATCAGCGGGTTCAGCGCGATGATGTAGGCCATAGTGAAGAAGGTCACCAAGCCGCCGCGCACCTCGCGGGAAACAGATGAGCCTCTTTGAGTGATTTCGAACCAACGGTCCAAGCCTGATTTCTGTTGATCGCCGCTGGCGATCGGAGCACCCTGTGCCGATGTGGTGGTCATAGCGTCATGCTAAACATGTGGAAACTGTCCATAAGATAGGGTCCATGACCGATAATCCGCCTGTAACAAGTCAGGAATCTGCTAAGCGTTCGCTGGAAGAACGCCTGCAACAGGCGCCGGTGAAGCCGGTTCCCGACGATGGGGTGCGGGTCTTCTCTATCGGGACGGCGTTTTTCGTCGTCGGTTACGTCGCCCTGCAACTGGCACGGGTCCGCTGGGGGGTCCCCGACTGGTGGTACACGGTCGCCCTGACCGGCATCGGGATCGGACTCATCGCGATCGGTTATTGCGCCTGGCGACGCAAGAAACGCGCCAAGGACGCAGCACACGGCATTCCTGCACCCACACCGTGATCGTTCTCCACGGCGTGCGACGGTGACCGACGCGGACGATCAGCCGAGCGATCTGGTCAGTCGAACACGACGATCAGCCGAGCGATCTGCTCCGTAGAGCAATACGGTCAGTCGAACAGCGAGTGGTCGATGCTGATGGTGTCGAAGACCGGCTCCGGCAGGCGGGCGACCCGCTCGTCCGCAACGAGATCAGAATGGCCGCCGCAGCCATGATCGATCGAGACCACCCGCGCATCGTAGGGGGAGTATTCGTTGGCGCAGGCGCCGAACAGGCGTCCGAGCGATCCTCCCAGCCGGACGAAGTAGCCGCAGGTCACGCACTGTCCGGGCGCCTGCTTGGCGGCCGGGCTGCCGGGTCCGGCGTCCGAATCCAGCCAGCGTTCGGCGGCCTCTTCGCGTCCGATCGGTGACAGGACGCGCTCCCGCCCCAGTCCGAGTTCGCTGACCACCGCGCGGGTCTGGGCCCACTCGGCCGGATCGCTGTCGGCGGCCAGCTCGCCGCCGCCGTAGCCGGGCTCCAGCCGGGGATCGTTGTCGGGGGTCGGCAGCAGCGTGCCCGGGGTGACATCACCGGGCATCAGCCGCTCGGCCCACGGCACCCACACCGGGGCCAGCAACGACTCGTCGCTGGGCAGCAGGACCACCTCGTTGACCGTGGCGTAACGGGCGCGCGAGGCACGAGTCATCGTCACCGCCCAGTGCCAGCCGTAGTAGCCGGGATGCGGGCAGTCGAACAGATGCGTCGCCTGCCGAGCACCGGCCTCGACCTTGCTGCCGAGGTAGTCGCCGACGCCGAAATCACCGGCCGCCTCGACAGCCGCGTCTCGAGCCGCGTCGAGGGAATCCGCGATTATTTGGTCTATTTCGCTCATAGCTCCAGCTCATCCGCAACGGCCCGCAGCATTCCAGCCACCTTCGCCGACTGCTGCGCGTTGGGATATCGTCCGTGCCGGTAGCCGTTGCCGAGGGCATCCAGCACCTTGATCAGATCTTCGAACATCACCGCGAGCTGCTCCGGCTTCTTGCGGGAAGCCTTCGACAGGGACGGCGGCAACTCGACCAGCTGAACCGACAGTGCCTGCTCACCTTTGCGTCCTTGAATCAAGCCGAATTCGACCTTCTGGCCGGTCTTCAGCGCAGTCACTCCCTGGGGCAGAGCGTCGGCGCGTACGTATACGTCGCCACCGCCGTCTTTGGCGATGAAGCCGAAGCCCTTGTCTGCGTCGTAGAAACGCACCTTGCCGCTGGGCACCGCAACCTCTCTCATTACTCGCATTCGGCACGGGTAGGGTAACCCGCGTCCATCACAGGATACCTGTCTGAGCAATCGGCGCGCACCCAGCTGGGGGCAGAACCAGCACGGCCCCACCGCGGCCTGATCCGATCTGGGCTCTTCCGCCCAGCGCGAGCACCGACAGGGTTGTCGTCCGGGCTTCTAGACTGGACGCCATGACGCAGGTGACTTCGACTTTCTTGGCAGGTGAGGACGAGCAGCCCGGCCAGCCGTTCGGCTTCGCCAGCCCGGCGGCTCCCCCGCTGTCGACGTCCGAGCCGCCGCGCGCGGTGACGCCTGGGCCGGTGGCACCGCCGCAGGATTTCGCCCCGCCGGCACAGCAGGTGGCGCCGCTGGACCAGATTGCCCCTGCCCCCGCCGATCGGCGCGACCCACACGAACCGCTGCTCGATGCGTTGCCGCCCGAGGCGGTCAGTGCCTGGGACCCGACCCAGCCGGTTCCGGGCAGCGCGACCAGCGATGCGCTCAATGCGGCGTCCGAACCGGACACTGCGTTGAGCCCCCAGCAACTCGGCTCGCTGCCGCCGCCTTCAGGCCTGCCCGTCGGAGCCCAGCCCTGGCCCGCTCCGGTCGGCACCGCTCAGCCGCAGCCGGGCGTTGGGGCACCGCCGGGCGCAGGGGCACAGCCGGGCGTTGGGGCACCGCCGGCCGGCCCGCAGACCATGCGTCCGGTCGCGCAGTCGCCCTATCCGACCGGGCCGTCCCCTTATCCGGCCAATCCGTATGCACCCGCGCCGTCGCCCTATGGACCGAATCCGTACGCGACGGGCTCGTATTCCCAAGACGGCTACTACCCGGCGCCCGGCGGCCCCAGTCGACCGCCCGCTCAGGAGGTTCCCCAGATCACCGGCTGGCTGATCGGGCTGCTGTTCGTCGGCATGCTGTGGAGTGGGCTGGCGCCGTGGGCGCTGCTGGGTGCGGGCATCCTGGCCGCGACCAACAATGTGCCCGGGCGGATCATGTTGCTGGTCTGTGCCGCCTTCACGCTGGTGGTGGCCTTCTTCTGGTTCCAGGGCTACTTCTATATCGACCAGTTGCAGAGCACGGCGCGGCTGCTCTGCTTCGTCTGCCTGGTCGGGCTGGCCATCACGATGCGTAACAAACCGCAGCGGCGGTACTAGCGGTGGGTTCGGACGCTTCGTCGGCCGCGACCGCTCACACGCTTGCCCGGCTCGGCGAGGACGAGTTGCGGGTGCTGGTGGCGCTCGCGGCCGGTGCCGACCCGTCGGCATTGCCCGAGTTCGAAGCCCTCGATGTGGCAGCTGTTGCCGATGAATTGCGTCGTCAGGGCCTTATCACGCAGACCGGGATGGCGGTCACCGATGCGGTGGCGCGGGCCCTGGGGCCATTCCCGGCAGGCCTTGCGCCGATCAGCGCCGAACCACTGGACGAGGCCACCATCACCGAGGCGCTCGGCCGGATAGGCGACGACGACCGCCGGGTCCTCGAACGGCTGGTCTGGGGTCCACCCCAAGGCACGGTCGGCAACGCGCAACGCGCGGTGACCTGGCCGGACGCCGCCTCCCCGATCGACCGGCTGCTGGCATTGCGACTGCTGCGTCCCGTCGATGAGCGCACCGTGATCCTGCCGCGCGAGGTCGCCCTGGTATTGCGGGGCGGGCGGATCTTCGACGAAAACGGCGAACGTCCCGCGTTGCCTCGCGTTCAGGCGGCGAGCACTGATCGCCGGCCGGCGGGGGCCGCTGGTGCGTTCGGCGAACGGCAGTCCACGGACTGGCGTCCGGTCTTGGACACAGCCGCCCAGAGTGACCTGTGGGTGCAGCTGGCGTACGCCGAAGAAGACGGGACGCTGACCAGCGCGATCGTCCGGGTGCTTTTCGTGGCACACGGCTCGGCCTATCTGGTGCGCCGGGCCGGAGCACGGCTGACAGTCCCGACCGGCAGGATTATCTCGGCACAGACACTGGAGCCCGTCGTCATCAACGACCCGCCGCTCGAGCAGAGGAACTGAGCGACGCCCCGAGTCCCGCGCCGAAGTCCGATCTGCTCAGCGATGGCCTAGGCGCACCGGGACGGTGGACTCCTCGACATCCCCGAAATCGATGAGCTGGGTGGCGATCGTGGCCGCGATCAGGCGGGGCAGTTCGACGGGCCAGACGATCTTACCCACCAGATCGGCCACGGTGAACCATCCGAATCCGGCGGCCATGGTCACCTTCTCCTCGGCTGTGAACCCGGCGGTGTCCGGCTCATAGCGAGCCGGCAGATCGAGGACGAAGAAGTCCTCCCGCTGCACCAGAACCTGATCCGAGTAGCCATGATGCACGACTCGGCGGGCGACCGGCCCGAAGAAATCGCCCGGATCGACCAGCAGACCGGTCTCCTCGGCCAGTTCGCGGGCGGCCGCCTGCGCGAAGCTCTCACCGATGTCCAGACCGCCACCCGGAGTCACCCACCACTGCGACCCCGGGATACCCGGATCGCAATCGGAAGCGAGCAACACACGTCCTTCGGCACGCACGACCACCCGGGCCGCCTGACGCCTGCGCACGCGGCGCTGAGGCGGCGGAACCGCGACCATCGGGCGACGATCTGGATTGTTCATGGGTCCAGGCTAGACGCGAAGCCGCGGCCGCCTGACCATCGCCCAGCCTGTGCATCGTGGAGCACTCGATGCCGAAGCCGAGACTGCCGCTGTCCACGGCGCGTCCGACCCGCACCTTTGACGTCCCGGGGGCGACGCCTGCCGACCGGCTTGCCCGACCATCAGGTTGGTTCCAGCTAGCTGGCCCGCCGGACATGCTCGGAGTCCAGCAGGATTCGCCAGCCGCGCACCAGCGACGGATCCACGTCGGCCGCGAACGAGCCTCCGGTGCGCACCTGGGGACCCACCTGGAAGGCCCGCACCCCGGCCCGGCTCAGCCAGGCGACATGCTCGGGCACCAGTCCCCCGCCGGCCAGGATCAGCCGGGCATCCTCGGGATCGGCTCGGGCCCGCAAGACCAGATCGTCCAACCCGATCTCCAGGCCGCGGCTGGACCCTGCGGTCAGGATCTGATCGAGTCCGCGCATACCCCTCAACCGCGCCCAGGCCTCGTCCATGTCGAGGCAGCGGTCGATCGCGTGGTCGAAGGTCCACGGCCAGTAGCCGTCGTCGGTCAACGCCGCGACGATCTCGGTGTCGACCTGCGAGTAGCCATCCAAGAATCCGAGGACGAAGCCCTCGGCGCCGTCGCTCAGGTAGTTCGACGCCAGCCCACGCAGCCGGGTCACTTCGCCACCGTCGGACCGGTAGCCATCGCGCAGCCGCAGCAGCGGCCGGATCGGGATCGTGCAGGCGTCCCGCACACGCCGGAACGCTGCCGGTTCGGGGCAGCGTCCCTGCCCGGTCAGCTCGCCGACCATCATCAGCCGGTCGGCGCCGCCTTCTTCCGCGCGCCGGGCATCGTCGGCAGTGAGGACGACCACCTCCAACAGGCCAGACATGTCACCATGATGCACTGTCAGCGCGCAGACCGACGCGCGACACCCCCGGGCTTCGGGCTCGTCGGCCGCGCGCACCTCCACCGCACTCCGACCAAGACCCGGCGGCGGCCGGTGGACGCGGGGACGGGCATGCAGGAGGGGGACGGCTCCCGAAGGAACCGTCCCCCTACTGAGGCAATCAGGACTGATCGCGGATCAGTACATTCCGCCCATCTCGTCGCCACCGGCGGGCATCGCGGGAGCCTTTTCGGGCTTGTCGGCGATAACAGCCTCGGTGGTCAGGAACAGACCGGCGATCGACGCCGCGTTGGCCAGTGCCGAGCGGGTGACCTTGGTCGGATCCAGGATGCCGGCCTTGACCATATGCACGTACTCGCCGGTGGCCGCGTTCAGGCCCTCGCCGGCCGGAAGGCTCCTGACCTTCTCAGCCACGACGCCGCCTTCGAGACCGGCGTTGGCGGCGATCTGCTTCAGCGGCGCGGCGGCTGCGTACAGCACGATCTGCGCACCGATCTGCTCGTCGGCGCTGAGGCCCTCGAGGTTGGCGTTCTTGGCGGCCTGAATCAGGGCCACACCGCCACCGGGCAGCACGCCCTCTTCGACGGCAGCCTTCGCGTTGCGGACGGCGTCCTCGATGCGGTGCTTGCGCTCCTTCATCTCGACCTCGGTCGCAGCGCCGACCTTGATCACTGCGACGCCGCCGACCAGCTTGGCCAGCCGCTCCTGCAGCTTCTCGCGGTCGTAGTCGGAGTCGGAGTTCTCGATCTCGGTGCGGATCTGCTTGATCCGGCCCTGGATCTGCTCCTTGTCGCCGGCGCCTTCGACGATCGTGGTGTCGTCCTTGGTGATGGTCACCAGGCGGGCCCGGCCGAGCATGTCGAGCTCGGCGTGGTCCAGCGACAGACCAACGGTCTCGCTGATGACCTGGCCACCGGTGAGCACCGCGATGTCGGCCAGGATGGCCTTGCGGCGATCGCCGAAGCCCGGAGCCTTGACGGCGACCGACTTGAAGGTGCCACGCAGCTTGTTGACGACCAGGCCGGCCAGGGCCTCGCCATCGACGTCCTCAGCGATGACCAGCAGCGAACGGCCGGTCTGCTGCACCTTCTCGAGCACGGGCAGCAGGTCCTTCAACGAGGAGACCTTGCCGTCCACGATCAGGATGTAGGGATCCTCGAGGGTGGCTTCCATGCGCTCCGGATCGGTTACGAAGTAGCCGGAGATGTAGCCCTTGTCGAAGTTCATGCCCTCGGTGAGCTCGAGCTCCATGCCGAAGGTGTTGGACTCGTCGACGGTAATGACGCCTTCCTTGCCGACCTTGTCCATGGCCTCGGCGATGATCTCGCCGACGCTGGAGTCGCCGGCGGAGATGGAGGCAGTCTGAGCGATCTGCTCCTTGGTCTCGACCTCGGTCGACATGGCGGCCAGCTGAGCGATGATCGCGGTCACGGCCTTGTCGATGCCGCGCTTCAACTCGATCGGGTTGGCGCCGGCGGTCACATTACGCAGCCCCTGGTGCACCATCGCCTGAGCGAGAACGGTGGCGGTCGTGGTGCCGTCTCCGGCAACGTCGTCGGTCTTCTTGGCGACCTCTTTGACCAGCTCAGCGCCGATCTTCTCGAAGGGATCGGAAAGCTCGATCTCCTTAGCGATGGACACGCCATCGTTGGTGATCGTGGGGGCGCCCCACGACTTCTCCAGGACGACATTGCGTCCCTTCGGCCCAAGGGTGACCTTGACGGCATCGGCCAAGGTGTTCATGCCCTTCTCGAGAGCCTTACGGGCTTCCGAGTCGAATTCAATGAGTTTTGCCATGGTTCTGTGGAAAATCCTTTGGCATCAGGGGCCAGGCCCCGTTGGTTGTCTAGTGGTCGCTACGACTCATGGCTGCCGATGCCCGCGACGGACGACCTGAAGGTCTCACCCGCACCACGACTCGAAGCGGTGGCACTCCTCGTGTTGGAGTGCCAAATTCATTATTAGCACTCGGGCCCCGAGAGTGCAAACAATCGGGGCGGCCAACAGGCAGGCCATAGGCTGAACCCATGGCCACCAGCCGCAACCACCAGCTGCGCGCGATCGCCAACTGGGTGAACCTGTCGACGCCGCTGGGCTTCGCCGTGGCACTGGCAGGACGCGCGCGTCCGCGTCGAGGTCCGGCCGGCCTGTGGATCGCCGAAGGCTATCGTCTGGGATTTCCGGTTGCCGGGGCGTTCACCATCGGCTGCGTGGTGATCGTCCCCGGTGGCACGATCGACCGGCTGCTGGCTCGGCATCCCAGGATCGTGGAGCACGAGGCGGCGCATGCCACGCAGTGGGCGGTCTTCCTCGGGTTGCCGTTCCTGCCGTGCTATCTGGCCGCCGCGGCGTGGTCGAAGTGGCGCACCGGAACCGGGTACGCGTCCAATGTGTTCGAAGTGAGGGCCGATCTTGCCAGCGGCGGCTATCCGGTAGCCGGAGAGCGACCTCGTCCGGACCGGAAGGCCTGAATCATCAGCGATTGGCGAGCCTGGAGGCCGAGCGGGTGCGCTGGCGCTGCTCGCGCAGCCGGCGGAGCCGCTTGACCAGCAATGGGTCGTGTTCGAGAGCCTCGGGACGATCGATCAGCGCATTGAGCAGCTGGTAGTAGCGCGCCGCCGAGAGGTTGAATCGCTCCCGGATCTCGGTTTCCTTGGGAGCTCGGGCCTGCCACCAGCTCTTCTCGAAATCCAGGATGGCCATCTCGCGCTCGGTCAACGACCGGGCCTGCGGATTGAGATTGTGCGCTGCTTCGACCATGCGGCGATTCTACAACCGGGAATCACACCGATGTGATTACCTGCGCGCATCGGTGTCCGGACGCTGGGCCTCGGCGCTCGGGTAGCTTGCACAACGGTGCTCGGGCGGCTTGAATGACGATGCTCGGGCGGCTTGCTGGCCGATGCTCGGGTCGCACAGATCGGCGCTCAGCGTGGCTCCTGGCGGCAACCCGAATGGCCGTGACACGGACGCGATGAGTAGGATGGGTGATTGCTTGGTCACACAAGCGCAGCCGTCACCCCATCGGCGGCAGCCTGTGCAAGGCGGAACGTATCTATACAGGGAGGTGGGATGCATCCGCTGACCGGAAGCATCAAGCGCTACGACTGGGGATCGCCCGACGCGATTCCCGCCATTCTAGGCATTCACCCGGACGGACGTCCGCTGGCGGAATACTGGTTGGGCGCGCACCCGAGCGATCCCGCGACGATCGATGGCCATCTCCGGCTCGACGAGGCCATCAAGCAACACCCGTGCCTGGTCGGTGATTCGGCCCGGCTGGAGTTCGGCGGGCATCTGCCGTACCTGATGAAACTGCTGTCGGCCGGGCGTCCTCTCAGCCTGCAGGCGCATCCGAACCGGATGGATGCGCGGGCGGGTTTCGAGCGTGAGAACCAGGCCGACATCCCACTCGACGCGCCCGAGCGCACCTTCAAGGACCCATGGGACAAGCCCGAGCTGATTGTCGCGCTCACTCAGTTCGATGCCCTGGCCGGTTTCCGCGATCCCGCCCTGACTTCGGCACTCTTCTCGCGCCTGGGCATCAGCCCGGTGTCCGAGCAGGTCTTCGCGCCGCTGCGCCACCGGGGCGGACGAGCCGGGCTGGCCGAGGTTTTCATGAACTGCCTGGTCTTGGACGATGACCTCAAGGCAGCGGTCACCGATGTGGTGGCTGCTGCGGTCAACCACACCGACGACGAAGGCGAGCTGGGCGAGTTCGCGCGCACCGCAGTGCTGCTGGACGAGCATTTCCCCGGCGACCCGAGCCTGCTCGCGGCGCTGATGCTGACCCGGCACACTCTGCAGCCCGGCGAAGCCCTCTACCTGCAGCCGGGGGTCTTACACTCCTATCTGAGCGGCACCGGCGTGGAGGTGATGGGCAACTCCGACAACGTCTTGCGCGGTGGCCTCACATCGAAGCACATCGACCCGTCCGCGCTGGCACAGGTCGTGACCTTCACCACCGAGCCGATCCCGGCGATGCTGCCCGAGCAGGAGCTGCCCGGACTGTGGCGCTACCCGACCGACGAGCGCGCGTTCGTGTGCTGGCGGCTCGACCTCGTCCCCGGACGCATGATCGAACTGCCCGGCGAGCTGTCCGGTCGGATACTGCTGGCCACCAGCGGTGAGATCGGTGTCTCCCAGGGCCAGGACGGACTCGTTCTCAAGCACGGCCAGGCGGCCTTCCTGGAGGCCGGCTGCCAGGCCAAGGTCA
Source organism: Brooklawnia propionicigenes (assembly GCF_030297015.1). Lineage (NCBI taxonomy): Bacteria > Bacillati > Actinomycetota > Actinomycetes > Propionibacteriales > Propionibacteriaceae > Brooklawnia > Brooklawnia propionicigenes. The sequence continues at coordinate 1,861,578 of NZ_AP028056.1, read as the reverse complement.
GCGGCAACGGCCAGGGCTTCCTGACCGCCACCGGCCTGGACGCCTGATCCCTGGCCTGGTCCATCGGCACCGGCCCAGTTCGCTGGCTGTCCACCCCGCTCGCCGTGCAGTTCGCTCGCCGTAAGTGAGTTCGCTCGCGTTCCAACAGAAGCAAACTGCTCTACGGCGAGCGTTTGCTACCGACGGCGAGCGGTTAGTACCGACGGCGAGCGTCTGCCCCGCCCCTCGTCCAATTCGCTCGCCATAAGTAAGTTCGCTCGCGTTCCAACAGAAGCGAACTGCTCTACGGCGAGCGGTTTGTACGGACGGCGAGCGCCTTGTACCGACGGCGAGCGTCTGCCCCATCCCTCGTCCAGTTCGCTCGCCATAAGTGAGTTCGCTCGCGTTCCAACGGAAGCAAACTGCTCTACGGCGAGCGCCTAGTACCGACGGCGAGCGTTTGGGATGAACGGCGAGCGCCTAGTACCGACGGCGAGCGAACTGGCGGAGGATTGCTGGAACAGAGCCAATGGCACATGACTGATGGCACACAACTGATGAAACACAGCTGACGGAACAGAGCCCCCGGAGGGAGTCGAACCCTCGACCTTCCGCTTACAAGGCGGGTGCTCTGGCCGCTGAGCTACGGAGGCGTGCGCCCAAGAAAGGCGCTTGACTATTCTGCCCGGACGACGCCCCTGCGCGAAATCCGGCCCGATCGCAAAATGAGCAAACTAAGCACGCTCCAACTGGAGATCAGCGTCCGAGACAGCTTGCTGCTGGCGTCGGGTGAACAGCACCGACACGATCACTCCGCTGGCCAGGGTGACCAGTCCCGCAACCCAGACGGGCAGCTCCGATGGCGCGTTCATCTGCAGGGCGGCAAACAATACCGGCAGGCCGATCACGAGGGTACAAAGCTTCCCGACGCTCTCCAGTGCTCTGCGGCGCCTGTGGTTCGGAGTCTGACTCTGTGGGGTTCCCATGGGAAAACGTTAAGCCAACTCTCAGCATGTTTACGCCATTGACACGGCATTTCGGGGGATGCCCGGGAGAACCCTGAGAATCTCAGCCCTTGCGGCTACTGCGCATGAAGGTAAGCGCGACCACGGCGACCACCAGCGCGATGGCGACGTAGTTGGCGAACTTGCTGTAGAACTCCAGCACCTTGACCGCCGGCTCCCCAACCAGATAGCCGAACGAGAAGAACCCGATCAGCCACAGCAGGCAGGACGCGAAGTCGAGCATCATGAACTTCTTCCAGCTCATCCCCTGTGCCCCGGCCAGCACGAAGATGACCGCGGTCAGCGGCAATGGAATCGGCACATAGGCGACGAACATGCCCACCCAGCCGAGCTTGTTGGCCCAGCGTTCTGCCCGGGCGTAGTTGCGTGCGGCGCGCTGCGACTTGCCGGCCCACACCTCGATCATGCCGCGTCCCCACAGTTTGCCGGCCCACCAGTACGTCCAGTCCAGCTTGATCGACATCAACGTGCCCAGCAGGATCGGCCAGACGAACGGCAGATCGGTTCCGACCCGGACCACCGACCCGAGCAGCGTGGTACCCGATCGAGAACCCAGCAGCCCGACCAGCCAGGGCAGCCGGTCGGGTGAACCCAGCAGCCACGCCCGCAAGGGCAACATCGCGAGGCTGAAGAGACCCAGGAAGCCGATCCACGACATGCAGGCGATATCGGTGCGCGTCGGCTTACGCCGCCACGGCATACCCGGATCGTCCCACCATTCGCGCTCGGGCTGTTTGTCACCGGCCGCATCGGGCCGGACCGCTTCTCCGGGCAGCGCGCCGGCGTCAACCGGGTCGACAGGCTCGTCGTGCCGGGAGATCTCTGTCGGACGCTCATCAGCCACCCAGCGAGCTTACCTGGCACTCGTGCACGGCTGGACCGTCCCAAACCTCTAGGCTGACTCCATGAGCGATCAGACCACGGCATTCGCCGAACTGCTGCAGATCAACGAACGAATAGGGCAGGCAGAATCCGACGCCGACAAGGCCTGGTTCGAGCACCTGCTGCACGAACGGTTCACCATGCGCCGCCCCAGCGGCCCCCTGTCGACCAAGGCCGACTTCATCTCGGGCCTGGCCACCGGCGCCAAACGCCAGACCACGATGCTCGATCTCGAACTGCACGGACGCTACCGCGCCACCGCCCGCTGCACCGTCGAGAAATGGGCGCTGGCCGACCCCGAGGCCGTCCAGATCTTCGACAATCTGCGGGTCTTCATCCGCGAAAACGGACGCTGGCAGCTGATCACCTGGCTGGCCGAACCCATCTGATCCGCCCCTCCCGCGCCGCCGGCACGGATTCGATATGCGAAACGACTTTGCAATACCCCGCAACCATGGCATCCTGTCCGGGAGGACGAGGTAGTCCTTCGTCCTTCTACCACGGATCGTTGGGCACGTTCCTGCCCATAGAAAGGATGGTGGCACAGGCATGGCCACAGTCAGTTTCCGAGAAGCAGTACGCATCTATCCCGGAGCCGATCACCCCGCAGTCAATCACCTGAACCTCGAAATCGGTGACGGCGAGTTCATGGTGCTCGTCGGCCCTTCAGGTTGCGGCAAGTCGACCTCACTGCGAATGCTCGCCGGGCTCGAGGAGGTCAACTCGGGTTCGGTATGGATCGGCGATCGGGACGTCACCGACCTGCCCCCCAAAGACCGCGACATCGCGATGGTCTTCCAGAACTACGCGCTGTATCCGCACATGACCGTCGCCGACAACATGGGCTTCGCGCTGAAGATGCAGGGCGTCGCCAAGGACGAGCGCGATCGCCGTGTGCAGGAGGCAGCAACCCTGCTCGGCCTGACCGAACTACTCGCCCGCAAGCCGAAGAACCTGTCGGGTGGCCAGCGTCAGCGCGTCGCGATGGGTCGCGCGATCGTCCGTAATCCTCAGGTCTTCTTGATGGACGAGCCGCTGTCGAACCTGGACGCCAAGCTGCGCGTCCAGACCCGCACCCAGATCGCGGCCCTGCAGTCGCGGCTGGGAGTCACCACCGTCTATGTCACCCACGACCAGGTCGAGGCCATGACGATGGGCGATCGGGTGGCCGTCATGAAGGACGGCCTGCTGCAGCAGGTCGACAACCCGCTGGTGCTCTACGATCGCCCGGCTAACCTCTTCGTGGCCGGCTTCATCGGTTCACCCGCGATGAACCTCATCAAGGCCGACATCGTCGATGGTGGGGCGTCGGTCACCGGTCATGTCATCCCGATCGACCGCGCGGTGCTCGACAAGGCGACCGGCAACACGGTGATCGTCGGCATTCGTCCGGAATCCTTCGAACTGTCCAGCGACACGGGCATCGGCATGCACATCTCGGTCGTCGAGGAGACCGGCGCCGACTCCTACCTGTACGGCACCCTCACCGAGAACGAGGACGCCGCGCTGGCCGGCAACGAACCGCAGATCGTCGCCCGCGTCACCACCCGGACCCCACCGACGCGCGGTGATGCCGTCAACCTGCGCGTCGATCCGGCCGCGGTGCATGTCTTCGACACCGAAACAGGAGCCCGCCTTTCCTGATCGGTTCCTCATCGATCCAGAGCAGACGGCCGCGGACGCACAGCGCCACCGGCCGGTCTGCCAAGGCGGTACTTAGTGGCAAACAGCGGGGCTCTCGGCAACGGGAGCCCCGCTGATCATTGCTCTGCGTGGTCGGTCGGAGCGCTATCTTGGCAGCCATGGACCCGACGATCTCCCAGCTCGGACGCGGACTTCGCGCCGGTCTCGATTCCGATACCGCGTTCTCTTCGATCGTGCCCCCGATCTATCTGGGCACGAACTACGCATTCGCGGGGCTGAACAACCCGCCCAGGTACGACTACAGCCGCTCGGGCAACCCGACCCGCGACCTGCTGGGTGAGGCGATCGCCACCTTGGAGGGCGGCGCCACCGGCGTCATCACGTCGTCGGGCCTGTCGGCGCTGACACTGTGCTTCACCGCGCTGGTCAAGGCCGGTGGACGCGTCGTCGCCCCGCACGACTGTTACGGCGGCACCTGGCGGCTGCTCAATCATCTGGCCGGGCTCGGTCATTTCACGGTCGACTACGTCAATCAGACCGACCCGCAGGAGCTGGCCGCCGCGCTGGAGACACCGGCCGACCTGGTCCTGATCGAAACCCCGTCCAATCCCCTGCTGCGGTTGGTCGATCTCCAACCGACCATCGAGACGGTGCATGCCGCGGGCGCGCTGGCGGTGGCCGACAACACCTTCTGCTCGCCGCTGCGGCAGCGCCCGATCGAGTTCGGCGCCGATGTGGTCGTGCATTCGACGACGAAATTCATCAACGGCCACTCCGACGTGGTGGGCGGCGCCGTCGTCGCCGCGGACGAGGATCTCGGTGAGCATCTGAAGTTCTGGGCGAATGTCATCGGGGTCACCGCGGGGGCGTTCGATTCCTGGCTGGCGTTGCGCGGGCTGCGCACCCTGGACGCGCGGGTGCGCGTCCACGACGCGAACGCCGCCGAGATCGTGGCTACACTGGCCGGCCATCCGGCGGTGACGGCGGTCTACTACCCCGGACTGGCCGAGCACCCGGGTCACGAGATCGCGGCCCGCCAGCAAGACAGCTTCGGTTCGATGATCAGCTTCGAGGTCGTCGGCGGCCTGGCCGGCGCCACCGCCTTCTGCCGGGGCCTGCGGGTCTTCGACATCGCCGAATCGCTGGGCGGGGTCGAATCGCTGATCGCGCATCCGGCGTCCATGACCCATGCCTCAATGACCCCCGAGGTGCAGCTGGCCGCCGGCATCACCCCGGCGCTGCTGCGACTGTCGGCGGGCATCGAGCCGGCCGGCGATCTGGTGGCGGACGTGCGCGACGGCCTGGAGCGAGCTCTCAAGGTCGATCAGTAGGCTGGAGGGCGTGCCCAGGTTCTTGTCCGCCACGCCGAACGTGCAGTTGCTCCCGCTTCCGTGGGATACGCCGTTGGCCGATTGGCCCGAAGAGAATCTCGTCGCGCTGCCCCGAGGCATCTCACGCCATGTTGTGCGGTTCATCGGAGTCGGCGACGAAGTGCTCGCCGCGAAGGAAGTCAACGAGGATCTGGCCCTGCACGAATACCGGCTGTTGCACGATCTGGGCCGGCTACAGACGCCGGCGGTCGAGCCGGTCGGTGTGATCAGCGCCCGCCGCGACGCCGAGGGCCAGCCCCTCGATCCGATCCTGCTCACCAAACACCTCCAGTTCGCGCTGCCCTACCGGTCGCTGTTCACCCCCGGCGTCCGCAATGAGACGGTCTCCCGGCTGCTGGACGCCATGGTCGTGCTGCTGGCGCGGCTGCACCTGATCGGACTGATGTGGGGCGACGTCTCACTGTCGAACATCTTGTTCCGGCGCGACGCCGGTGAGTTCGCCGCCTATCTGGTCGACGCCGAGACCGGTGAACTGCACGACAAGCTGACCGACGGCCAGCGCCAGCACGATCTGTCGATCGCCCGGGTCAACATCTTCGGCGACTTCTGCGACCTCGAGGCTGGCGGGCTGCTCGACGAGTCGCTGGATCCGCTCACCATGGTCGAGACCATCGATGCACGCTACAACGAGCTCTGGAACGAGCTGACCGGCGCCGAGGAGTTCAGCGGCTCCGAGCTGCACCGCATCGAGGGCCGCGTCCGCCGGCTCAACGCGCTCGGTTTCGACATCGCCGAACTCGACATCAACACCTCGGCCGACGGCCGGACCGTCCGCATCCAGCCGAAGGTCGTGGACGCCGGCCACCACTCCCGCCGGCTGCTGCGGCTCACCGGGCTGGACACCGAGGAGAACCAGGCTCGCCGGCTGCTCAATGATCTCGACACCTACCGCATGCGCCGCGGGCTTCAGGGGCTGGACGAGGCGGTCGCCGCCCACCGGTGGCTGACCGACTTCTTCGAGCCGGTAGTCAATTCGATCCCGACCGACATGATGGGCAAACGCGATCCGGCGCAGATCTACCACGAACTGCTGGACTACCGCTGGTATCAAGCCCAGCGCGAGCACCGCGATGTGCCGCTGCTGGAAGCTGCCCAGGGCTACATCCGTGACGTACTGGCGAACCTGCCGGACGAGGCGATGATCTCGATGGGGCCTGGCGTGCGGACGCTGGCCAACCCGTACGATCCCTCGCTCGGCTTCCAGGACGATCCGCTCAGCGAGCAGCTTCCCCCGGTGATCGACCCCTGGGAAGCCGAGGCCGATCAGATCGACCCGGCAGAGGCATCACATTTTGATATCGATGCCCTGCGGGCGCGCGCCAAGGACAACCCGGCCTAGTCTTCGTCCAGATCGTCTTCGTCGACTTCATCGGAGTCATCGGCGGCGAAGTCGTCCTCGTCCAGGTCATCCTCGTCGGCTTCGTCCGAGTCATCGGCGGCCGTTGTCGCCGCCGGGCTCGCCAGCATCGCAGCCATCGCATCGGAATCGAGAGTGAACCAGCCGCCCGTGCTGACCACCGTCGCCGCCGACGCAGTGATCTCGAAACCGCCGGCAGCCTCGCCGGCCGTATCGTCCGGCTCTTCGAAGAACGGATCGTACTCTTCGCCGGGGACGATCGGGCGTGGGCCGGAGTCCACGCTGGCGCGCACTTGGTCACCGATCGAACTGGTGCGCGGACGATGCTTACGGATCTGAGCCATGATTCCTCCACTGAAGTATTGAATTCAGCGTCTGCGAGCATAGTCGGCGGCCCTGAGCGTGCGCGACAGGCCCACGGTTGACAAGTAAACTCCACCCTGTGAGCTTTCATCTCTTCGACGAACGTATCGGCGCGGTCACCGAGTTCATCCCCCTGAACCCGGGAAAGGTGTCGATCTACCACTGCGGTCTGACGGTGCAGTCGGCCCCGCATCTGGGACATATCCGCAAGGAGGTCGTCTTCGACGTGCTGCGGCGCTGGCTCACTGCCGAGGGCTTCGAGGTGAAGGTGGTGGCGAACGTCACCGACATCGACGACAAGATCCTCGCCAAGTCCGCCGCCTTGGGCATGGAGTGGTACGAACTGGCCTATTCGGTCGAGCTCGAGTTGCACCGTGCCTATCAGGCGCTCGGCTGCTTGCCGCCCAGCTACGAGCCGCGCGCCACCGGGCACATCCCCGAGATGATCGAGCTGATCAAGAAACTCATCGGACGCGACCACGCCTACGTGGCCGAAGACGGCTCCGGCGACGTCTACTTCGACGTGCATTCCTGGCCCGACTACGGCGAACTGTCGAATCAACGGATCGAGGACATGGCTCCGGCCGCCGACGCCGATCCCCGCGGCAAGCACGATCCGCGCGATTTCGCGCTGTGGAAGGGCACCAAGCCCGACGAACCGACGACTGCGTCGTGGCCTGCCCCGTGGGGAGCCGGGCGTCCGGGCTGGCATCTGGAATGCTCGGCGATGAGCCTGAAGTATCTGGGCGCCGAGTTCGACATTCACGGGGGCGGCCTGGATCTGCGCTTCCCTCATCATGAGAACGAGTTGGCCCAGTCCCGGGCGGCCGGGTACGGATTCGCCCGCTACTGGATGCACAACGCCTTCGTGACGATGGCCGGCGAGAAGATGAGCAAGTCGCTGGGCAACGGCACGGTGGTCACCGAGGTCACCCAGCAGTACCCGGCCCGCGCGGTGCGGCTCTACCTGGCCGCCCCGCACTACCGGTCGGCCGTCGAATTCAGCCCAACCTCTTTGGACGAGGCGAGCGCGCAGCTGGAACGCATCGATTCCTTCTTGGAGCGGGCCGGCGCGAGCGGCGAGTTCGTCTTCGACTTCAGCCAGCTGCCCACCGCCTTCGTCGAGGCCATGGACGACGACCTGGGCACCCCGGCTGCCGTCGCGGTGATCTTCGAGGCCGTCCGGCAGGGCAACCGCTATCTGGACGCCGGCGACAAGCAGGCCGCCGAGCTGACGCTCACCCAGGTGCGCGCGATGCTGCATGTGCTCGGACTGGAGCCCTTCGACCCGGCCTGGGCGGGATCGCACGACGGCAGCGACCTCGCCGACATCGTGGACGGACTCGTCCAACTGCTACTGGAACAACGCGCACAGGCACGTGCGCGCAAGGACTGGGCGGCTGCCGACGCGATCCGCGATCAGCTCACCGCGCTCGGCCTGACAATTGCGGATACCGCCGATGGCGCCCGCTGGAGCCGGTGAGGAGACATCGTGGCGACAGAACGCAAAGTAGGGTCGGGCGGGCGGCGCAAACGTGGCCTGGCCGGACGCGGGCCCACCCCCAAGGCGGAGGACCGCGTCTACCACAAGGCCTATAAGGGCAAGTCAACCGGAACTTCGGGATCGCAGTCGGGGAAGAGTGGCGCGAACCGCAGCCGCGCGCAGGGCAAGGGCGCGGGTGCCGACTGGGTGGTCGGACGCAACCCGGTGCTGGAGGCGATGACCGCCGGCCTACCAATCAAGACCGCCTACGTGGCCGAAGGGGCCGAGCGCGACGACCGGCTCAATGAGATCTTCCGCTACGCGGCCGAGCATTCGATCTCGCTGCTGCAGACCACCCGCGCCGAACTCGACCGGCTCACCGGCGGAGCCGTGCACCAGGGCGTGGCGCTGCAACTGCCCAGCTACGAGTACGCGTATCCGGGTGATCTGATCGCCGATGCGGTCAACGACGAGACCCGCGCCGGGCTGCTGGTGGCCCTCGACGGGATCACCGACCCGCACAACCTGGGCGCGATCGTCCGGTCGGCGGCCGCGTTCGGGGCGCACGGCGTCATCATCCCCGAGCGCCGCAGCGCCTCGGTGACCGCGGTGGTGTGGAAATCGTCCGCGGGCGCGCTCGCCCGGGTTCCGGTGGCGAAGGCCACCAACTTGAACCGGGTGCTTCAGGACGCCGCCAAGGCCGGCTTCACGGTGGTGGGGCTGGCCGGCGAGGGCGAGACCGACATCGCCGGCGTGCCGGGTGCCGACGGCCCGGTGCTGCTGGTCGTCGGATCCGAGGGTGCCGGGCTCGCCCGGCTGACCCGCGAGCGCTGCGATGTGCTGGCCCGGATCCCGATCGCCAGCGAGGTGGAGAGCCTGAATGCCTCGGTGGCCGCGTCCATCTCGCTGTACGAAGTGGCCCGCTCCCGGGGTGACTTCACCGACTGAGCCCGGCCGGCACACGGCCCGGACCGCTCCCGCAGCACCCGCAGCGGCAGCCTTGGCGACTGCGGCCGGGCGCCTGCTGCGAAGGGCAGCATTGGCTGTCGGCGACCTCCCCAAATCTCACTCCCAGCCAATATTTGATATGATTTCTCGCAGCGAAACGGTTCGACGGATGCCGATGCAGCTATCCGTGGCATGACCTTGGGGGATGATGAGGATGGCGTCCGATGACGCAGTTCTGGTGCTGAACAACGCCGATGATGTCGCGGTGGCGCGTCGCAAACTCCTTCCGGGCGAGATCCTGTCGGTCGGCGACGCCCGGATCCCGGTGCTCGATGTCATTCCGCTGGGTCACAAGATCGCCTTGCACGACGTCGCCGAGGCCGAGCCGGTCACCAAGTACGGCTATCAGATCGGTGTCGCGCTGCAGCCCATCAAGGCCGGACAGCACGTCCATGTGCACAATCTGATCTTCTCGAGCCACCACAAGCCGAAGGCCTCCGACCTCGACCACCATGCCTGGACGCCGCCGGCCACACCGGAACGAACCACCTTCATGGGGGTGCGCCGCAACGACGGCACCACCGCAACCCGCAACTACATTGCGGTGTTGTCGACGGTGAACTGCTCGGCCAACGTCTGCGAGATCGTCGCCAACGAGGCCGTCCGCCGCGGCCTGCTGGACGATTACCCGAACATCGACGGGGTCATCCCGCTGGTTCATGGGATGGGCTGCGGGATGGCCACCAATGGCCTGGACCTGCTGCAGCGCACCCTCGCCGGTTTCGCCACTCACCCCAACGTCAGCGGGGTGGTGGTCATCGGCCTGGGCTGCGAGGTCAATCAGGTCGATCTGATGATCAAGCAGATCCACACCCGCCGCGGTGTCGCCCAGGAACGCATGACCATCCAGGCCACCGGCGGCACCCGCGCGACCGTGGAAGCGGCCCTGGAAGGCATCAAGAAGATGCTGCCGGGGGTCAATGACTCGTTCGTGCGCACCGAGCGTCCGGTCAGCGAGCTGGTGCTCGGGCTCAACTGTGGCGGCTCCGACGGCTTGTCGGGGCTGACGGCCAATCCCGCGCTGGGCTACGCGTCCGACCTGATCGTCGCCCAGGGTGGACGATCGGTGCTCGCCGAGACCCCCGAGATCTACGGCGCGGAATCGCTGCTGGTGCACCGCTCGACCAGCGAGGCGACCTCGCGGCGCCTGATGGACAAGATCGCCTGGTGGGAGGACTACACCGCCAACCTCGGTGCCACCATGGACGCCAACCCGTCGCCGGGCAACAAGGCCGGGGGCATCACCACCATCTTGGAGAAGTCGCTCGGTGCGGTCGCCAAGTCGGGGCACGCTCCCTTGGAGGCGGTCTATGACTACGCCGCGCAGATCGACCAGCCCGGCCTGGGTTTCATGGACACCCCGGGCTACGACCCGGTGTCGGTGACCGGCCTGCTCGCCGGCGGCGCCAACCTGATCTGCTTCACCACCGGACGGGGCTCGGCACTGGGCACGGCGCCGGCGCCGACCCTCAAGGTGGCCACCAACAACGCCCTGGCAGCCCGGATGCCTGACGATATGGACATCAACTGCGGACCGATCTTCTCCGACGGTGTCGCCGTGGCCGAGAAGGGCCTCGAGATCTACAACGCGCTGCTCGATCTCGCCAGCGGCACCCCGTCGAGCAGTGAATCGCTCGGCTACGGACGCAATGAATTTCAGCCTTGGCATATCGGCGTCGTGATGTAATCGAAGGCGCCACCCCCGAACGAAAGGCAGAATGCGATGGCCCAGCCAAGAGTCAGGCCCCTGGAACGCAAGGTGCTGCGCGACACCGTCTACGAATCCCTGGTCGACATGCTCATGTCGGGTGCGCTGCTACCCGAAGCCCCGCTCAGCATCGACGGGCTCGCCAGCGAGCTGGCGGTCTCCCCCACTCCGGTGCGTGAGGCCCTGGTTCATCTCGAGCGTACCGGGCTGGTGACTCGCGCGCCCCTGCGCGGCTACCGGGTCGCACCGCCGCTGACCCCCGACCAGATCGCGCAGCTGTGCGACACCCGGCTGATCCTCGAGCCGGGCGCGCTCGCGCTGGCGTTCCGCCGGGTGCAGGAACTGAAGCCGGTGCTGGCCAAGGCGCACGCCAAGCATGTGAAGGCGGCCGGAGCGGTGGCGGGGATCGTCCCCGACAAGTCGACGATGAATGCCTACCGCGAGTATATGGACGCCGATTGGGGCTTCCACAACACCATCTTCCGGTTCACCGACAACGTCTACCTGCAGAACACCGCAGACCAGCTGCCAGCCCACATGCACCGGCTGCGTCAGTCGGTGCGGCGCGGCATCAATGACTCCGAGCTGGCGGTCGCCGAGCATGCGGCGGTCCTGGCGGCCGTGGAGGCCGAGGACCTGGTGGCGGCCCAGCAGGCGATGTACGACCACATCGCCAGCGTCAAGGAGCGCTCGCTTCGCGACGAGACCAGCCTCGACACGGTCGAGCCGGCAACCGCTGCGGGGCAATAAACAGCAGCGGCCGCAGCGGCTGGGGCGCGCGCCGGAAAGCGGCGCCCGGCGTGCAGCGCGCCACCGTAGCGCAGCGGTAGACTAAGGGGGCGTTTCGTCCCCTTCTATCTGGAGTGCCCGTGACCGACTCTGCTGCCCTCGCCACCACCGCCTACCAAGCAATGCTGACCCTTGTCGGTCAGACCGAACCACGCATCGCCGAGGCGATCAAGGCTGAACTGCACGACCAGCGGCATTCGCTGAAGCTCATTGCGTCCGAGAACTACGCGTCGCTGACGACGCTGCTGGGTCTGGGCACCTGGCTGTCGGACAAATACGCCGAAGGAACCATCGGTCACCGCTTCTACGCAGGCTGCCAGAACATCGACACCGTCGAGTCGGTGGCCGCCGAGCACGCTCGCGAACTGTTCGGCGCCGAGTACGCCTACGCCCAGCCGCATTCCGGCATCGACGCCAACCTGGTCGCCTACTGGGCGATCCTGTCGCACCTGGTCGAGCGTCCGGCTCTGGAGAAGTACCACGCGAAGACCGTCAACGACCTCGATCAGGCCGACTGGGACGAGCTGCGTTATGCGCTCGGCAACCAGCGGTTGATGGGCATGAGCCTGGACGCCGGCGGCCATCTCACGCACGGTTTCCGGCACAACATCTCCGGCAAGATGTTCGACCAGCGCAGCTACGGCACCGACCCGGTGACCGGGCTGCTCGACTACGACGCATTGCGCAAGCAGGCGAAGGAGTTCAAGCCGGCGATCCTGGTGGGCGGGTACTCCGCCTACCCGCGGCGCATCAACTTCGCCATCATGCGCGAGATCGCCGACGAGGTCGGCGCGGTGCTGATGGTGGACATGGCCCACTTCGCGGGGCTGGTGGCCGGCAAGGTGTTCACCGGGGACGAGAACCCGGTGCCGTTCGCCCAGATCGTCACCACCACCACCCACAAGTCGTTGCGCGGGCCGCGCGGCGGCATGGTGCTGGCCACCAAGGAATTCGCCGACGACGTGGATCGGGGCTGCCCGATGGTGCTCGGCGGACCACTGGGCAACATGATGGCCGGCAAGGCCGTCGCGCTGGCCGAAGCCCGGCAGCCCTCCTTCCAGGATTACGCCCAGCAGATCGCCGACAACGCCAAGGCCCTGGCCGAGGGGCTGCTGAAGCGCGGCGCGACGCTGGTGACCGGTGGCACCGACAACCACATCGTGCTGCTGGATGTGGCCAGCTCGTTCGGGCTGACCGGACGCCAGGCCGAGGGCGCGCTCATCGATTCGGGTGTGGTGACCAACCGCAACTCGATCCCGCGCGACCCGAACGGCGCCTGGTATACCTCGGGCATTCGGCTGGGCACCCCGGCGCTGACCAGCCGCGGTTTCACCACTTCCGATATGGATGTGGTCGCCGGGCTGATCGCCGACGCGCTGGCCGCCACCAAGCCCGTGATGACCTCGGCAGGCGCACCGGGCAAGGCGAAATACACGATCGCGGACGGTGTCGCCGAGCGCACCCAGGCCGCTGCGGACGAGCTGCTGGGCAACCATCCGCTGTACCCCGGCTTGGAGCTGTGAGCAGGTAGGCAGAGTCGACTGCCAAGCGATCCTGGTTCGGTTATCGCTTGGCAGTTCGATAGATTGCCTACATGCTCTTGTCCGATCGCGACATCTGCGCTCAGGTCCAGGCGGGACGTGTCAGCCTCGATCCCTGGGACGCAGCCATGGTGCAGCCCGCCAGCATCGATGTCCGGCTCGACCGGTATTTCCGCATCTTCGAGAATCATCGATACGATGCGATCGACCCGGCCGCCGACCAGTCGGAACTGACCAGGATGGTCTCCCCCGACGGTGACGAGCCCTTCGTCCTGCATCCTGGTGAGTTCGCGCTGGGGGCCACCTATGAGTATGTGACCCTGCCCGACGACATCGCGGCCCGCCTGGAGGGCAAGTCGTCGCTGGGTCGGCTGGGGCTGCTCACCCACTCGACTGCGGGGTTCATCGATCCGGGGTTCTCGGGCCATGTCACCCTCGAGCTCAGCAATATGGCCACGCTGCCGATCAAGCTGTACCCGGGCATGAAGGTCGGCCAGCTGTGCTTCTTCCAGCTGAGCTCGCCGGCGGCCCACCCCTATGGCTCCGCCGGCGTCGGCTCGCACTACCAGGGCCAGCGCGGGCCCACCGCCAGCCGCTCGCACCTGCATTTCTCGCGGATTCCGGTGCCGCACAACCCCGATCTGGAGGGCTGATCGCCGCAACCCCGATCGTGGGTCGGGTTATCCGCGGGGCCTGCAGACAGCCCTACCCAACTTCCGGGTCTGGCTCCTCGCCCGCGATAAACCGGCCCCGGATCATGCGATCGGTGCGTGAATCGCCTGCGGTCAGCGCGACAGCCGGCCCATCAGGGAACTTGCCACGGCGATGCCCACGACGCCAGCCACGATCAGCACCGTGAGATCGGCGAGGTAGTTCGTCGGCTGGCCCAACAGCAGTCCGCGCAGCATCGACACCTCGTAGCTCATCGGATTCACCCGCGCCAGCACCTGCACCCAGCTCGGCATCATCTCGATCGGGTAAAGGGCGTTGGAAGCGAAGAACAGCGGCATCGTGATCGCCTGCCCGATACCCATCAGCCGATCCCGGTGCAGGACCAGCCCGGCGATGCACAGCGACAGGCAGCAGAAGAAGGCCGAGCCGAGCATCACGACCCCGCAGGCAGCCAGCCACTTCAACGGATTCAAGGTCAGGTCGACGCGAATGATCAACGCGAACGCGATCACCACCAGCGCGATCGCCACCGACCGGATACCGGCCGCGAATGCCTTGCCCGCCGCCAGAGCGACCCGCGGGGTGGGAGTGACCAGCAGCTTCGCCAGGATTCCGGCGTCACGCTCCCAGATGATCTGGATGCCGTAGAAGATCGCCACGAACATGCCCGACTGCGCGATGACCCCCGGACTCATGAAGGCCAGGTAGGACACGTCACCGGTCGGGATCGCCCGGACACGGGAGAACGTGGTGCCAAAGATGCCCAGCCACAGGATGGGTTGAATCGCGCGGGTGAACAGCTCGGTGCGGTCATGGCTCAGCTTCTGCAGTTCGACCAGGCAGAAGGTGATGATGCGCGAGAACGTCACCCGGATGGTCGCGAGCGGCCCGCGGCTAACCCAGACGTCCGGCGGTACGGCGGCCTTGACGGACACTGGCCAGTCCTCCCTCACTGTCGTCGTTCAGATCGGCACCGGCATAGTGCCGGAAGACATCTTCCAAGGTGGCTCGCGGGCCGACGGCACGCTTCAGGTCGTCCGGGCTGCCCAGCGCCGAGAGTCGTCCGCGGTTCATCATCGCGATCCGATCGCACAACATGTCGGCCTCTTCCATGTAATGCGTGGTGAGCAGCACCGTCATGCCGAACTCCTCGCGCATCTGACGGACATGGCCCCACACGCTGTCACGGGCGACCGGATCGAGGCCGACGGTCGGCTCGTCCAGCACGAGCAGTGCCGGACGATTCACCAGCGCCTGGGCGAGTTCGAGTCGACGCACCATCCCGCCCGAATAGGTGGAGGCCAGCCGGTCGGCGGATTCGGTCAGCTGCATCATCTCGAGCACCGCATCCACTCTGGCCCGGCGTTCGCGGCGGGGAATGTCGAAGAGCCTGGCGAACCATTCGACGTTCTCGCGTCCGGTCAGGGCACTCTCGATGGACAGTTGCTGAGGCACATAACCCATCAGCGCGCGCACCGCCATCGGGTGGTGGGCGACATCATGACCGAAGACCCGCACCGATCCGGTCTGGACGGGCAGCAGGGTGTTGATCAGCCGGATCGTGGTGGTCTTGCCGGCGCCGTTCGGTCCCAGCAGGCCGAAGCACTCCCCGTGCGCCACGGTGAGACTGAGGTCGTCCACGGCGATGTGCGGGGCATGCTTGCGTGCCCGGAAGACATGAGTCAGATGCTCGATCTCCACCGCGTCGGAATCCATTGAGGCGCCTCTTCTCTCGTGCTCTATCAACGGTAGACCGCCGCTCGCCGAAAACCAGCTCGCCTCCGTTGGAACGCGAGCGTGACGATTCAGTGGCGTCGCGGTGGCTCACCCCGGAGCGACTGCCGGCCCGGGAGCGAACCGATTGCCGGGTGCCGGAGCACGGGATCACCGGCGCCCGGAACGACCCCCGGGAAGGCCCGCTTACTGGGGGGCCAGCAGCGAGATGGTCTGCGCATCGCCCAGATCGATGGCGCCGCCGATCACCAGGTCGATGCTCTGGCCTTGCACCAGGTGCACCGAGCGGCCGTCCGGGAAGACCACGATGGTGCCGTTGGTGGAGTTCATATCGGTCACCTCGAAGCGGCCATTCTTCGGCGCAATCCGCAGATGGGTACGGCTGATGTCATGGTTGGGGCTCGGCACGCGCAGCAGCTGCTCGCCCGAATCGCTCGCGGGCGCCCGGCCGATCAACATCGGGCCGGTCAGCGCGACACGCTCGCCGGCCGCGGTCAGCAGAATGGCTGCCGGCAGGTGCGCGGCCGGCGGCGGGGGCTGGAGGCCCGCGAAGCCCGCGGCGCCCCAGGGGCCGGTGGTTCCCGACGAGCCGAGTGGCTGGCCGGCGGCACCCATGAACTGCCCGGGTTCGGCGTCCGGCTCCTGACCGGGAGCGTAAGGGGGACGCTGGCCGAGCACCTGCGTGGGTTCGCGGCCGACCGCGGCAGGGATCTCCGGCATCGGCGGAAGTTCGGGCTCCGGGGCGGACGACACCGCGGGTTCGGCCGCGATCTCGGGCTCGATCACGGTCGCGAAGGCAGGCGGGGGCGGCGGGACGATGGGTTCGGAATACTCCGGCGCCCGGACCACGGGCTCGGAGTACTCGGGTGCCCGGAACACCGGCTCGGAATACTGCGGTGCCGCGTCGATGGTCTCCTCGGCCGCGTAGGTTGCCCGTTCCTCGGCCTGATGCTGGTCAGCGTGCGGCTGGTCGGGCCGAGGCTCGTCGGTGTCCGGCTGGTCGGTCCGCGGCCGGTGGACGCCTTCGCTCCGGGCGGCGGCGACATCGGCCTCCGGTTCGGAATCAGGGAAGACCGGCGGCACGATCAGCCGTTCGCCGAAGACCGAGTCGTAGAGGTTCACCGAGTTCTCCACCGGAGCGAACGTCGGCTCATCTGCAGCCGCAGGTGCCGGGGCGACCGCAGGTGCTTGGACGACCGCAGGTGCCGGGGCGACCACGGGTTGGGGTGCGACGGCAGGTGCCGGGGCGACCACGGTTGGGGGAACAGCTGCACGCTCGGGAACGACGGCTGGTTCCGGAGCAGCCGCAGGATGGGAAGCGGCGGCGGGTTCAGCGGCCGCGGCCGGCGAGCCGGCGGCCACGGGCTGGGCGTCCAAGTAGACCGAGGCGGCCTGCACCGCGCCGACGACCAGCGGCAGCTCCAGCAGATCACCGGAGCCGGCCGTATCGTCCAGCGGCAGCTGCACCGACCGCGCGCTGAGGGTGGTCTCGTACCAGGTGCGCGCGCCGGCACCCGAGGCGAGCTCGGCATCGGTGGCAGCATCGAAGACCGTCAGCGAGCCACGCAGCAGGCAGTGCAGCCGATCGTCGTCCCAAAAGAAGACTCCGAGATTGGGCATCTGATCAAGTCCGTGACTGGTCAGCGTCGTGACGATTTCGCCGATCGAGGCGCAGTCGAGCAGCTGGGCCCACAGGCGAGCGATGAAACCGGCGGCGCTGCTGGGTGCGGGTTCCAAGACGACCATCGAGGTCGGTCCGCTCAGCACCGTCCATCGTCCATGAACATAGCTGGCACGCCACGCACCGTAGGGGGTCTTCATCGCGTTCTCCTCCCGATGGCCAAACTCACGGCCTCCTGCAAGCCTGACAGTTTCGGGACGCGCGGGCAATCATCCTCGCCGGTAAGCCATCCGGTGGACGATGCCGTCTCCGATCGATTGCACCAGCTGGACGATCGCGATGAGCACGATGACCGCCACCAGCAGCACCTCGCCATTGAATCGCTGATAGCCGTACCGGATGGCGAAGTCACCGACGCCGCCGCCACCGATGGCACCGGCCATCGTCGAATAGCCGATCAGGGTGACCAGCGTGAGCGTGGCGCCCGAGATCAGACCGGGCAGCGACTCGGGGAGCAGCACCTTGCGGACGATCTGCCAGGTATTGGCGCCCATCACCTGGGCGGCTTCGATCTTGCCTGGCGCGACTTCGCGCATGGCCGACTCGACGACCCGGGCATAGAACGGGATCGCCCCCACCGACAGCGGCACCACTGCCGCGGTCGGGCCGTAGGCGGTGCCGACCAGCCAGCGGGTGAAGCTGAGCAAGGCGATCATCAAGATCAGGAAGGGCAGCGAGCGAGCGATGTTCACGATCGCGCCGACCACCTGATAGATCACCGGCTGCGGGTTCAGTCCGTCGGGCGAACTGAGTCGCAGGACGACCCCCAGCGCAAGGCCGAGCACCGTGACGATGACGAATGAGGCGCCGACCATCCATGCGGTCTGACCGAGCGCGTGCATGAGTTCGGGGAATGCCTCGATCCAGCTGGCCTTCTTCATAGCCGCGCGCTCACTTCCCGCTCGATCAGGTACTGGTGGACCGCGGCCCGGTCGTAGAAACCGTCGGGGTGGGTCAGCGCGACGCGCAGGCGTCCGACTTTCTGACCCGCGATCCAGTCGACCGATCCCCCGAGGATGGCGACATCCAACCCGAAATGCCTGGTCAAACCCGAAATGATCGGCTCGGCCGTGTGGCTGCCGGTGAATGTCAGCACCATTGAGCGCTGCTCGGGGTCCAGCGCCGGATCGCCGGTGGGCAGCAGGATGTCGGCGAGCTGGGAGTTGGGATCGGCCACCAACTCCAGTAGCGGGCCCTGCTCCACGATGCGTCCGTTCGCCATCAGGGCGGCGGAGTCGCAGATACGGCGCACCACTTCGGACTCGTGGGTGATCAGCACCACGGTCACTCCGGTCTCCTGGTTGATGCGTTTGAGCAGATCGAGGATCTGCTCCGTGGTGGCGGGATCGAGAGCGCTGGTGGCTTCATCACAGAAGAGCACCTGCGGGCCGGCGGCCAGCGCGCGGGCAATACCGACGCGCTGCTTCTGGCCGCCGGACAGCTGAGAGGGATAGGAGCCGGCCCGATCGCTCAGTCCCACCAGCTCCAGTAGTTCGTCCACCCTCGCCTTGCGCTGGAGACCCGAGATGCCCTGGATCTCCAGCGGAAAAGCGATGTTGGCGGCGGCGGTGCGGCTGCCCAGCAGGTTGAAGTGCTGGAAGATCATCCCCATCCGGTGCCGCATCTGGCGGAGTTGGGGCCGGTTGAGCGAGGTGAGCTCGATACCGGCGACTTCCACTGAACCTGACGTTGGACGCTCGAGTGCGGTGAGGCAGCGCATCAGCGTCGTCTTACCTGCACCACTGCGTCCGAGGATGCCGAAGATGCCGCCGTCGGGCACGTGCAGGCTGACGTCCTGCACGGCCGCGACGGCCTTGTCACCTTTGCCGTAGACCTTCGTCAGGTTAGTGACAGTGATCATCGGCTCAGCCGTTCACCGGCAGCACACTGCCCTGGTAGTTGTCGACGATGAACTTCGCGAGCTCAGGCGATTCGAGAGCCTCGGCCAGCTTCTGGACGCGCGGGTCGTCCTTCATGGTCTCCTTGGTGACCAGCACGTTGGCGTACGGGTTGCCCTCGGCGGACTCGAGGATCAGCGCGTCGTTGGCCGGGACCAGACCGGCTTCCAGCGCGTAGTTGCCGTTGACGATCGACAAGGTCACGGCCGGGTCGTCGAGAGAGGCGGCCAGTTGCGGGCGGTCGATCTTGACGAAGGAGATGTTCTTCGGGTTCTCGGTGACGTTGGCGTCGGTGATCTGCGAGTAGTCGAGGTTCGGATCGTTGCGGTCGACGTTCAGCTTGATCAGTCCGGCGTCCTCCAGCAGGAACAGGCCACGGGCCTGGTTGGTGGCGTCGGCCGGGATGGCGATCACGGCGTTCTCGGGGACGTCGGTCAGCGAGGTGACCTTCTTGGAGTACAGGCCGAGCGGCTCGACGTGCACGGTCGCGACGGGGACGAGGTCGGAGCCGGGATGGTTGGCGTTCCAGTCGTTCAGGTAGGGCACATGCTGGAAGAAGTTGGCGTCCATGTCGCCGGCCTCCGTCAGCTGATTGACATCCACGTCACCGGAGATCTCGGTGACATCGACCTTGACGTCGCCCAGCAGGCCCAGGGTCTCGGCCTCGCGGATGAGCTCCGCGTGAGGGATCACGTCGGCCATCACCTTGAGCGGCTGGGAGGGGTCGGCGGAGCCATCGCCGCTCGACGAGCCACCGCAGGCAGCCATTGAGGTGAGCAGCGTGGCAGCCAGCGTGGCTGTCAGCAGGTTACGAAGTCGCATGGGGTAAATCCTATTCATCGGGTTCAGCGGAGGTTTGATCGTCCAGCAGCACGGTCCGCAGCGATCTCTGCGCAATGAGAAACATCAATCGCTGCAACTCCGGCTGGGAGGAGCGATCGGTCCGTGCTGTCAACGTGGCATTCGCCGGCAGCACATGGGCATCATCAGGACGGTGCAGCGGTTGCTGCTCGTGCTGATAATCGGACCCACGTGCTCGAGGCTACTTCACTTCGCGTTGCCGGCCCAACGGCGGCGGCAGGCTGTTATCGCACTGTGACCAGCGCCGCGCGCCGTCACGTGTCGCACTGTGACCAGCAGGGCGCGCTGTCACGCCCGCGGCGCGAGCCCTCTCGGAGGCCTCCCAACTGCCGCATGTTAGCCTGTCGTCGTCATGGTGGAGCCGGATGAGTCAAACAGTCGCCACGTCCTCTGACTGGGGGCGCGTGCAGGCGCGTCCTGGGTTCCGGACGATGGTCTTCGCGATCCTGCTGGTGCTGCTCGTCGCCGCCTTCATCTACGGCGTCGGTACCGGCAGCATCCCGCTGAGCCCCGAGCAGGTGCTCCAAGGAATCTTCGGGCCGGACGACTACGAGTGGCATCGCGTCGTCTGGGATATCCGGCTGCCGCGGGTGCTGCTGGCAGCGATGGTCGGCGCCAACCTGGCCACCTCGGGTGTGATTCTGCAGGCGATCATGGGCAACCCGCTCGCCGACCCCGGCATCATCGGTGTCTCCTCGGGTGCAGGCCTGTTCGGCATCATCATTCTGCTGGCCTTTCCGAGCATGTATCTGATGGTGCCGCTGTTCGCCTTCGTCGGCGCGATGCTGGCCTGCATCGTCATCTACGTGCTCGCCTGGAAAGGCGGCATCCAGCCGATGCGCATCATCTTGGCCGGTGTGGCCGTGTCCACGCTGTGCGGCGCCGGGATCTCCGCGGTCATGGTGCTCCACGCCGACCGGCTGCAGAACGCGCTGCTGTTCATGAATGGCTCGTTGTCGATGCGTGGCTGGGGTGAGGTGCGCACGCTGTGGCCGTACTGCCTGCTGGCGCTGGCTGCCGCGCTGTTCTGCGTGCGCAGGCTGGACGTCATCGTCCTCGGCGATGATGTCGCGCGCTCCATGGGCATGAATGTGCAGGCGAACCGCATCCTGTTGACCGCGATCGCCGCTTTGCTGGCGGCCAGCGCGGTCAGTGCCGTGGGCCTGCTCGGCTTCGTCGGGCTGATCGTCCCGCACATCATGCGGATGATCCTCGGCACCAACCACGCCTTCCTGGTGCCCGGCTCGATTCTGTTCGGCGCCACCCTGGTGATGTTCAGCGACACCCTTGCGCGCACGCTGTTCAGCCCGATCGAGATCCCCGTCGGCATCGCGATGGCCGTGCTCGGCGTCCCGTTCTTCCTCTTCTTGTTGAGGAGGGCGATGTGAGTGCCCCGATCCTGAGCGCCCGCGAGGTGCGCTTGAACCTGGGTGGGCATGAGATCCTGCACGGCATCAGCCTCGATTTCGAGCCGCACCGCATCCATGCGATTCTCGGTCCCAACGGCTGCGGCAAGACCACGCTCATCAAGGCGTTGTGCGGCGCCACCAAGCTCAGTCACGGCGAGGTCCGGTTGGACGGTGAGTCGATCAGCCGGCTGAGCGCGTCCGCCATGGCACGCAAGATGGCGGTGGTCTGGCAGGGCGGTCACATCACCGGTGATATCACTGTGCGTCGCCTGGTGAGCTACGGACGCTACGCGCATCTGCCCTGGTGGCAGCTTCGTCCACCGGCCCACGATCAGGCGGTCGAGCAGGCGATGGCACGCACCGGCGTACTGCCGATGGCCGAGCGGCGGGTGGAAACACTGTCGGGCGGCGAGCGTCAACGGGTCTGGCTGGCGGCGGCCCTGGCGCAGGAGCCGCAGCTGCTGCTGCTCGACGAGCCCACCACCTACCTCGACATCGCGCACCAGATCGACATCCTGGAGCTGGTACGTGACCTCAACCAGACCATGGGGCTGACCGTCATCGCCGTGCTGCACGACCTCACCCAAGCCGCCCGCTACTGCGACCACTGCGTGGTGATGGGTGATGGACGCGTCCTGCGCCAAGGCTCGCCCGACCAAGCGCTGTCGTGGTCGGCGGTCGCCCAAGACTTCGCAGTCGACTCATGGGTTACCCACGACCCGGACGGTCAGCGTCCGGTCATTCAGCCCAGGAGACGAATGCGGGATACCGACCCGGAAACGTGGCCTTCTACGATGCCGGCCGAACTGCACCACAAGCAGCGATGAAGATCGTCGTGATCACATCCGACAACCCAATATGTCCGTAACACAAGGAGAAACCCAATGAAACGAATTCTCGTCTCGGTCGCGGCCGCGGCCCTGATCGGGGTGGCCGCGACGGGCTGCGGCTCGTCGGCCGACTCCGGCGTCAGCGCCTCGGCGGAGCCGGCATCGGCAGCCACCGGCGTCAGCGCCGCTGCCTCGTCCAGCGTGGCGGCCGCGCCGGGCGCCACTCTCACCGAGCAGGACGGCAAGCTGGTGGACCGGGACCCGCAGGCCGGTGTCGTGGAAGGCACCGGTTTCGACATCACCATCGATCCAGCCGCCCAGACGGCACTGTTCCAGACGATCGATCCTTCGACGGGCGACGCTTTCCAGAACTCGGCGCTGTTCGACTATGCCAACGGCACCTTTGTCCGGCACGTCTTCGTGTCGGCGACCGGCTCCGCCTACGTCTACACCTGCGATCTGGCCACGGGCGAACTGCAGATGGTTCAGAACGCTGCGGGCGAAGACGTCAGCGAGGCCGTCAGGGGCCAGGGCCGCTGGGAGAGCGCCGGAAGCGGTTCGGCAACCCAGCGCGCCGATATCGAGAAGTACTTCGAGGCTCGTTACGGCATGACCGTCGAGCAGGCTGCGACGGCCTGACCAGCGGGCCTGTTGCACTATCCGGCCAACAAAGGGTCAGTCGCGGTTGCGGCTGGCCCTTCGTGGTTTCTTGCTGCGCGGGACGAGGTGGCTGGCGCTGAAGCCAGCCCCTGGCATTTCGGCTGAGTGCCCCGCCAATCCAGGGGACGAAATGGCTGGCGCTGAAGGTCGGCCCACAGGCCCGGATGGCCCGGGCCCTAGACTGAGCCCGTGCGCAATGTGGTGATTCTCGGCAGTACCGGATCGATCGGAACCCAGGCCATCGACGTCATCTCGGCCAGGCCGGAGCAGTTCAACGTGGTCGGCCTGTCCGCCGGAGGAACCTCGCTCGGCTTGCTGGTCGAGCAGGCGAGACTCTTGCGGCCCGAGGTCGTCGCGGTCGCTTCCACGACGGCAGCGGCGGAATTGCGCGAGCGGCTACCAGGCATTCAGGTCTGGGAGGGCGCGGATGCGTCCACCCGGTTGGCCGCCTACGACAGGGCCGACGTGGTGCTCAATGCGATCACCGGCGCGGCCGGCCTCGAACCCACCCTGGCGACGCTCGCGGCAGGCATCACGCTGGCGCTGGCGAACAAGGAGTCGTTGGTCATCGGCGGCCGGTTGGTGACCGAGGCGGCCGCGCCGGGCCAGATCGTGGCGGTCGATTCGGAGCATTCGGCCTTCGCGCAGGCGTTACGCGCCGGACGCAAGTCCGAGGTGCGCCGGCTCATCCTCACCGCTTCCGGCGGGCCGTTTCGTGGACGCAGCCGCGCGGAGCTGAGCGGCGTCACCCCCGATGAGGCGATGGCGCACCCGACCTGGGCGATGGGCCGGGTGATCACGATCAATTCGTCCACGCTCGTCAACAAGGGTTTGGAGTTGCTGGAGGCGGGATTGTTGTACGACGTGCCGCTGGACGCGATTCAGGTGGTCGTCCACCCGCAGTCGATGGTGCATTCAATGGTCGAGTACGTCGACGGCTCGACGATCGCGCAGTGCTCGCCACCCGATATGCGGTTGCCGATCGCGCTCGGGCTGACCTGGCCCGACCGGGTGCCGGACGCCGCGCCCGCTTTCGACTGGACGAAGGCGTCCGCCTGGACGTTCGAGCCGCTGGACGACGAGGCTTTCCCCGCAGTCGAACTGGCCCGCCGGGTCGGCAACGCCGGTGGTGTCGCGCCGGCCGTGTACAACGGCGCCAACGAGGTCTGCGTCGACGCCTTCTGCGCCGGCAAGCTGGCATTCACCGGCATCGTGGACGTCATCACCGCCTGCGTCGACCGGCTACTGGGCCCCGACGGCCCCGACTTCGGCGAACTGTCCGTCCCCGGTGTGCTGGCCGCCGACGCCTGGGCCCGCGAGACCGCCGCCGAACTCATCGCCTCGCGGTAGTCGCCCCTGGGCGCTCGCCGAGCGAACGACCCCGGGGATCCGCTGGGGACCCCGGAGTGTTACCGTGATCGCGCATCATTCCCGATGGTCAAGGGGCAGGGCCGGCCCGGGCTGACTCTGTTCCGGAAAGAGCTACCTTGAAGAACCGGACGTATTCCTGGGCCTTTCGAGTTCTGGGCGCACTCGCCGCATTGACGCTGACAGTCGGCTGCGGAGCCGCAGCCCCGACCTCCTCGGGATCGGTCTCGAACGGCAGTCAGCCGGCCGGCACGGCGACCGCCACTCCGGCCAGTGTCTCGGGCACCAGCTTTCCGATGACCGTCACCGACTTCACCGGGCACACGCAGACCTTCGAGCAGCAGCCGCAGCGGATCGCCGTCGTCTCGGGCACCCCGCTCAACATCTTCTATGACGCGGGCGGCACGGCCATTGCCGGGCCGAACCTCACCGAGAACATCCGGCTCACCGAAGACCGCGCCGACGAGATGCGCGCGCTGCCCCAATTGGGCCTGCCACGCACCATCGACAGCGAGGCCCTGGTCGGCCTCAACCCCGACCTGGTCATCACCCAGGCGGGCGCGCAGACCGCCCTCGACTCCCAGATGCAGCAGATGGGCATTCCGACCTTCACCACCTCGGTCAAGAACCTCGACGATCTGACTGCCGCCTACCAGGTCTTCGGTGCTCTGGCCGGCACCAGCGACCGGGCGTCCCAGCGCATCGAGAAGATCACCGCTGAGACGCAGGCAATCGTCGATCAGTGGCCGAGCGACGACGACCTCTCCGTGGTCATCTTGTTCGCCACCGCGCAGGGGCTCACGGTCAAGCTCGACAACTCGATCGCCGGGCAGATGACCTCCATGCTCGGCATCACCAACATCGCTTCGGCGATGACACCCGACAATCCCGGCTCCGAGACCACTACCTTGGACATCGAAGCGATCGTGCAGGCTCAGCCCGACTACGTGCTGGTCACCAGCATGTTCAACAGCAACGACGAGGCCAAGGCCAGCCTGGAGCAACAGTTCGCATCCAATCCGGCCTGGCAGGCGGTGGACGCGGTCCGCAACGGCAAGATCGTCTACCTGCCGCAGCAGTACTTCTTGTACAACGCAGGCCCGCACTATGCGGATGCAGCCCGTTACCTGGCCGCCAGCCTGCGCCCCGACGTCTACGGCAGCCCCGCCGAATCCGCCTGAGTCCTGCTGCACTCCTGACCCCGACCCGGAGCACCATCACCCCAAGAAAACGCGCCAAACCAAGCTCCACACAAGGCGAGTGGCCCGGTCCCCCGAAGGAGACCGGGCCACTCGCCCATTCAGATCAGTTCAGATCCCAGCGATCAGTCACTGCTGATCCATGGCAGCCTTGGCGGCGGCGAAGCGGGCGATCGGGACGCGGAACGGCGAGCAGGACACGTAGTTCAGCCCGACGGTCTGCAGGAAGTCGATCGAATCCGGATCTCCACCGTGCTCGCCACAGACACCGCACTTCAGCTTCGGGTTGTGGCTGCGGCCCTTGTCGACGCCCATCCGCACCAGCTGGCCGACACCCTCGGTGTCGATCGTCTCGAACGGGTTGTGCGGCAGCACCCCGTCAGCCACGTAGGCGGTCAAGAAGCCGTTCTCGGCGTCGTCGCGGCTGATACCCAAGGTGGTCTGGGTCAGGTCGTTGGTGCCGAAGCTGAAGAAGTCGGCATGCTCGGCGATCTTGTCGGCGATCAGAGCAGCACGCGGCAACTCGATCATGGTGCCGATCGTGTAGTCGAGTTCCTTGCCGGCGGCGGCCAGTTCGTCCTTCACCGTGCGGTCGACGATCTCGCGCTGGGTGATGATCTCGGTCTCCAGGCCCACCAGCGGGATCATGATCTCCACACCTACGGTCTCACCCTCGCGGTCCAGCACGGCCAGCGCGGCGCGGATGATCGCGCGGGTCTGCATCTCGGGGATCTCCGGGTAGAGCATCGCCAACCGGCAGCCGCGGGTGCCCAGCATCGGGTTCTGCTCGTGCAGCTTCTTCACCTGAGCCAGCGTGGCCCGCTCCTTGGCCAGCGTCTCGGCGTCGCCACCGGTAAGCTCCAGCTCCTGGACCTTGAGCGCCTGGTCGAGGTAGTTCGGCAGGAACTCGTGCAGCGGCGGGTCGAGCAGCCGGACGGTGACCGGCAGGCCCTTCATCGCGGTGAAGATGCCCTCGAAGTCGGACTGCTGCATCGGCAGGATCTTCTCCAGGGCGGTCGCGCGCTGCTCGGCGTTCTCGGCGAGGATCATCTCGCGCACCGCAGGCAGCCGATCGGCGGCCATGAACATGTGCTCGGTGCGGCACAGGCCGATACCCTCGGCACCCAGCTCACGAGCCTTGGACGCATCCTCGAAGTTGTCGGCATTGGCGCGCACGCCCATCGTCCGCACCTCGTCGGCCCAGGCGACGACCCGCTGGAAGTCCTCGTTGATGCGCGGCGGGATCAGCTTGAGGGCCTCGCCGAAGACCTCACCGGTCGAGCCGTTCAAGGTGACGACATCGCCCTCGTTGAAGACGTGATCGCCGATGGTCAACTTCTTGCCTTCGACGTCGATCTTGATCGTGGTCGCACCGGCCACACATGGCTTGCCGAAGCCGCGGGCGACAACCGCCGCGTGGCTGGTCATGCCGCCGTGGGCGGTCAGCACACCCTGGGCCACCAACACGCCATGGATGTCGTCCGGAGTGGTCTCGTAGCGAACCAGGACGACAGCCTCGCCCTTCTCGCCCTTCTCGGCCGCGGTATCGGCATCGAAGACGAGCCCACCGACGGCGGCACCCGGCGAGGCGGGCAGGCCCTTGGTGATCGGCTTGGCGGTGTTCGACGGATCGATCGCCGGGTGCAGCAGCTGATCGAGCTGAGCGGGCTCGATGCGCCGCAGCGCCTCGGCCTTGTCGATGACGCCCTCGTCCACCAGGTCGGAGGCGATCTTCAGCGCAGCGGCAGCGGTGCGCTTGCCGTTGCGGGTCTGCAGCATGTACAGCTTGCCGTTCTCGATGGTGAACTCGAGATCCTGCATGTCCTTGTAATGGCCTTCAAGCCGAGCCATGGTGTCGAGCAGCTCGTGGTAGGCCTCGGGCAGCACCTCTTCCATCTCGGAAAGATGCCGCGGGGTGCGGATACCCGCGACGACATCCTCGCCCTGCGCGTTGGTCAGGAACTCGCCGTAGATCCCCTTCTCGCCGGTGGATGGGTTGCGAGTGAAGCAGACGCCGGTAGCCGAGGTCTCGCCACGGTTGCCGAAGACCATCTGCATGACGTTGACGGCGGTGCCCAGGTCACGGGAGATGTTGTTGGCCTTGCGGTAGACCTCCGCGCGGGGGTTGCCCCAGCTGCGGAAGACCGCGTCGACCGCACGGTAGAGCTGCTCGACCGGGTCGGTGGTCCAAGCGCCGCCCAGTGCCTCGTCCGAGATCTGCTTGAACTCGGCGACGAGTTCCTTGAGGTCCTCGGCGGTGAGGTCGGTATCGCCCTCGACACCCTTCTCAGCCTTCTTGGCAGACAGCGCATCTTCGTACAGATGACCCGAAATACCCTCGACGACCTCGCCGTACATCTGAATGAAGCGGCGGTAGCAGTCCCAGGCGAAGCGCTCGTTGTCGGCCTCGGCGGCAACGGCCGCGACGGTGTCGTCGCTGATGCCCAGGTTGAGGATGGTGTCCATCATGCCGGGCATCGACACCACGGCGCCCGAGCGGACCGAAACCAGCAACGGATTGTCCTTGCCACCGAGCGTGCGCCCGGTGCGCTCCTCGAAACGCTTGAGCCCCTCGGCGATCTGCTCGCGCAGGCCGTCGGGCCACTCGCCGTTGTTGTTCATCGTCTCCACGCAAGCCGCAGTCGTGACGGTGAAGCCGTCGGGCACGGGAACGCCCAGCCGCATCATCTCCGCGACGCCGGCGCCTTTACCACCGAGGATGGGCTTCATCGACGCGTCGCCCTCGGAAATGTCGTAGATAAACTTCTCAGTCACTGCTGAAATCTCCTTTGACTAGCAAAATCGTGCGGGGACGGGGGGTCCATGACACGCGATGGAGCACCGATCATTGGTGCTCGCACCTCTTTATTCTGCCTTCTCGGACAGACAAGTGGAAACCAGCCGCCATTTTTCTTGAATTGAACGTTTATCGCCCGGCTGCGACGCTACGGCTTCAGCCGCAGACTCCCGGGCAGACGCCGAAGATGTGTCCCGGCCTTGCGGGCGCGTCCCTCGACGATGTCGGTGACCCTGGCCGCGGCCTCCTCCAAGGCCAGCCCGGTGGTGTCGATCACCGGGCAGCCGAGTTGGCGCTGGATGCGGCCGACCTCGTCGAGCTCGTCATAGATCTTCGCCAGATCGGCATAGCCGCCGTCCTTGGTGCCATACCCGCCCAGCGATTTCACCCGCCGCGAACGGATCTGAAGCAGTCGTTCGGCATCGATCGTCAGCCCGACGATACGCCAGCGCTCGATCTGGAAGAGCTCGTCCGGCGGCTTGATGCCCGGCACCAGCGGCACATTGACGGTCTTGTACCCCACGTATCCCAGGTAGAGCGACAGCGGGGTCTTACCGGAGCGAGAGGCGCCCACCAGGCAGATATCGCACTCCCGGAGAGTCTCGGGCATCACCCCGTCGTCATTGCGGACCGCGAATTCCATCGCACTGATCCGGTCGAAATAGTCGGCCTCGACCGCAACCGGACGCATCACGACCTCGTCGGCCGCCGACCCGGTGGTCTGGCCGATTGCCCGCAGGGTGTCGCCCAGCAGATCTGCGCATTCGATCTGCTTGTCGTCGCAGTAGCGCCTGACCATCTCGGCCATCTCCCGCTTCACCAGGGTGAACAGGATGACCACGCGGCAGTCCGGCTCGGCAGCGCGCGCCGCGGTGATGCGGTCGAAGACTCCCAGCAGGGCGTCGGCGTCCTTCACTCTGGGGTGGCGGACGATGGAGAACTGGGTCTGCGGGAATTGCGCCTGGGCCGCTCGGGCCAGACGTGCTGCGGTCTCACCCGAACTGTCGGCGATGACGTGGATGCTCAAACGGTGGTTGGCCAGCATGGCCGACAGGTTATCGTACGGACACATGGACCCCGTCGACCGCATCATCGTGGCCAATTCACCGGCCGCTGCCCGCCATCTGCTGATCGTCGACGCGCCGGGACTGGTCGATGAGGCGCTGCTGCGCGCGGATCGGGTCAGCGCGTGGTGCGACGACATCCGCGATGCGGCACTGGTGCGCGACGACGTGCTGATCGACCGGCTCGACGCGACCACTCTCGACGGCGTCGACCTGGTCTGGATGCGGCTGCCCCGCGCCCTGGGTGCCCTGGACGAATACAGCGAGCTGATCGCGAGCCATGCCGCTGATGATGTTCAGGTGATCGCCGGCGGCCGCGAGAAGCACCTGAACCGCTCCATGAACAGCACGCTGGCAGGCCATTTCACCTCGGTATCGGCGAGCCTCGGGCAACAGAAATCGCGAGCCCTGAGGGCGTCCGGGCCGCGGCATGGCGACCCGGTGTGGCCACGCCACAAGACCATCACCGTCGGTGGCGAGCAGCTCGAGATGTGGTGGCATGGCGCCACCTTCGCCGCGGGCCGCGTGGACGACGGCACCCGGCTGCTCATCGACCACCTCGATCGGGTCGCCGACGCCGATCGCTACCTCGACCTGGGCTGCGGTTCGGGGCTGCTGGCCACCCTCATCGCACGTGCCCATCCCGACTCCGACGTGGACGCCACCGACACCAGCTGGGCGGCTGTCGATTCGACGCGCCGCACCGCGGCCGGAACCGGCGTGCGCACCCACTGGGCAGCCGATCTCGGCGATTTCGCCGACCAGGACCTGGACGTCATCGTCTGCAACCCGCCCTTTCACCGTGGTGCCGCGAAGGACTCCGCACCGACCATCGCACTGTTCGAGCAAGCGGCCCGGGCTCTGGCCGACGGCGGCGAGTTCTGGTGCGTCTTCAACTCGCACCTGCCGTGGAAGGCACATCTGTCGAGACTGATCGGAGCAACCACGCTGGTGGCCCAGAATCCCGGCTTCACGCTCACCCGCAGCCTGCGGCGCCGGGAGGATCATGGGCAGCCCTGACTTCGCAGCAGCCCAGGACGCGGCACGGCGTGCCGGCCAGTTCACCAAGACACTCGCCTGGGCGCTTGGCGTCACCGAGCAGGCGGTGCGCGACGCCCGACAGGCCCACCTCGGGCTCGTGCAGGATGCGGCCCGCGAGCAGATCGATCGCATGGACATCGATTCGCTGCGAGAGGTCACCTCGGCCACCAGCCTCTATCTCGCGCCGCTGCGCGCCGCCGGCATCACCACCGTGGGACAGGTGCAGCGGACCCCCGATGCCGTGCTGCGCAGGCTGCCCGGGATGGGCACCGCGCGTATCCGGGCCATTCGAACCGCGACCCAGGCGGTCTGGGAAGCCGCCGTCGCTGCTCAGCCGGTCATGCTGGATCCCGCTGCCCGCACGCCCTTCAGCAGCAGGCTGGTCTGCGCTTTGGCCACGACCCTGCACTCGCGCGAGGCCGCTGTCGCGGTCGGACGCTGGCAGGACGACCGGCAGCCCGAACTCGCCGATCTGCTGGCGCAGACCACCCCGGCGCGCAGCCGGATACGTTGGCTGTTCAGCTCCTCACAGCGCAGACTCGCTGCCACTACGGCAGGTCGGCGCCTGCTCGAGCTGATCGGCGACGGCACGCGACTTGCTGCGGCGTTCGAACAGATCAGCGCGTCCTCGCGCATCAGCATCGCCCAGGCCTGGCAGCTGTTCGAGCGAGATGCCGCGCAGTTCTATGCAGAGCTGGAACGGCTGACCGGCGCCGGCGCTCCGGGGGCGGCGGTGACCGGCGGGTTGGCGGCGGCCATCGTCACGCGGGTCGAGCGTCAGCCTCTTGATCTCTCGCTGCTGCGCGGATCGCTGCGCGCCTACCAGGATTTCGGCGCTCGCTTCATCCTGGCTCAACGCCGAGTGATAATCGGCGACGAGATGGGCTTGGGCAAGACCTTCCAGGTGATCGCTGCGATGACTCATCTGGCAGCAGCCGAAGACGCCACCCATTTCGTCGTGGTATGCCCGGCGTCGGTGACGATCAACTGGCAGCGCGAGATCCTGCAGCACAGCCTGCTCACCCCCTATCTGGCACACGGCGAGCAGCGCGACCAGGTACTCCACGACTGGGCGTCCAGCAGCCGCTCGGTGCTGATCACCACCTACGAGACCCTGCGGTCGCTGGACTGGCCCCCGGTGCAGGCA
This sequence comes from Brooklawnia propionicigenes, assembly GCF_030297015.1. NCBI lineage: Bacteria > Bacillati > Actinomycetota > Actinomycetes > Propionibacteriales > Propionibacteriaceae > Brooklawnia > Brooklawnia propionicigenes. The sequence goes on along the minus strand of NZ_AP028056.1, from coordinate 1,830,047 downwards.
TCGATGGTGACCATCGATGAGGCGCACTACATCAAGAACCCGGCCACCAAACGGACGCAGGCCTGCGCGCGGCTGATATCGGCCAGCCCGTATGTGGCTTTGCTGAGCGGCACGCCCATGGAGAACCGGGTGGACGAGTTCGTCGAGCTGATTCGCCTCGTCCAGCCCGAGTTGCTCAGCAGTCTGGACCGCCCTCGCCTGCGGCTGGGGCCGAGAGCATTTCGTCGCGCGGTGGCGGCGGTCTATCTGCGTCGCAGCCAATCCGATGTGCTGATGGAACTGCCCGAACGCATCGACACCGACGACTGGGTGCATCTGGGCAGCGACGAGATGCACGCCTACCGCGCGGCTGTTGAGGCAGGCAACTGGATGGCGATGCGGCAGGCCGGGTTTCGTGGCAGATCGCCCGAGAAACTGGAGCGCCTGCTGGATCTGTGCGCCGAGGCAGGCGCCAACGGCCGCAAGGTGGTCGTCTTCTCGTATTTCCTGGATGTCCTCGAACGTGTCTGCCGGGAGCTGGGGCCGCTGGCGGCAGGCCCGATCACCGGGGCTGTTCCGGCACGACGACGCCAGGAGGTCCTCGACGAGTTCAGTTCGACCGACCACCTTCAGGTCCTGGTGGCCCAGATACAGGTGGGAGGAATCGGCCTCAACATTCAGTCCGCCGCCGTCGTCGTGCTCTGCGAACCGCAGTTGAAGCCGAGCACCGAGGCACAGGCCATCGCTCGCGTCCACCGCATGGGACAGATCCACCGGGTCGAGGTGCACCGGCTCTGCGCCGCCGACAGCATCGACGAACGCATCATCGCACTGCTGGTCGACAAGCAGCGGGCCTTCGACGACTTCGCCGCGCACAGTGCACTGGCCGCAGCCTCATCGGACGCGACCAACCCCAGCCGCGACGCGCTCGCAAGACAGCTGATAGCGGCCGAACAGGCCCGGCTGGGGATCTGAGCCGGGCACATCGTGGGCTGCAACCGCCGAAATAGGCGCGCTGTCGGGCCGGCAATTCGAATCGCGGGGCATGCTTGATGACATGCCCACCTGGCTCCAGCCGACATCCCCGGCAATATTGATCATCATCGTCGCGCTGCTGCTCGCCACCTTGGGGTGGACGCTCGTCTGGTTGCCGACTCATCGGCATCCCCGCCGGCATCACGCGATCGGCCAGCAATCCATCGCGGTGCTGGTGAGCATCGCCTTGTCGCTGATGCTGGCCTTCGTCGTACTCAATCAGCAGAACAGCTGGTTCACCACCTGGTCGAGCATGGGTGGGGTCGGCGATCTCAGCCACAGCGAGACCGTCGGCGATCCGACACCGACCAGCCAAGACCCCATCGCGTGGCAGACCGGCACTCCCACCGACCTGCAGGCCGACCCGCGCAGCAATCCTGCCTTCGGGGAGCAGAGCTGGGTCGATCCGGCGCCCGAAGGGCAGTACTTGACGGTGTCGATCCCCGGCCCGGCCAGCGGGCATACCTCCTCGGCGTTGGTCTGGCTGCCGCCGTCGTATCTGGATCATCCGGAGCGCTTCTATCCGGTGCTGATCGGGTTCCCGGGACTGCCCGGCTCGATCAATGCGGTCGCCGACGGTCTGCACCCCGACGAGCTCATCACGTCATTGAGTTCCCAGGGTCAGTTGCGCGAGAGCATCGTGGTGATTCCCGACGTCTTCCCGGACAATGTCGATACCGAATGCGTGGACGCCTCCGACGGCTCGATCCTCATGGAGACCTTCGTCACTCGCGATGTCGTCGGCTGGATCCGGACGAACCTGCGAGCCGATTCCGATCGCGCCGGCTGGACGACCATCGGATACAGCGCGGGCGGCTTCTGCTCGTCCATGCTCACCATGCGCCACCCGGACATCTTCGGTTCAAGCATCAATATGTCTGGATACTTCGTGGCCGGTTTCGAAGGACCCAAGCTGCGCGAAGATGGCGATACCACCTATGACCTGACCGTTCTCGCCCAGACCGATCCACCCGACGTCGATCTGTGGTTCTACGCCGCGAAGGATGACCAGATGGCCTACGAAGCATGGCAGAGCTTCAATTCCGTCGTCCAACCGCCCACCTCACTGACCACCGAACTCGTGGAGAGCGGCGGTCACACGACCCAGGTGTGGGCGGCCGGGTTGGCGCCCGGGCTGAAGTGGCTGGGCCAGACCCAGCCCCACTTCGCATGGCAGGCAGCATGAACACGCCGGCTGCCGACACTGCGGCAGGCCCCGCCCGTAGCCAACGGTTGGCGAACGCGATCACGGGGGTTTACGCCATCGCGACCCTGGTCGCCTTGCTGATGTGGCTGAGCCGCCGGGTCTTCGCCAATCATCTGCGTCTCAGCTGGGCCGAGATGGCCTTCTGGACGGCCAATATCCCGGCGACGCCATCGATCGTCTCGTTCACCGGGCTCGGACTGCTGACTGTCGGCCTGCTGTACCACAAGCGTCTTGCCCTGTGGATCGTGATTGTGATGCAGATCATCGGCGGCGCGTGGGCCGGCGTGGGCATCGTGATGATCACCGCGGTGTCGAACGAGCCGGAGATCTTGGCCAGACGCGACGAGGTGCTGCCGCTGCTGGTCGTCTCGGTGGCCATCGCGGTGCTGACGATCCCGATACTGGTGCGGCTGCGGCCGGCCTTCCCTGCCCGGGTGCCACCGGGTTCGTGGGCGGCCGCTCTCGGCGTGCTGGGCGGCGGCCTGGTGCTGGCGATAGCCGCCACCGAGGCGCTGGTGCTGATCTGGCCGGGAGCCAGCGGCCCGGCCTGGCAGCAGACGGTGACCGCGCTGATGCATGCCGTCGGCATGACCCCGCCGCACTCCTGGAACGTCCACGTCGCCCATCTGGTGCCGCAGATCGCCTCACTGATCATGGCGATCGCGCTGGTCGCGGCCACCATCATCTTCCTGCGCTCGTCCAGATCCGATGAACAGTGGAACCCGGACTCCGCACTGACCGCCCGCCGGATGATCGCCCGGTACGGCGACAGCGACTCGCTCAGCTACTTCAATACTCGCGGCGACAAGCTGCTGCACTTCTCCCCCGACGGAAAGGCGGCGGTGGCCTACCGGGTGGTCGCCGGGGTCTGCCTGGCATCCAGTGACCCGCTCGGCGACCCGCACTCGTGGCCGCAGGCGATCACCACCTGGCAGGACGAGGCGCGCCGCTACGGCTGGGTCCCGGCCGTGTTGTCGTGCAGCGAAGCAGGCGCCCGCTCGTACAACAAGGTGCTCGGCTACGGCATTCTGCAGCTGGGGGATGAGGCGATCCTCACCACAGAGCGATTCCGGCTCGACTCGACCGCGATGACCGAGGTGCGGCGCTCGGTGAACCGGGCCCGCCGCGACGGGCTGACCGTCCGTATCACGCACACCGCAGACCTGGAGGCCGACGAACTGGCGGCGATCGGCAAGGCAGCCGACGAATGGCGCGAGGGCGATGAACGCGGCTTCTCCATGGCGCTCGGGCGTTTCGGCGATCCAGCCGACGGTCGCACGGTGGTGGCCACCGTGCACGATCCGGCCGGCACGATGGTGGCGCTGCAGAGCTTCGTGCCATGGGGACGCCGCGGACTGTCGCTGGATCTGATGCGCCGCAGCCCGGATGCGCCGAACGGCACCAACGATTTCCTGGTCGCCGAGTTGATGAGCTGGTGCGGCGACCACGGCATCGAGCATGTCTCGCTGAACTTCGCGTTCTTCCGGCAGGTCTTCGCCGAAGCAGAAGACGTCGCTGCCCCCGCCTACCGCAAGGTGAACTCGCAAGTGCTGGGCCTGCTCGATCGGTTCTGGCAGATTCAGAGCCTGTACCGAGCGAACTCCAAGTACAACCCGCAATGGACGCCCCGCTATGTCGCGCTGGCCAATCCCTTGACCATCCTGCAAGTGGCCGTCGCCTGCCTGATCGCCGAGGGCTTCCTGCGGGTGCCGTTCATGAAGTCTCAGCAGCCCGACAAGCTCGAGTTCACCACCGAGCAACTCGCCGAGCTGGAACAGATCGAGACCCCGCCGCCGCCGGAGACCGACCTGCATTCACGGGGATCCGACCAGACCCGGCAGCGGCTGACACATCTGGCCGCGCTCGAGGCGGCCGGGCGGCCCGGGTACCCGGTGGGCCACCGGACATCGGTCTGGCTGTCGTCCCTGAAACCGGGTGCTGCCGGGGCCGATGGGCGGCCGGTGGCCGGACGGGTGCGCCGCATCCGCGATCACGGCGGAGTCTGTTTCGCAGACCTGACCGACCACGGTGTCAACCTGCAGCTGTTGCTCGACGCCCAGACGCTCGGACGCGACCAGGTACACCAGTTCGCTCAGCTGGTCGATTCCGGTGACATCATCGACGCCACGGGCAAACCCGGGCAATCCCGCAACGGCACCGCGTCCCTGCTGGTCACCGGGTGGACGATGCTCGCCAAGGCGGTGCATCCGGTGCCCTGGCAGGGACTGGCCGACCCGCAGACGCGGGCACGCAACCGCTCGCTCGATCTGCTCATCAATCCGTCCGAGCTCGATCTGCTGCTGGCCCGCAGCCGGGGCATCGCGGCGGTGCGGCAGACCCTGCTGGACGAGGGATTCTCCGAGGTCGAGACGCCGATTCTGGGTACCACCAACGGCGGGGCGACTGCTCGTCCCTTCCGCACGCACATCAACGCCTACGACACCGATCTGGTGCTGCGCATCGCGCCCGAACTGCCCCTGAAACGGCTGCTGGTGGCCGGCATGGGCCCGATCTTCGAGATCGGACGCAACTTCCGCAACGAGGGCGTCGACAACACCCACAATCCGGAGTTCACCGTGGTGGAGGCCTACCAACCGCTGGCCGACTACGTCGATATGCGGCTGCTCACCCAGCGGATCATCCAGAATGCCGCCATCGCCGTGCACGGGAGCGCGATGCTGCCGCTGCGTGATGCGAATGGCTCGCTGAAGCTGACCGATGTCAGCGGTGACTGGCCGGTCGTGCCGGTCTCGGAGGCCGTCTCGGCCAAGCTCGGCCGCCAGGTCAGCATTCATACCGATCTGGACGATCTGATCGAGATCGCCCGCAATCTGAACATCGACCTGAAGGAGGGGCTCGGTCCGGGCGCGGTGCTGGAGGAGATCTACGGTGTGCTGGTCGAGAAGACGACGGTCTTTCCCACCTTCTACACCGACTTCCCGGAGGAGAGCTCGCCGCTGACCGCCCGGCATCGCAGCAAGCCGGGGCTGGTGGAACGCTGGGATCTGGTGGCCGGTGGCATGGAGCTGGGCACTGCGTACTCCGAGCTGGCCGATCCGCTGATCCAGCGTTCCCGGCTGGCCGAGCAATCCTGGTTGGCCGCGCAGGGCGACCCGGAAGCGATGGAGATCGACGAGGACTTCCTCAGCGCACTGGAGCTCGGTATGCCGCCGACCGGCGGACTGGGCATCGGCCTGGACCGGCTGATCATGGCGATCACCGGCAGCACCATCCGTCAGGTCCTGACCTTCCCCTTCGTCAAACCGGTCGGACGCTGACCGCCTCGTCCGTGCCAACCGCTGCCGGGGGCGGGGCTGCAGACCCCACTGCTTACAACCGCTTAGGTGCACCTAAGCTAGGACGATGACTCACAGGCCAACGACATCGCGCCGGCGCCCGCGCAGATCTACCGCGGCGCGCGGCTGGCTGCCGAACCAGCACGGCGCGTGGGCGATGCTGATCGTCCCCTTCATCGTCGGCGTGGTCCTGAGATCGCGGGCCGGCGAGCCTGGGGGTGCGTGGCTCATCCCGCTGGCCGCGGCTGAATTCGCCGCCTACTTCGCCTTCAACGCGCTCGGATTGTGGCTGCACGCCGCCCCGGCACGCCGCGCCGGATTTCGTCCGGCACTGATCACGTACACGGCGATCACCGCGGTCACCGCGGTCCTGGTGATCGTCCTCGGTGGCCGGCCACTGCTGGGCTGGTTGCCGGTCGCCCTGCCGCTGATGGCCTGGGCGATCTGGCAGGCCTCCCGCAAACAGGACCGCTCGGTCACCAGCGGGTTGGCGACCGTCGCACTGGCCGTGGGGATGGGAGTGGTGATCCGATTCACCAGTCCATCGCAGATCGTGTCCAGTCCCGAAGACGCGCTGCGCGATATCGCCGTCTTCGTCGCGCTCTTCGGCTACTACGCGGGCACGGTCTGGCATGTGAAGTCCCTCATCCGCGAGTGGGGAAACCGGCAGGCAAGACGCGACTCCATCATCTGGCACGTCGCGTTCATGGCGCTGACCACTGCCGCAGCGGCGGCAAAGCTGCTGACCCCGGCCTGGCCGGTCTTTTTCGCGGTCTGCACCGCCCGCACCTGGTGGCTGTCCGCGCCGCCCGCCACCCGGTCCACCTCCAACAGCACCACCCAGTCCATCTCCGGCAGCACCACCCAGTTCCCACCGCACTCCGCCACAGCCGCCGAGACCCGCCGCGTCACCGTGCCGCCCGCGACCGACCCCCCGCCGCGGCGTCCCCGGCCGCTGCAGATCGGCCTACTGGAGATCGCGATGAGCCTCGCTGCCCTGGTCATCGCGATCAGCTGAGCGACCCGCACCTCACTTTTCGGACGAACGCCGACCGCCCGGCCCCACGCGCCGCATCGGCCCGCTAGCGTAGTGTCCGTGCCACGATTCGAACCGTTCAACGCCATTCGCTACGCCTCGAACGTCAACTGGGACGAGGTCATCGCCCCGCCCTACGATGTGCTCTCCGACGACGACGTCATCGAGCTCGGCCGCCGAAGTCGGCACAACATCACCTGGATCGACGTGCCGCGCGGTGGCTCCGACCGCTACAAGGTGGCCGCCTACCTGCTCTGGGAGTGGCTCGAGAAGGGCATCCTGGAGCGCGATTCCGAACCGTCATTCACCATCTACCGGATGGACACGGTCGACGCCACCGGTACCCAGCGCACCATCTCGGGCGTCCTGGGTGGCCTCGAAGTCGTGGACGAGGGCGCCGGCGGCGTGTTGCCGCACGAGAAGACCACGAAGAAGGCCAGCACCGACCGCCTCGACCTGACCATCGCAACCGCAGCCAACCTCTCCCCGGTGTGGGGGCTGTCACTGGCGTCCGGCCTGACGGCAGCATTGGCCGAGCCCGGCGAGCCGATCGGCCAGATCGAGGTCGACGGAGTCGTCCACCGCGCCGAACGAGTGACCGACCCCGACCGCATCGCGGCCATCCGGCAAATCATCGGCTCCGACGACGTGCTGATCGCCGACGGCCACCACCGCTATGGCGTCTCCAGGGTCTACCGCGACATGGTTCGCAAGGCGACCGGGCGCAAGGACACCGCCGCCGAACTGACCTTGACCTTCATCAACGAGTTGGTGGACGACCAGCTGTCGATCGAGGCCATCCACCGTATCTACGACGGCTTGTCCTTCGACGAACTGAAGAATGCCCTGTCGGGCAGCTTCACCATCGAACCGATGACCGAGCCGCTCAGCCCGGCGACCCTCGCCCAGATGGTGGAGACCGAACGCCTGGTGCTGCTGGACCCCAAGGGTGAGCCCAGCTGGTTGGTGGCGCGTCCGGGAGCATTCAACGGCGTGCGCGCGCTCGACGGAGCCTGGCTGGAACACGCGCTGTCGGGCAGCAAGGCCCAGGTCAGCTACCAGCACGGCCTGGACGAAGTACTCGCCGAACTCGACAACGCGGGCACCGGGCCGTTCGGCGGGCACGCCGGAGCGGTGCTGATCCGTCCGACCTCGCTGGCCGAGATCGAGCGGACTGCTCGTGAGGGGCTGCTGATGCCTCCGAAGTCCACCTTCTTCACCCCGAAACTGCGCACCGGTCTGGTCATCCGGCCCACGCAACGTCTCCCGCGCTAGCCCGGGACCGACCCCCTGATCACCAGCCAGATCCAAACCGATAACCTTTTAGCCGTAGGTTTTTCGACAGGAGGAGCAATGTCAGCTCGCATCGCGAACCCAGCGTTCGCCGCCAAGGTCATGAGCGCCGCAGACGCCGCGGCCCTCATCCACCCCGGGGCCTCGATCGGCTTCTCCGGGTTCACCGGCTCGGGGTACCCGAAGGAGATCCCCGGTGCCCTGGCCGCGCGCATCACCGAGGCGCGCTCGCGCGGCGAGGACTTCACCATCAAGGCGTTCACGGGCGCCTCGACGGCGCCCGAGCTGGACGGTGTGCTCGCAGACACCGGTGGCATGGCTTTCCGCACCCCGTACCAGTCCGACCCGCACCTGCGGGCCAAGATCAACGACGGTACGACCAACTACTGCGACATCCACCTGTCGCACCTCCAGAAGCTCATCAACATGGGCTTCTTCGGCTCGCTGGACTTCGCGGTGATCGAGGCCACGGCCATCACCGAGGAGGGCGACATCATCCCTAGCTCCTCCATCGGCAACAACCGCACCTACCTCGATATCGCTGACAAGATCATCATCGAGGTCAACTCCTGGCAGACCGATGATCTCTACGGCCTGCACGACGTCTACTACGGCATGGACATCAAGGCTCGCCGCGAGCCGATCCCGATCAATCACCCCGGTGACATCATCGGGCGTCCGACCTTCCGGGTTGATCCGAGCAAGGTCGTCGCCGTCGTCGAGACCAACGACCCCGACCGCAACACGCCGTTCAAGCCGCTGGACGATGACTCCCGCGCGATCGCGGCCCATCTGCTCAACTTCTTCGACATGGAGGTCAAGGCGCACCGGATGCCCTCGACCCTGTGGCCGCTGCAGTCGGGCGTCGGCAACATCGCGAATGCCGTTCTCGCAGGCCTGATGGACGCGCCGTACGAGCACATGACCAGCTACACCGAGGTCATCCAGGATGGCATGATCGAGCTGATCGACGCCGGCAAGATCGATGTGGCCTCGGCGACCGCGTTCTCACTGTCGCCCACCATGGCCCATCACATGAATGATCATGCCAAGGAGTACCACGGCAAGATCATTCTGCGCCCGCAGGACGTGTCGAACCACCCCGAGGTGATCCGCCGCCAGTTCGTCATCGCCACCAACGGCATGATCGAGGCCGACATCTACGGCAACGTCAACTCGACCCACATCATGGGCACCAAGATGATGAACGGCATCGGCGGCTCGGGTGACTTCGCCCGCAACGCCGGCTACTCGATCTTCGTCAGCCCGTCGCTGGCCAAGGGCGGCAACATCTCCGCGATCGTGCCGATGGTTAGCCACGTCGACCACACCGAGCACGATGTCATGGTCATCATCACCGAGCAGGGGCTGGCGGATCTGCGCGGCCTGGCCCCGCGGCAGCGCGTCAAGCTGATCATCGAGAACTGTGCCCATCCGGACTACCGCGAGCAGCTGTGGGATTACTACAAGGAGGCGCTGTCGGTCAGCAAGGGCATTCACACCCCGCATGTGTTGTCCAAGGCGCTCAGCTGGCATGAGAACCTGCTCGAGACCGGCACGATGAAGATCGACAAGGCAGCCGGTGCCGCGGGCCCGGCCGCCCGGGCTCAGAGCGCTTCGCAGGAGGCCGCCGAGAAGGCCGCCGGCGCTGCCGAGGAAGCCAAGAAGGCCGCTGCTCAAGCTGCTGACGCCGCCGATCGCGCGACCGCTGCCGCGGCCGCGGCGAAGGACGCTGCCGTCAAGTGAGTGCGGCTCGCCGGCCTGGCTGTTTCAGGCCTCAGTGAGGTTCGCCGCTTTGAAAGGGGTGGACGCGACGTAGTTCGCGTCCACCCCTTTCTCTTGTTCGCGCATGCGAGTGACTGATCTTCTTCACTTGCGGGGTTAGATCGATCCAAACCGGCCGATTCGACGGTTTTGGGCCCAACTGAAGAAGATCAGTCACGCCCTGGCGTCTCAACCGATCAGGTGATCGCGCAACTGCGAGACCGTGTCGACGACGGCGACATGCGGCTGAGCGCGCAGCGCGGCGGGGCTGCCAGCGCCCCAGGTGACACCGATCCCGTCCATGCCGGCAGCTGCGGCGGCCTGCAGATCGTAAATGGCGTCCCCGATATAGAGGCTGCCTTCGACGGGGGCGTCCAGTGCGGCCAGTCCGGTGAGCAGCGGCGTCGGATCCGGCTTGTGACGATCGGTATCGTCCATCGCGCAGGCCAGCACCATCTCGCTGGGCAGCCCGGCCAGCTGCATGCCGGTCAGTACGTTCCGGCGACGCTTGGATGTGACCACCCCGGTGCGGATGCCGGCATCCACCAGCTCCTGCGCCAACTCCGAGATGCCGTCGTACTGCCTCACTGCGTTGGCCAGCGTCGCCGCGTTGTGGCTGAGGTAGACGTCCTCGAGCTCGGCGGCGTTCGCGGGATCCTCGTCGGCGAAGACGTCGGCCAGGGTGCGGCCGATCCACGGCAGGATCTCCGAGCGGACGACCTGGCGTCCGGAGACCGTCTGCCAGGTGTAGATGTAGCTGGCCACGATTCCGTCGATCGTATTGAGCAGGGTGCCATCAAAATCGAAGAGGACGACGGGCCATCGCGGTGCGGGACTCATGGCGGCCAGCTTATCGTCCGGCCTGTCTCCCCCATTCTCGTGCTCGCGCTCACGCCGTCGTCACCAGCTGACCTCGCGGCGCCAAACCCCCTGCCGGCTGGCCGGGCCCCCGCTGCCGCGGAGTCCACGCCGTGCGAGTGCGGCTAGTCTGGAGCGCGAACGTGCACGATCGCGGACGCGCCGTGGGCAGGAGACAGTCGATGACCGAGCAGCATGGCACCTATCACCCGACCCGTCGCGCTGCCGACCCCATCGACACCGATGCGACCGCTTCCGGCCCGACCGGCGCCGACCAGAACGCCTCCGACCTGACCGGCGCCGACCAGACCGCCATCGACCCGGCCGCGACTGACCTGACCTATACCGACCCAACCGCTTCCGACCCAACCGCCACCGGGCCGACCGCCACCGAGCCAGCCAACACCAACCCGACCCCCGCGGGGCCCGCTAGCGATCCGGAGAGCGCCGCCCCAGCCAGGCAGCAAGCGCCGGGCACGGATACCGCCCCCAGCGAGGGTCTTGGTGATGCGCCTGAGGAGCCGATCGTCTCGCTGCCCCCGATCGCGGCCGAACTGGCCGGCTATCCGTTGAGCAAGCGAACCGGGGAGCCCAGGCGTCCACCCGTGATCGTGGGCGCGGTGGCCGCCTTCACCTGCTCAGCCGTGGTGGCTGTGGTCACCTACTGGTGGTACTGGTGGGTGGCGATCCACATCGAGAACTTCGCAACCAGTTCGAAACTGATCGAATTGTTCGATCCGCGTCCGGGCTCGGGCAGCTCGGTGGTGCTGGTCTGCGTGATGGCCATCATCGGCGTCATCATGACCGCCGGGCCCGCCCTGGCCGGATACAACGCCTGGCACGGTGCCTTGTGGAGCCGCTTCGCCGGGTTCGCGGCGTGCGCGACGAGCCTGCTCGCCTTCTTCATGATCCCGTGGTCGTGGCTGGCGTTGATCTTCGCCGCGATCGGCACCGGCCTGATCTGGTTGCCGCAGGCCAAACGGTACTTCGACGCCTATGATCACTTCGCCAATCCGCCGCGTCCGGCCATCGTGCCGAAGACGAAGGTGGCCTACGGTCCGGCACCACGGTTCCGCTGATGCGCTGGAGCGATTTCGAGTCGCTGGCCCGGCTGGCCGGCAGGCTGCTGCACGACAACACCTCGGCGACCAAGACCGCAGCCATTCGGACGACAAGCCAGGCGCCCACCGCGCGGCCGGCCGCCGGCACCGGGCAACCCGCCGCGGACTTCGACGGCCTGCCCGAGATGCGCTACCAGGCGAAGGGGCCGGGGGGCTTCGCGTCCGGGCAGATGGTCTGGACATGGATCGCGTACGAGGAAGACCCGAGCCAGGGCAAGGACCGGCCGGTCCTGCTGATCGGCGCGCACAGCGGCTGGCTGCTCGGCCTGCCCGCGACCAGCCAGGACCACGACCGGGACGCCGAGCAGGAGCGCCGTGCCGGCCGCTACTGGGTCGAGATCGGCTCGGGCGAGTGGGACAAGCAGCGCCGCGTCAGCGAGGTGCGCACCGACCGCATCGTCCGGATCGACCCGGCGTACGTGCGCCGAGCGAGTGGGAGCGTGAGCGCCGCGGTCTTCCAGAAGGTCGCCGCCGAGGTCCGCGAGCACTGGGACGACTGACTGCCGGCTGCCGAAGATTCGGCTTGTCACATCGACAAGCCGATTCAATCCCGACAGCGAACCGCCGACGCATCCCAACCAGGACGCAGCATCCGCGCGAATGCGCTAGACTCTCAACCGCGTCGTTGCCTCAACGCCCTGCGGGCGTAGCTCAATGGTAGAGCGCCAGCTTCCCAAGCTGGACACGCGGGTTCGATTCCCGTCGCCCGCTCCACCTAGTCAGACATGGAATCCGCCGCCTCAACGCCAGACCGTGATAGGGCGTGAGATAGCCAAGTTGATAGCCGCGATCGATATCCCAGCCAGGCGCGTCCCGCCGGCCTAAGCCGACGGCGAAACCCTCCCCTGCGCTTGGGCATCCCCACGACAATGAAGCCATGGCCAGTATCACGTTAGCTTCTCAGCCCATCTCCACCGTCGGCGAACTCCCCGCGGTGGGCACTCCCGCGCCCGCGGTGGAACTCGTCGGCTCAGATCTGAGCACCATCACCCTGGACGATTTCGCCGGCAAGCGCATCGTCTTGAACATCTTCCCGAGCCTGGACACCGGCATCTGCGCCATGAGCATCCGCAAGTTCAACGAACTCGCTGCCGGACTCGACAACACCGTCGTCCTCGCCATCAGCAAGGACCTGCCGTTCGCGGCGGGGCGTTTCTGCGCCGCCGAAGGCATCGACAACGTGATCACCGCCTCCGCGTTCCGTTCCAGCTTCGGCGAGGACTATGGGGTGACCATCGCCGACGGCTCGATGGCCGGTCTGCTCGCCCGTTCGGTGGTGGTCATCGACACCGACGGCACGATCAGCTACACCCAGCTGGTGCCCGAGATCAAGACCGAACCCGACTACGACGCCGCGATCGCCGCGCTCGGCTGATCGGACGACGCGCCGAGCCGCCGTCGACCAATCCGTTCAACGTCCGGCCTGTTTGTGCCGGACGTTGAACGGCTGACTCCCAGTTGAGACGATGGAGGTATGACCGGTCAGCCGATGAACGACGAGCCGCAGTTCCGCCAGCCCGAGAACAGTGAGCGGAACATCCAGGACGCCCACCACGCCGATGATCTGGTACTTCCACAAACGAATCCCCAAGCCGTCGCACCGACGCACTATCTGACGAATTCGGTCAGCGCCGTGCTCGGCACCAAACAGCGCGACGGCGCGTGGATCGTGCCACCGAGCCTGACGGTCAATTCGACACTGGGCACGGTGAAACTCGACATGCGTGAGGCGGTCTTCGAGTCGCTCAACGTCGTCATCGACCTCAGCTGCTTCATGGGCGATGTGAAGATCTGGGTGCCCAAAGGCACCGTCATCGTCGACGAGACCCGCACCTTCGGGTCGGACATCAAGCTGAAGAAGCTCAGCCCACCCCAGCCCGGCAGCCCGAAGCTCACCCTGACAGGCACCCTCGTTTTCGGTGAAGTGATCGTCTACGGCAGCAAACACATCACCTTGAGCGACCGCATCCAGGGCAACTTCTGAGATGGACAGATCCCAGGTCGCCCTGTTCGCTCCTCCCACCGAAGCCTGGACGCCGGTGTCTGCCCGCTACGCAAGTCTGCGCCGGTTGCTGTCGGCGATCAGCTGGCTGATCCTGGCGCTGATTATCATCGCTCCGCAAGCCATCACCCTGCTGGTTTTCGAGCAGGCTCCGCGCCAGCTGTACTGGGCCCTGATCGCCAGCATCGCGATCTGCGCCGGGCTCGCCATCTGGCGCTTCTGGCGCCAGGGTGCGATCGCTCGGTCCTGGGCGTACGCCGAACGCGAATCCGATCTCTACATCAAGTCGGGCATCTTCAACCGGCGACTGACGGTCGTACCGTACGGCCGCATGCAGGCCGTCAACATCTCGGCGGGCCCGCTGGATCGTGCCTTCAAGGTGGCCACGGTGGCGTTGGTAACAGCCTCCGCGCAGTCGGACGCCGTCATCCCCGGCCTCGATCCCGACGCGGCCGCCGCGCTGCGTGACCGGCTCACCGAACGCGGCGAGATGCAGGCGACCGGGCTGTGAGCAGCACCGATCCGGGTCCCGGATACCAGGACGGGTCTGTCGGTCCTGACCAGCCGGTTCGCCCCGACCAACCAGTTCACCTCGACCAGCCGCTTCGTCCCGACCAACCGGTTCGCCCTGACCAGCCGCTTCGTCCCGACCAACCGGTTCGGCCCGACCAACCAGTCCACCTCAACCAGCCGGTTCGCCCTGACCAACCGGTTCACCCTGACCAACTGGTTCAACCCGGCCCGCCCTCGCAGACCGGCGAGCCCCACCAGGCTGGGACGCCGTCCGGACCACAATCCGGATATGCCCCGGTCCTGGAGCATCCGCATCCACTGACCCCGATCGCCAAGAGCTGGATCGCGTTGCTGGCGGTCGGCTACTTCATTCTGCGCGACGTCCCGGACATCCTCCGGCAGGCCCAGGCCGGCGGCTGGCAGACCATCGCCACCTACTGGTATGTTCCGGCAGGCATCCTCGTGCTCGTGCTTGCCGTCTCACTGGGGGCCGGCTATCTGGCATGGCGCTTCACCAGCTTCATCATCGACGACGAGCAGGTGCGCATCGAGCACAACTTCATCTCGCAGCGCTCGGAGAAGATCGCCTTCACCAAGATTCAGTCGGTGGACGTCACCCAGCCGCTGATCGCCCGGCTGCTGGGCCTGGCGGCGCTGCGCATCGACGTGGGCGGCGGCGGCTCGAATGCAACCATCGAGTACCTCTCCCGCAAGCGCGCCTACCAGCTGCGCGATTACCTGATCACCCGCGCGCACGGCACCCGCACCACCGTGGCCGAGGCGGCGCAGGTTCCCGTCGGCACCGCGTTCACCGACGCCTCCCCGGCTGATCGCCGGATCGTGACCGTGCCACCGGCGCGACTGCTGGCGTCCATGGTGGTCACCAATTCGACGGTATTCCTACTGATTCTGATCGCCGGGGTGGTCGGCTGGTCGATCTGGAACGACCAGCCGATCGGTCTGCTGTCGACATCGATCCTGCTGCCGTGGCTGCTCGCGATGGGTGCGATGGTGCTCAACCGGTTGCGCAACGAGTGGAACTTCGTCCTCAGCATGACCCCGGACGGCGGGCTGCGCACCGCGTCGGGCCTCACCTCGCTGACCAGCCAGACGATCCCCCGCAACCGGGTGCAGGCCGTCGACATCAGCCAGCCGCTGCTGTGGCGGGCCTTCGGTTGGTACCGGGTCCGCATCGATGTGCTCGGCCTGCCCAGTGAATCCAGTGAGCATGTCCCGGCGAACCTGCTGCTGCCGGTCGGGCCGGGCGCCGACGTCGATGTCGTCTTGCGCACCCTGTGGCCCAGGCTGAACATGCCCGCGATCAGGATGCATCCGATCCCCCAGCGTGCACGCTGGCTGCGCTGGTTGGACGCGCAGACCTACTTCTGGGGCTACGACGATCGGGTGCTGGTCGCCGCGGGCGGGCTGCTGCGCAGGCGCACGTCGATCGTCCCGCATGCCCGGGTGCAGTCGGTGCGCATCCGGCAAGGAGTCATCCAGCGGCGATTGGGGCTGGCCGATGTGCAGGCACACACCACACCGGGCCCGGTCGATGTGGTCTGCCAGCATCTGGATCAGGCCGATGCCCGGGCATTGGCGATGAGCGAGCTGGACCGGATGCGAGCCGCCCGTTCGAATCCCGAGCTGTCACTGCTGCACCTGCCCGACCAACCCCCGTGGATCGTGGGCCCAGCGGCACAGCCGTCACCGCCCGGACCGCAACCCGGCCAGCCGCCCTCGGCAGGTCAGCCGGTTCAGGGCCGCTGAGTTCAGAGGTTCAGGACCGCCGAGTTCAGAACTGCCGAATCCAGAACCATCGAGTTCAGAACCATCGAGTTCAGAACCGCCGAGTTCAGGACTGGTGAGCCTGCCGAGCGCTCCAGGCCGAGGAGACCATCTCGTCCAGGGTGTAGCGCATCTTCCAGTCGATATCGCGCGCCGCCGCGTCGCCGTTGGCGACGATCCGGGCGGGGTCTCCGGGTCGCCGGGCCGCGATCTCCGGAGTGAAATCGACGCCGGTGACCCGGGCGATCGCCGACATGATCTCGGCGACGCTGGAACCGTCCCCGCTGCCCAGGTTGTAGGCGACCTGCAGGCCCGTGCCGGCGGCCATCGCTTTCGCGGCGGCGACATGCGAGATCGCCAGGTCCGCGACATGCACATAGTCACGCACGCAGGTGCCGTCCGGGGTCGGGTAGTCGTCGCCGAAGATCTTCGGGGTGCGGCCGGCGAGCAGCGCGTCGAAGACGATCGGGAACAAGTTGTGCGGGCTGGTGTCGTAGAGGGCGTCCGAACCGGAGCCGACCACGTTGAAGTAGCGCAGATTCGTGTAGCGCCACTGCGGATCGACCTTGGCGATGTCGCCGGCCAGCCACTCGCCGATCAGCTTGGTCTGACCGTACGGCGACTCGGGGGCGGTCGGGGTCTGTTCGGTGACCTGATCGACGTCCGGGGTGCCGTAGACCGACGCCGAGCTGGAGAAGACGTAGTTGTGCACCCCGACCGACTGCATCGCCCGCAGCAGCGAGACGGTTCCGGTGACGTTCTGGTCGTAGGTGTGCAGCGGCCTGCTGACGCTCACGCCCGCGTACTTGAAACCGGCGAGATGGACGACACCTTCGCACGCATTCTCGGTGAGAGTCCGGGTGACCAGGTCGGTATCGAGGATCGTTCCCTGAACGAAGACCACGCCCTTGGGGACGAAGTCGGCGTGCCCGCTCGACAGATCATCGATCACGACCGGGGTGATCCCGGCGTCCAGGAATGCTTGCACCACATGCGAACCGATGTATCCGGCTCCGCCGGTGACCAGCCAACTCATTCTCGTCCTCTCCGTTGGGGTACTGCTTGGTGGGGGATGCTCCTTGCGAGCCTAGCTGTTGCTGAGCGTCCCAGCGGTCTCGGCGGCCCAGTAGCTGAACAGCCCGGTCGCGTTCAGCGACGCCAGATAGCTCTCGTCGGTCGCCGGATCGATCCAGATGACATTCCCGCCGATCCGCGGATACTCCGTGGTCGGTGCATAGCTGGTGGCCAGCAGCACCAGCGGCACCACCGGCAGCCAGTCGGCGGGCTCGCCGGGGTGTTGGGGCAGCTCCAGGCTGAGCGACAGCGATTTGTCGGTCACCAGGATCTGCACGAGTGGCGCCACTTCTGCGTCGTCCGGGTCGAATGTGCCCTCGTAGCGTGCGCGGTCGATGACCATCTGCTGGACGACGGCCGCGGTCCGCGCGGCATGACGGATCCGGGCCTGACTCCTGGCCGGCTCATCGAGCGAGTCGAGACCGGGCATCATCTCCTCGACGATCTCGGCCGCGGTGTCCGCGTAGACGGTGCTGCCATCATGCAGCATCATCGCGTGCGTCCACTCACCGCCGGAGGGACGGACCGGATTGAATCCATGACAGGACGCGTGGTGGTCTCGGAACTTCATCCCATCAGCCTAGTCGCCGCGTCCGTGGTCGGATCATCGGCGTCGGCGGGGGTGAGCCGGCGCGGCCGGGCAGAGCACAGGCCCCGGAGCTGACTGAACGAGTCACGGCTCCGGGGCCTGTGTGGTGGAACTATCGGCGATCGCTGCTCGAGGCCGGCTTCAGCGGCCCGGCAGGGCGAGCCGGGGATGGTAGAACCGTCCCTGGGCAACGTTTCCGGTCGAACCGGCGGAGAAGATCCGCCGTCCTTGCGATTCGTGCTGCTCGACCAGCCGGCGCACCAGCTCGGTCATGTCGTCCATGCGGCGCTGAGCTTCCTCGAGTTCGGATTGCAGTGCGAGGATCCGGCGGATCCCGGTGAGGTTGATGCCTTCCTGGGAGAGCCGCTGGATCAGCCGCAGCCGCTGGATATCGCGCGGCGAATAACGCCGCCCGCCGCCCTTGGTGCGGCTCGCGATGACCAGCCCGAGCCGGTCGTACTGCCGCAGGGTCTGCGGATGCATCTCGGCCAGGGAAGCTGCTACCGAAATACTGAAGATCGGGCCGTCGGGGTCCATGACCTCGGGCAGCATCCCCGCACTCATCGGTTGCTCGCCAACAGATCCGCGCGCGGATTCGACTGGTGCGCCACATCGGTGAAGGTGCGCAGCGCCTGCTGGGCCTCGTCATTCAGCATCGGCGGCACCTGCACCTCGATCGTGGCGAGCAGGTCACCCTTCTGGCCGTTGCCCTTGGCGACACCGCGACCACGCACCCGGAAGGTGCGTCCGTTCGGGGTCCCTGCGGGCACCCGCAGTTTGACGCTGCCGCCGCCCAGGGTCGGCACCTCGATCTCGGCGCCCAGCGCGGCCTCGGTGAAGGTGACCGGCACGGTGACCGTGATGTTGTCGCCGTTGCGCCCGAAGATCGGGTGCGGACGCACGTGCACGATCACATACAGATCGCCGTTGGGGCCACCGTTCTCGCCGGGAGAACCCTTGCCCTTGATGCGGATCTTCTGCCCGTCCGAGACCCCTTCGGGGATCCGGACCTGCATGGTGCGCCGGCTCTGTGCCCGGCCGCTGCCGTGACAGACCTCGCAGGGATCGTCCACGATCAGGCCACGGCCGTGGCATTCGCTGCACGGCTCGGTCATCTGGAACAGACCACCCGCGCTCGCCTGCTGAACGCCCGAGCCCTGACAGGTCGGGCAGACCCGCGGCGACGTGCCGGCTTTCGCGCCGGTGCCGTGGCAGGCCTGGCAGGCTTCCTCACTGACCATCTGGACGCCGACCGTGGCTCCCTCGACAGCTTGGTTGAAGCCGATGGTGACTTCGCCCTCGATGTCGGCGCCGCGGCGCGGTGAACGGGTCTGCGTCCGTCTGGCCGACGACGTGCCGCCCGCCTGGCCGAACAGATTGCCGAGCAGATCACCCAGACCTGCGTCGCCCACGTTGGTACGGAAGACGTTCTCGCCGCCCATCCCGCCGGAGGCACTGGGCCCAGGCCCGGGACGCTGGAAGCGGAAGCCGCCCGATCCGAACAAGCTGCGCTGTTCGTCGTACTCGGCGCGCTTGCTCGGATCGCTCAGCACATCGTGGGCCTCGGAGGCTTCCTTGAAGCGCTGCTCGGCCTTCTTGTCGCCGGGGTGCTGGTCAGGATGGTTCTCGCGGGCGATCTTACGGAACGCCTTCTTGATCTGTTCAGGCTTGGCGTCCTTGGGGACACCGAGGATCTTGTAGTAATCCTTCTCCATCCAGTCTTTTTGGCTCATCGCCCTACCTCCTTTCCAGTCTGGTCACGTCACTCGGCCGGTACCGAGACGACCACGCGCGCCGGACGAACCACCTGATCGTTGATGCGGAAGCCGTTCTGCATGACCTCACGCACGACCATCTCGGTGACGTTCGGGTCGGGCACCTGCATCAGGGCTTCGTGCAGCCGCGGGTCGAACTCATCGCCCGGAGCACCGAACGACTCGAGTCCATACACCTTGGTGACCTTGGACAGTTCGTCCGCAGTCAGCTTGAAGCCTCCGGTCAGCTCGCCTTGCTTCTCGGCCGCGGTGATCGAATCGAAGACCGGCAGTAGGTCGCGCAGCAGCGCTTCGATACCACCTTGACGGGCCAGTGCGCGATCACGGTCGACGCGCCTCTTGTAGTTGACGTACTCGGCATGGACACGCTGCAGGTCCTCGGTGCGCTCGGCAGCCAGGGCCTTCAGCTGAGCGATCTGCTCGTCACTGCCGGGGGCGGCGCCGGAGGCGGCCCCGGCATCAGCCGGAGCCGCCTGGCCAGCGTCATCCGAGGTCAGGCCAGCCTGCTCGCCGGCCTCGTCAAGAAGCTCGTCGGGCTTGGCTGCCTGGTCCACGGGTTCACTCATGAATGATCAGTCCTTCTTCTCATCGTCGACGATCTCGGCGTCCACCACGTCGTCATCGTTTTCGCCGCTGTTCTCGGCGGAACCCTCGGCGCCCGCGGAAGCCTGAGCAGCCTGCTCAGCCTGTGCGGCCTGGTAGACAGCCTGCCCCATGGCGGCCGACTTCTTGTTGAGATCCTCCATGGCGGAACGAACCTCATCATCGTTGTCGGTACCCTTCAGGGCTTCCTTCAGGGCGGCCAAGGCCTCAGTGACCGGGGTCTTGACGTCGTCGGGGATCTTGTCGCCGCTCTCCTCGAGGATCTTCTCGGTGCGGAAGCTCAGCGCGTCGGCCTCGTTACGCATATCGACGCTCTCGCGACGCTTGCGGTCGGCCTCCTCGTTCGCCTCGGCATCCTTGACCATCTTGTCGATCTCGTCCTTGCCCAGCGCCGAACCGCCGGTGACAGTCATCGACTGCTCCTTGCCGGTGGCCATGTCCTTCGCGTAGACGTGGACGATGCCGTTGGCGTCGATGTCGAAGGTGACCTCGATCTGCGGCAGTCCGCGCGGAGCGGGCATCAGGCCGGTCAGTTCGAAGTTGCCCAGCGACTTGTTGTCCCGAGCGAACTGACGTTCGCCCTGGTAGACCTGGATCATCACCGAAGGCTGATTGTCCTCGGCGGTGGTGAAGATCTCGGAACGCTTGGTCGGGATCGTGGTGTTGCGCTCGATGATCTTGGTCATCACGCCACCCTTGGTCTCAATGCCCAAGCTCAGCGGAGTGACATCCAGCAGCAGAACATCCTTGACCTCGCCCTTCAGCACACCAGCCTGCAGGGACGCGCCGAGCGCGACGACCTCGTCCGGGTTGACCGACTTGTTCGGCTCCTTGCCGCCGGACAGTTCGCGGACCAGATCCTGCACAGCAGGCATACGCGTCGAGCCGCCGACCAGAATGATCTGATCGATCTTCGAAACCGAGACCTTGGCGTCCGACAGCACCGCGTTGAACGGGCCCTTGCAGCGATCCAGCAGATCCTGGGTCATGCGCTGGAACTCGGCGCGGGTCAGCTTCTCCTCAAGATGCAACGGGCCCTCGGCACCAGCGGTGATGTAGGGCAGGTTGATCTCGGTGCTCTGTACCTGGCTGAGCTCGATCTTGGCGCGCTCCGCAGCTTCCTTCAGCCGCTGGCCGGCCATCTTGTCCTTCGACAGGTCGATGCCGTTCTTGTTCTTGAACTGGGTCACCAGCCAGTCGATGATGCGCTGATCCCAGTCGTCGCCGCCCAGTCGCGGGTCACCCTTGGTCGCCTTGACCTCGAAAACGCCCTCGCTGATATCCAGCAGGGAGACATCGAAGGTGCCACCACCAAGGTCGAAGACCAGAACCGTCTGCTCCTGATCGGCCTTGTCCAGGCCGTATGCCAGGGCAGCCGCGGTGGGCTCGTTGATAATCCGGTCGACGGTCAGCCCGGCGATCTCGCCGGCTTCCTTGGTGGCCTGACGTTCGGCATCGCCGAAGTAGGCGGGCACGGTGATGACAGCGTTGGTGATGGTCTCACCCAGGTAGGCCTCGGCGTCCCTCTTCAGCTTCTGCAGCACGAAGCCGCTGATCTGCTGCGGACGATAGGTCTTGCCGTCGATTTCGGTGGTCCAATTGGTGCCCATGTGACGCTTGACCGAGCGGATCGTCCGGTCCGGGTTGGTCACGGCCTGCCGCTTGGCGACCTCACCAACCAGAACTTCACCACCCTTGGCGAACGCCACTACTGACGGCGTGGTACGCGAACCCTCAGCGTTGGGGACAACGGTGGGTTCGCCACCTTCCAGCACCGCGACAACCGAGTTCGTGGTGCCGAGGTCGATGCCAACTGCACGAGCCATGTTGTTTTCCTCCTGTTGCGTCCCGGGTGGGACGCTCCTGTTCTTTCGTTAAGCTTCTTGTGGCTCACGTCCGAGCGAGCCGCGTCATGACCATGAGTCTAACGCACTCAACTTTGACCTTGAGTCCACCTGACTCAACTATGGAGATGCTGGGGTTATTCCAGGGATCGCAGGGGTTCGTCAAGAAAACGCCGCTGGACGAGTTCATCAGGGGCAAAGGCGGGCGTGATAGGGGTTTGTCCATGAACCGTGACGCGCAGCAGGTACCGGCGCCGTCGTCGGGCGGACGCCCGGCCGCCCTGCTCGACCGGATCTTCGGCGAGCCCCGGCCACTGCGGACGCTCGACCTGCTGCCACCGGATCAGCCGTTGCGCCCGGTGCCGCCCATCCGGCGCTGGCGGTACAACGGTTTGGTCCGGCTGCTGGCCTTCGCCGCGATCCTGGTCGTGGGCGCAATCGTGGTGGGCTTCGGCGCCACGGTCGTCCTGAACTCGCTGGGGATGTCCACCGACGCCATCCTGGACCGCTTCGCCGGCCTGGTGCAGGTGACGGCGATCGTCGGCGTGGTGCTGGCGTACTGGCTGGTCGGACGCTTCGTCGAGCAGCGGCGCCCGCTGTTCGAACTGGCTGCTTCCCGGGCAGGGCGGGGTCTGCTCTGCGGGTTGGGGCTCGGCGTGGTGCTGATGCTCGGCTGCGCCACGCTGCTCGGTGTGCTGGGAGTGTTCCGGATCGAGGGTTTCAATGCCGGCTACTCACCGTGGGCGGCACTGCTCAGTCTCGGATTCTCGGCGGCGATCACCGAGGAGATCGCCTTCCGCGGCATCTTGTTCAGGCTCGTCGAGGGCACCTTGGGCAGCTGGATCGCGATAGCCGTCAGCGCGCTGGTCTTCGGTGCGGCCCATCTGGGCAATCCGGAGGCGACCTGGTTCGGGGCGATCGGGATCGCGCTGGAGGCCGGGGTGCTGTTCGCGGCGCTGTACGCGTTCACCCGCAGCCTGTGGACGGTCATGGGGCTGCATTTCGCCTGGAACGTAGTGCAGGGGCCGGTGCTGGGCATCGTGGTCTCGGGCTCGTCTGCGCAGGGCAACGGCTTCGTCCAGTCGTCGCTGACTGGGCCGGCATGGCTGAGCGGCGGGCAGTTCGGGATCGAGGCGTCCGCAGTGACCATCGTCGTGCTCACCGCGCTGGGCGGATGGCTGCTGGTCGAGCTGGCGCGGCGGGGCCTGATCGTCCAACCGTTCTGGGTGCGGCACCGGCTGCTGGGCCAGCGGCCGGACTTGGGTCGGGTTGTCCGCGACCCCCGCGGATAACCCTACCCAGCCTGGGGCTGCGAGCCGTCGGCCTGCCGTTCCTGCCGGATGCGCGTGCGCAGATTCGACAGGTGCAGCGCCATCGCTGCTTGTGCCGCGTCGGGATTGCGGTTGCCCAGCGCCTGGATGATGGCGCGGTGCTCGACGAGGGTCAGCTCATGATCGGTGACGACCGCCTGGTCGAAGGACCGGAACCGCTGCACGTGGCTACCCATGGCCTCCAGGGCCGACGCCAGATAATAGTTGCCGGATGCCCGGGCGATGTGAGCGTGGAAATCGTGATCGGCATCCAGGAATGCCCGGAAGCCTTCGAAGTCGGGATCCGTGCTCCGCTCGCGCTGACAGTTCCAGGTGGCCTCCAGCTTGCTCATCAGGAGGTCGTCCACGTTCGAGGCGGCCAGCCAGGCGGTCTTCGTCTCGATGGTGAGCCGTGCCTCGAACAGGTCGTCCAACTGGGTGATGCCCGGGCGCGGGGAAACCCGGAAGCCCTTGTTGTTCTCGCGCACCACCAGCCCACTGGCGCTGGCGCGCACCAGCGCCTCTCGAACCGGGGTGGCGGATACTCCCAGGCTCTCGGCCAGCGAGTGAATGCGCAGCGGCTGCAGCGGCTTCACCTGGCCGCTGAGTACCAGATCGACCAGGCTGTCGTAGACCTGGCCGGCCAGTCCCAGCGGGTGTTCCATGAACATCACCCCGGGAAGCGCATCATCCTCGATGGCCATACCCGCTCCTCCTACCGTCCAGAGGCCGAAATGAATTGTACGCGATCCCATCATCTGCCATCGCCACCGCTGCTCTTCGCCGGACCGGCGGGCAGGGTCTCGCGCCGTGACCACGCCCGCTGTCGGCACCGGTTCCGACGGCGCGATCGGCGGCTCGGGGCTGCCATGACACGGACGCTCTCGGCTGACCTTCACCAGAGCCACTGCGTGCTGGGAAACGGCTGACCCGGCGGCGGCTTGGCCGATAGCATTACCGCATGACATCAGCATCCCAGCCTGTACTCGGTATTGACATCGGCGGATCCGGCATCAAGGGTGCCCCCGTCGACCTCGCGACCGGTACCTTGAGTGCGGACCGTCTCCGCATCCCAACCCCGAAGAAGTCCACCCCGAAGGCCTGCGCGGACGTGGTGGCTCAGATCGTCGAGAAGTTCGCCGACCAACTCGGTGACGGTCCGATCGGCATCGCCATACCCGCCCCCGTCGTGCACGGCAGCGTCCCAATGATCGCGAATCTGCACTCGTCGTGGGTCGGAGTGAACGCCGAGCAGCTGTTCAGTGATCGGCTCGGACGTCAGACTGTGCTGATCAACGATGCGGACGCGGCCGGCCTGGCCGAGGTGCACTTCGGTGCCGCCAAGGACCACCCCGGGCTGGTCATCATGACGACGCTGGGTACCGGCATCGGCACCTCGTTGATCATGGACGGCACGCTGGTGCCCAACACCGAACTCGGGCATATCGAGATCGACGGCATCGATGCCGAGACCAAGGCGTCGGCTAATGCGAAGGCCCTGGAGCACCTCAGCTATCCCCGCTGGTCGAAGCGGCTGCAGAAGTATTACTCGACGATGGAGCGGTACTTCTGGCCCGACCTCTTCGTGGTCGGCGGAGGGGTGTCGAAGAACCACGAGAAGTTCTTGCCGCTGCTCAGCCTGCGGACCCCGATCGTGCCGGCGCAGTTGCTCAATCAGGCCGGCATCGTCGGCGCTGCGGTCGCCGCCGACACACTGACGGACAAGCAGAACTGACCGCTGGTTTGAGGTAGCCGCAGCACGCCGATCCGACGCACCATCCGGTCGCCCGGCACGGCTCAAACGGACGGTGGGCTGTTCCCGGGCGGGGCTACATCCGCTCGGGAGCGACGATTCCCAACAGACCGAGGCCGGTGGCCAGTACCTGCTTGGTCGCGGCGACCAGCGCCAGCCGGGAGGTCTGAACCTCACCCTCGCTCTTGAGCACCGGGCACTTCTCGTAGAAGGTCGAGAACTTGGTAGCCAGCTCGAACAGGTAGGTGCACAGCTTGTGCGGGGTCAACTCGTCGGCCACCGCCTGCACGGTCTCCCCGAAACGAGTCAGCCACAAGGCGAGTTCCTGCTCGGCCGGCTCGTCCAGCACCGTGACGATGCTCCAGGTCAGCTCCCGAGCGGCGGCTTCGCGCAGGATGCCCGCGCACCGCGAGTGCGCGTACTGCAGATAGGGTCCGGTGTCGCCGGTGGTCTGGGTCATCCGCTCCGCGTCGAAGACGTAGTCCTTATGCAGGCTGTTCGACAGGTCGGCGTACTTGATCGCGGCCAGCGCGATCTCGGGGGACGCATGCTCCTCGGCGGCGTCCAGGAGGCTTTCGAGGGTGACGGCGCCGCCGTCACGAGTCTTGATCGGGGTGCCGCCGGGCCCCAGCACCATGCCGAAGCCGACGTGCTGCGCCTGCACATCGTCCGGCAGGTATCCGGCCATCCGGGCGACGGCGAAGACCAGCTGAAAGTGGTGTGCCTGCCGGGCGTCGGTGACGTAGATGATGCGTTCGGCACCCAGCTCGTTCACCCGGAAGCGGATCGCGGCCACATCTGTGGCGTCGTAGCCGTAGCCCCCGGTCGAGTTGCGGATGATCGCCGGAGCGTCGAAGCCGTCCACGAAGACCACCAGGGCCCCGCCGTCCTGGACGGCGATGCCGCGGGCCTCCAGATCATCGGCGACCTGGCCGAGCATCTCGTTGTAGGCGGACTCCCCCGCCACGTCCTCGTCGGTGAGCAGCACATTCATCCGCTGGTAGGTGCGGTTGAACCCGGCCAGCGAGATCTTGATCAGGCGCTGCCACGAGGCCCTGGTCTCCGGATCGCCCGATTGCAGCTTCACGACCCGCTCGCGGGCGCGTTCGGCGAACGCCTCGTCCTCATTGAGATGGGTGTTGGCGCGCCGGTAGAGCGCTTCGGCGCCGGGCAGATCGAGGGTGTCCAGATCGAGCATCTCGTCGGTGACCTGCTCGATCAGCATGCCGAACTGCCGTCCCCAGTCACCGATGTGGTTCTGGGCGAGCACTCGGTTTCCCTGGGCGCTCAGCACCCGGTTGAAACAGTCGCCGATGATGGTCGACCGCAGGTGACCGACGTGCATCTGCTTGGCCACGTTCGGTGACGAGTAGTCGATGACGACCGTCTTGGGGTCGTCGACCCAGGCGATCCCGGCATGCGGGTCAGCCAGCTGCTGGTCGACGGCGTGGGCCAGCACATCGGTGCGCAGCCGGAAGTTGATGAAACCGGGCCCGGCGATCTCGGGGGGCTCGCACAGATCGTCCAGATTAAGGGCGCCGACGATGCGCTGGGCTACGTCGCGCGGTTTGGCGCCTTCCTGCTTGGCCAGTCGCAACGCGACATTCGACTGGAAGTGACCGAATTGCGGCTTGGTGGCTGGACGCAGCTCCGGGTCGGCCCCGGCAACCGCTTCGATCCGCTCGGAGAGAATCGAGGGCAGTGAAGACATGCCGCCTATTGTCTCACCTCTTCACGGATGGGCCGGAATCGTCCGTCTGCGGGCTAACGATGCCGGGCCAAGGCTTCGTCCACTGCGGGATCGTAGATGAGGGTGCCGACATCGGTCTTCATCACCACGTCGACGATCATCTTGATGTTGGCGATCAGCTCGCGGCGTTCGTAGCTGCGCCAGGTCGCGTTCTTGGGTGTCTCGTCGTCGCCGACGCCGATGGCATCCACGCCGACCATCCGGCAGGTGGCGACGGTGCGCGGCACATGGTAGCTCTGCGAAATGACCGTCAGCTGGGTCACCCCGAAGATTCCCTTGGCCCGCACGCATGACGAGTAGGAGGAGTTGCCGCCTTCGTCCTCGACGATGTCGAGCGGATCGACGCCGTTCTCCTCGAGGTAGGCGCGCATCACGGCCGGCTCATCGTCGCTGGTGCTGCCCGACACGATGAAAACGGTGATCTTGCCCTGCTCCCACAGCTGCAACGCCAGGTCGAGCCGGGCCTTCAGATAACCGGAGGGCCGACCGTTCAGGGTCGCCGCACCCATCACCAGTCCGACGTCGTTGGAGGGTGCCTCATCCGCGCTGGTCCAGGTGCGCCCGAATGACAGCACCTGGACGAGGGCCCATGGCCCTCCCACGACGAGCAGAGCGATCAGGAGCAGGGCGAGCAGCGCGCGCCAAAGTTTGCGCATGGGGCCAACCCTACGTGGCTTGGTCAAAGACCAGGCCTGATTGCGCTGTCAGGATCGCAGACCGCAGGGATCAGATCCGATGATCGCGGTAGAAGCCGATCAGGTTCTGGGTGGACGTATCCTGGCGAGCCAATGCCTCGTCGTCCCCGGTCACCGCCGGCGCGATCTCCATGGCGAGTTGCTTGCCCAACTCGACGCCCCACTGATCGAACGAGTTGATGCCCCAGACGACCCCCTCGACGAAGGTGATGTGCTCGTAGAGGGCGATCAGCTCACCGACGACCCGCGGGCTGATCTCGGCGGCCATGATCGATGTGGTCGGCTTGTTGCCCGGGAAGACCCGCGCCTCGACGATCGCCTCACGGGTGCCTTCGGCGCGCACCTCGTCGGCGGTCTTGCCGAAGGCGAGGGCCGCGGTCTGCGCGAAGAAGTTGGACAAGAAGAGCGCGTGCACGTCGACCCCGCCTTCGCGCAGCGCGTGCGCGGGGTTCACGGCGGCGATGAAGTCGGCCGGAATCACCTTGGTCCCCTGGTGAATCAGCTGGTAGAAGGCGTGCTGACCGTTGGTGCCCGGCTCACCCCAGAAGACCTCGCCGGTCTGGGTGGTGACCGGTGAGGCATCCCAGCGGGTGCGCTTGCCGTTGGATTCCATGGTGAGTTGCTGCAGGTAGGCGGCGAAGCGGTGCAGGTACTGCGCATACGGCAGCACGGCGTGCGACTGGGCGTCGTAGAAGTTGTTGTACCAGACGTTGAGCAGACCCATCAGCACCGGCAGGTTCTCGGAGAAGTCCGCGGTGCGGAAGTGTTCGTCCATGGCGTGGAAGCCCGCCAGGACGCTCTGCCAGTTTTCCGGCCCGATCGCGATGACATCGGCCAGGCCGACTGCCGAGTCGACCGAGTAGCGGCCGCCGACCCAGTCCCAGAACCCGAAGGCGTTCTGCGGATCGATGCCGAACTCGGCAACCTTCTCGAGGTTGGTCGATACGGCCACGAAATGCCGGCGGATGGCCTCGGCCCGGGCCTCGTCCGTGTTGTCGATGATGCCACTGGTCTGCAGCGAGTTCAGCAGCCAGTTCTTGGCCATCCGGGCGTTGGTCATGGTCTCCAAGGTGGTGAAGGTCTTGGACGCCACGATGAACAGCACGGTCTCGGGGTCGACGTCATGGGTGGTCTCGTAGATGTCGGCAGGATCGATATTGCTGACGAAGCGGCACTCGAGGCCGGGCTGCTGGTAGGGCTTGAGCGCCTCGTAAACCATGACGGGGCCCAGATCGGAGCCACCGATTCCGATGTTGACGATGGTGCGGATCGGCTTGCCGGTGATGCCCACCCACTCGCCGGAGCGGATCTGGTCGGCCAGGACGTACATGCGGTCGAGCACTTCGTGCACCTGCTGGACGACATCCACGCCGTCAACGATCAAGGAGGCGTCGCGCGGCAGCCGCAACGCCGTGTGCAGCACCGAACGGTTCTCGGTGGTGTTGATCCGCTCGCCGGCGAACATCGCCTCACGGCGGCCGGCAAGGTCGACCTGCTCGGCGAGCCGGACGAGTGCATCCTTGATCTCGTCGGTCAGGTAGTTCTTGGACAGATCCGCATAGAGATCGGCAGCGGCGAGCGAGAACCGCTGGGCCCGGTCGGGATCGTCGGCGAACCAGGCGCGGAAATCAACATTCAGATCGTCATGCAGCCGGGCGAGTTCCGCCCAGGCGGGAGTGGCAGTCGCATCAACGGGAGTACGCATAGGCCAAGCTTATGGGTTTTGGCCTACCAGTGGCGAGACGGCCAGCGGGAATTCCCACCGGCCCCGAGCCGGCTCAGGCCACCCGGCGCATTGCGGTGATGTCGTACCCGCTGATCGAGCTGACGATGACACCGATGCCGTAGTCGGCTGCATGCACCATCTGACCGTTGCCGATGTACATGCCGACGTGGCCGCCGCCGTAGGAGATGATCAGGTCGCCGGGCTGCAGTGCCGAGGTCGATGACACCGCGGTGCCGGCCGACATCATGGCGCCGCTGGTGCGGGGCAGGCTGACGCCCATCGCGGAGTAGGAGTAAACCATCAAACCCGAGCAGTCGAAGGCGTTCGGGCCGGTGGCACCCCACGAGTAGGCCTTGCCGACCTGGGCGAGCGCGATCGAGACAGCGCCGGAGGCGGTGCTGCTCGCCGAGCCGGCGATGGCCGCGGTGTCGGCTGTCGAGGTGGCGGCGGATGTGGACGCCGAACCGGTGGTCTGGCTGGCCGCGCTGCTGGCGGCAGCCGCTGCGGCGGCCGCTTCCTCAGCCTGCCGGGCCGCTTCGGCCTGCCGGGCTTCCTCAGCCTGGCGAGCCTCTTCAGCCTGCCGGGCCTCCTCAGCCTGGCGAGCCTCTTCGGCCTGGCGAGCTTCCTCGGCCTGACGGGCCGCCTCGGCCTGCCGGGCCTCTTCGGCATTGCGGGCATCCTGCTCGGTGACGGGATCGACGAGCGTGGTCCGGTCGGCGCTGCGCGAGATCGGCGTGGTGGTCTGCAACGCCGGTTCGGCGGCGGTGACCGTGCTCGACAGATTCGGGACGATGAGTGCCGCGCTGGCGGTTGCCACTGCGGCTGCACCCATCAGGCCACGCTGCAGGCGGGAATGCAGGCCGCGCGGCTTGGGCTTGATGGTGGTGATGGCGGCAAGCTGACGGGTGCTGGTCAGCGGTTCGTCCGGCTCGAAACTCAGCGGCGCATCGATCGCGCGGGTGGCTCGCGCGGCGGACACGCTGAGCAGCGTGTCGTCCACGAGCTCCAGGGGTGGCGTCGGCATGGCGCGCCGCGCGCAGGACTGCTGAATGCTGTCCGTGGCGTCGACGACCGGGTCGAGCAGTGCCCTTCGTGCGCTCATTTATCAATCCTTAAGGTTGCGATGTGCCGTGGTCAGCGTACCGTGACATGCACGTGGTCGTAATGATTCGCGGTGGGAGATCCGCGATCTTCCATCATGGTGAAGCCAGCGCTGGGGGCCCAGTTACCCCACATGCTCTGTTGATAGATGACGTATTCGACGTTCAGCGAGCTTGAGTTGGCGACCAGCCAGTTGGCGATCTGCCAACCTGCGTCGCCGCTGATCATGATGTCAATGGCCTGGCCAGCGCCATGATCATCGGCTGAGTTGCGCCAGCCACCGTACGAGGTGACATTGGGGAACTGCGCGCACACGGCCAGGAAGGTGGCATAGGCCTGAGAGGTGAGCCCAAGGCCGGATCCGTCGAACGAGCAGCTGCCACCAGTTGCCACGGCCGGGGCCGACGAGGTGGCGGTAGTGGCCGATGTCCCTGCTGGGGACGGGCTCTGCTTGGCGGCCTCGGCGGCTGTCTGCTCGGCAGCCACGCGCTGTTCTTCGGCCACCCGGGCGGCTTCGGCAGCCGCGGCGGCCTCCTCGGCCTGACGGGCCTCCTCGGCCTGGCGCGCTGCTTCGGCTTCGGCAGCCGCCTTCGCGTTGGCCAAGGTGACCGGGTTGATGGCTTCTTCGGTGCGGTCGAGGCCGCGGGAGATGGTCTCCTCGCTAGTCGGCGCCGGTTGGGCGGTCACGACGCTGACGGCGCTGGGGGTGAGCAGGATGGCGGATGCGGTGGCCACGGCGGCGGCTCCGAACAGCCCGCGGCGCAGCCGCTGACCCTTCACGGCCGGCCTCGCCGAGACGGCACCGGTGACCTTCGGCAGCTGGCGGGTGCTGCCGAGAGCTTCGTCCGGCTCGAAACTGATAGGGGCCGAGATGGCTCGGCGGGCCGCAGAAACACTGACCGGTGAGTCGTCAACGATGACGGCTTCGTCGGCTACCCCCCGACGCGCGGACGCGTAGGTGAAGACGGGGGTGATGGGGTCGTCGATCTCAGTGCCCGGGTCGAGGATGGCTCGGCGTGCTGTCACTGATTCTCCCAAGGGATTGTCTGTCATTCCTGAGAAGAATCTTAAGGATCTTCTCAGGAGAACACAAGTTGTCAGGGGAATCTGCTCAGAAAAGATTCAGAAAGGGCCGTCCGGACGGCTAGCTGCGGGTTCGGGTGGCCTCGACGATCGGACGAGCACGAGAGCGCAACGCACTCAGATCGCCGCGATGCAGGGCGTCCCCGATGAGCCTGTCGGCCAGGCACACCGCCACCGCTCCGGCACCCAGCCAAGCCTTGACCTCGTGCACCGACTCGGCCCCGCGGGCCAGCACTGCGATGTCGGGCAGCAGGGCGGCCAGCTGCGCCGGGTAGCTCGTGCCGAGCACCCCGGCCGGGACGACCTGGACCGCGGCCGCATCCGGTTGCTTCCAGGCGTTGGCGATCTCGGTCGGAGTGAGCGCGGCCGGGCACTGCGGGATCTGGGCGGCGGCGAGCTCTGAGCGGAGCTGGTCGTCGTCAGCCAGGGTGAGGGCGAAGGCGGCCTGCTCAGATACCGCCCACTGCGCGTCCGCGGGGGTGCGCAGGTCATGGGTCCCGACCTGCAGCCGGCGTCCGAACACGCGGCGCAGCATGGACGGGGTCAACCGCTGACCCGGACTGAGGCTGAGGATCGGCAGACCTTCCTCGATGAGGACCTCGACCGGGGCGACCGCCTCGTCCAGGGTGCAGCCGGGCAGCAGCACAATGGCCCTGGTCTCGACGAGTCCGGCAGGCAGTTCGACGCGTGGGTTCACGGCATCAATCATGGATCAGAAGGTGAAGCTGCCCCACAGCAGGACGGCCAGCAGCAGCCCGACCGCCAGATTCACGACCGTGGCCGCGGCGAAGACGAGCACCGGCTTCCAGCCCGCTTCCTTCAGCGAACCGAAGCTGAACTCCAGGCCGATGCTGACGAACGCCAGGATCAGGAACCAGGTGCGCAGCTCGTTGGCGACGCCGATTGCGGAAGCGGCGAAGGTGGGATCGGCGTTGGACGCGAAGATGGTCGCCACGACGGAGGCGATCAGGAAGCCGAGCACGAACTTCGGGAAGCTGCGCCACAAGGTGATCAGCGTCGGAGCCGAGGTATCGCCGGCCTCGCGCTGGGTCTTGACGGTGAAGTACATCGTCAGCAGCACGGCGACCACACCGAGCAGCGCGTTCTGGGTGACCTTGACGATGGTCGCGATCTGCAGCGGCTGCTCACCGGCCATCGTGCCCGCGGCGGTGACGGCTGCGGTGGTGTCGATATTGCCGCCGATCCAGGCGCCGGTGACCGCGGGGCTGAGCCCGAGCAGCCCGGAGGCCCAGGGCAGCAGGAAGATCATCGGAACCGCGAAGGCGATCACCAGCGAGGCCGTGTAGGCGAGTTGCTCCTTCTTGGCCTGTACTGCGCCCGCGGCGGCGACGGCGGCCGAGACGCCGCAGATCGAGATCGCCGAGCTCAGCAGGGCGCGGAGTTTGTCGTCCAGCCCGAGCACGCCGGAGAACCACCAGGTGAACAAGAAGACGGCGGTGATCAGCAGACAGGCCTGGACGATGGCGGGCACCGCGGCCTTCGCGATGACCGCGAAGTTGATGGAGGCGCCGAGCAGGACCAGGCCGGTCTTGATCAGGAACTCGGTGCGGAAGGCCCTCGACATCTTCTTCCGCAGGCCCAGCGCGGACAAGATCGCGTTGGCGGCGAAGCCGACGAGGATCGCATAGACGGGGAACTCGATCGACTTCGCGATCTGGCCGAAGCCGGTGCCCTTGGTAGCGGCCGGCACCCATTCGGTCAGGGAGTGGACGAGGAAGCCGAGGCCCAACAGCACGACGACGCCGAGGATCGTCCAGACGACGGTGTGTTGTCCGGCCTGCGGCGCGGCGGACTCGGTGGGAGCTGTCTCGGTGGGGGCGGCGGACGCGGAGTCGGTGGCTATCGATGCGTCGGCAGCGGCGTTATTGTCGCTCACGGGAGCAGCCCCTCGGGGATGATGCCGGTCAGGCACAAGGCAAGCAGGATCAACCCGACGGCGAAAGCCAACCAGTCTTCGCTGATTGAGAACTTGCCATCGGCGTTCGGCGCTTGCGTCTGGGATGCACCAGGTTTGCTGGCCACGGAAACTCCTCAATCGCCGGATGGAATCTGCGACCATCCTAAGGGCCGGCTGCCGGCCGCACCGCCCATCAGCGCTTGCGGTCGCCGTATCGTCACCGGCTGTTCACTCGGTGCGTGTTCCCGCATTGCCCGCTGGTCGAGCCCTGCGCCCTCGTCCGCGAGCCCCTCGTCCCTCGTCGCCGTGACAGAATCGTCCATATGCCCGAGCAACCCAGCCTTTCCCTGCTTCTGGACGAATTGGGCCCCCGCCCCGCGCCGGACGACATCTACACGGCCTTCGAAGACTGGACCATGCGTCAGGGCATGACGCTCTATCCCCACCAGGCGGATGCGCTGCTGGCGACCGTGACCGGCGCGAACACGATCATCACCACCCCGACCGGGTCCGGAAAATCGCTGATCGCCACCGCGGCGCATGTCGCGACGCTGGCCAATCGCGGTCGCGTCTACTACACAGCGCCCATCAAGGCCCTTGTCAGCGAGAAGTTCTTCAGCTGGGTGGACGATTTCGGCCCCGATCTGGTCGGCATGGTCACCGGCGACGCCTCGGTGAATCCGGATGCGCCGATCATCTGCTGCACCGCCGAGATCCTGGCCAATATCGCGCTGCGCGAAGGCGACCAGGCCGACGTACAGATGGTGGTGGCCGACGAGTACCACTTCATCGCCGACCCCGACCGCGGCTGGGCGTGGCAGGTCGCCACCAGCGAATTGCCGCAGGCCCAGTTCATGCTCATGAGCGCCACCCTGGGCGATGTCAGCGACCTGGCGGCGAAGCTGACCGAGCGCACCGGACGTCCGACCGAGATCATCGCGCAGGCCGAGCGTCCGGTGCCGCTGGTCTTCACATGGTCGATGACCCCGCTGCCCGAGACCCTCACCGAACTCATTCACACCGGCAGTGCACCTATATATCTGGTGCATCCCAGCCAGGCCGCCGCGACCGAGCAGGCCCAGGGCCTGATGAGCATGAAGCTCGTCGACACGGCACAGCGCCATGCCATTGTGGAAGCGATCGGAGGCTTCCGGTTCGCCCGCGGTTTCGGCGCGACGCTGTCGCGGATGCTGCGGTCGGGGATCGGCGTCCATCACGCCGGCATGCTGCCGAAGTACCGGCGGCTGGTCGAGACACTCACTCAGCAGGGACTGCTGAAGGTGATCTGTGGCACCGACACGCTCGGCGTCGGCATCAATGTGCCGATCAGAACGGTGGTCTTCACCACACTCACCAAGTTCGATGGACGTCGCCAAAGGATCCTGCGAGCCCGCGAGTTTCACCAGATTGCCGGACGTGCCGGGCGTCCGGGCTTCGATCCGGTCGGCAATGTGGTCGTGCAGGCGCCCGAATACCAGATCGAGAACGCCCGGCTGCTGGCGAAATTCGCCGGCGACGAGAGGAAGCTCAAGTCGGTGCGCCGCAAGAAGCCGGCCGAGGGTCAGGTCAACTACACCGAGGCCAGCTTCGAGAAGCTGATCGCCTCGGCCCCCGAGACACTGCATGCCCGGCTGGAAGTCACCCATTCGATGCTGCTCAATCTGCTGCACCGCGATGAGGAGACCGGCGCGGCGCTGACCCGCATCATCGAAGAGGCGATTCCCGATCCCGCCCAGCAACGTAAGCAGTTGCGCCGGGCCGTGGCGCTGGGGCGCTCCTTGCTGGAGGCCGGGGTGGTCGTCCGGCGGGCGACCCCCACCCCGGGCGGGCGGCGTTATGATCTTGCGCCCGGTCTGCAGGACGATTTCGCGCTCAACCAACCGCTCAGTGCCTTCGCGATGGCCGCGCTCGAGATGCTCGACGATCAAGCCGGGGACTACGCGCTCGACGTTGTCAGCGTGATCGAGGCGACGCTGGAGGATCCGATGGCGATCCTGATCGCGCAGGAGAAGAAGGCCCGCGGTGAGACGATCGCCGAGCTGAAGGCGGAGGGCTACGAGTACGAAGAGCGGCAGGCGATCCTGGAAGAGGTGAGCTGGCCCAAGCCCCTTGCCGACGAGCTGTCGGCGGTACATCTGGCGATGGCCAAGACCCACCCGTGGCTGGTCGAGCATCCGCTGCGGCCCAAGTCGATTGTCCGCGATATGACTCAACGGGCGATGACGTTCAGCGAGTATGTGGCGTTCTACAAGCTGCAACGCAGCGAAGGCCTGCTGCTGCGCTACCTCTCGGACGCCTGGCGGGCGCTGCGCCAGACCGTTCCCGCGTCTTTCCACAGCGAGGAGTTGGACGATCTGATCGCCTGGCTGGGCGAACTGATCCGGGCCACCGACTCCAGCCTGGTGGACGAATGGGAGGCCCTGGCCAATCCCGCCGACACCCAGGCGCGCGAACAGGCGATGGCCGGGCGGCCGCGGCCGCTCACCGGCAATCTGCGGGCGTTCACCGCGCTGGTGCGCAATGCGATCTTCCGCCGGGTGCTGCTGGCCGCCGATGACGACGTCGATGGTCTCGCCGCCTTGGACGCCGACGACCCCGATGTCACGTTCACCGCCGACGACTGGGATTCCGCGCTGGGAGAGTACTGGGACGAGCACGACGAGCTCGGTACCGCGGCCGATGCCCGATCGCCGCAGCTGTTCATCATCGAGGGCCGCGACACCCGCCGCTGGCAGGTGCGCCAGATCATCGATGACCCGGACGAGAACCACGACTGGCAGATCCGCGCCGAGGTGGACCTGGATGCCAGCGATGAGTCCGGTGAACTCGCGTTGCACGTGGTCAATTTCGGGCGCATCGACGGCCCAGGGCTCTAGCCAGGATCAT
The DNA here is from genome assembly GCF_030297015.1 of Brooklawnia propionicigenes. Lineage (NCBI taxonomy): Bacteria > Bacillati > Actinomycetota > Actinomycetes > Propionibacteriales > Propionibacteriaceae > Brooklawnia > Brooklawnia propionicigenes. The sequence goes on along the minus strand of NZ_AP028056.1, from coordinate 1,794,051 downwards.
TGGGTACTTCTATCCGGCGTATGGCACTACAGGAGTCCCCAATAACCGTCGAATGCCAGTCGGCAGCATGAACAGGGCGTGAAATCGCCCTGCCAACCCAGGCCACGGAGGACCCCGGCCACTTCGGCGGCGACTTCGCACGGGGAGTTGTAACACTGGTCCCATCCGTATCGCAGCGTCGCGATTCCTCGTCTGGCGTGGTAGTTGTCGCGATCCATGTCACGAAAGGCATCCGGCCCATCGTGGCCGGGCCGTCCGTCGAGTTCGACGACGAGGCCTTCCGGATAGTAGATGTCGCGCCGATATCGACCACCGCGCACCTGGCGTCTGCCAGGGGGTATGCCGTGAGGCCGTTCCACCTGGCGCAGATAGACGACCTCCAGAGGGCTTTCGGCTCCCTGGCCGACATCCGCGAGGACATCGGCGAGCTGGGCCCTTCTGGGATGCCGCGGCATTGTCTCCAGCACGTCGCGCAGACCCTGCACGCTTGCCTTCCTGCTGCCGATCGCCAGCGTCGCCCAGTGGATCGCGCGTTCGGGCTCCGAGGCGCACAGATCGATGATGGCCCGCTCCACCCGCAGCCGGGCTGGTTCACCCACCGCACGAAAGGGCACCCTGGTCCGGGAGAACTCCCACCAGCCCGAACTGGGCTGCCGCCTTGCTTCGTGTGGCAGCACGATCGAGATCGGCAGCTCCTCCTCACTGATCAGCCCCGCCAGCCTCAGGGCAGCACGCCCGCCAATGGCCGCGTCACAACCGCCGAGGAACTGCCCAGCCCAGGCCAATGACATCCACTCCGGCTGCAGATCATGGGTGAGATAGATGCCTCGCGAGAGCCGTGTCCACAGGCCCTTGTCCATGAGCGTGCGAACCGTTGACTGGGACACGCCGTGCCCGCAAATCTGCTCCCAGGTCAGCACGCCGGCCTGTGCGCGCGCCAGATCTCTCAGCGACTCGGGCAAAGCAGGCTGGGTGGGCATAGTCAAAGTCTGAGCTATCGAGACAGCCCCTCGCTGACCGTTGGATTCTCCTGTGGATAACTCCCTGCCATTGGTCAGATTGCGCTCGTTGAAGCCTCCAAACGCCGAGGTAGCCGGTGCAGAGCACCCGATGAGGGCATACTGGGTGCGCTTATATGCCGCATGGGACTACAGGAGTCCCCAATGTTCAGGCTCACCTTCTGAGGGCGGCACCATCGCCCGGGGCGAGGCACCGCGGACGCACGCCACGAGCCCAGCTCTTGAGTTGCCGATTCTCCGCAGACGTGTGCTAGGCTTCTCAAGCTGGTTCCGCAAGGGACCGTATGCGCGAGTGGCGGAATGGCAGACGCGCTGGCTTCAGGTGCCAGTGCCCTATACGGGCGTGGAGGTTCAACTCCTCTCTCGCGCACAACGATGTATGGTCCCCTGACTACATCAAATCCCCTCTGACAAGGACTTCGGTCCTTATCAGTTGTGGACTCTCATGGACACGGATGGCCTTGAGAGGCCTCCCATTCCCCACGTATTCCCCACGACATCCGGGGCGTGGGGAACGTCGTTGGCGTCGCCCAGTGTCCACCCGACCGTCCGCCGGTAGATCCCCGGGAGGGCGCCCACCCACGACGGGCAACCGAGTAGAGCCACGGGTCAGTTCCGTGGCCCTGTTCGGTTGTGCCCGGGGTTGATCAACCGTCCCTAGAACAGGGTGGGCGCGAGTGCGACGGCGAGGGGCGCGGACGTCTTGACTGGGTGGCAGGGTTCGTGGAGTTCGGGTGCGAGCCGGCCCCAGGCGAGGCCGCAGACGCGCAGCAGTTCGTCCAGGCTGGCGGCGGATGTGCGTTGCGCCATGTCGAGGGTGATGTGCGCGCACGCGACGGCGTCGTGGACGGCGTCGTGGTGTTGATCGAGTGGGATCCCGGCCGCGGTAGCGACGGCCTCCAGAGTGTGTTCGGGCAGGTCGTAGCAGCGCCGTGCCATCAGCAGGGAGCAGCCGAAGTCCAGGGTCGGCCAGTCGTAGCCGCAGTGGCTGGTCGCGTCCCGGATCACCGCGATGTCGAAGGCTGCGTTGTGGGCCACGACGGGCAGTCCGGCGAGTCGTTTCTCGATGTCGGGCCAGAGCCGTTCGAAGGTGGGTTGGCCCTCCACGTCGCGTTCGACGATGCCGTGCACCTGGGTGCAGTCCGGGTCGAACCAGCCGCGGCCGTAGGGTGGTTGCATCAGGGTTCCCCACGTGGCCTCGACCCGACCGTCTCGGACGAGGGCCAGGCCGACCTGGCAGGGGGATCCCGGACGCCGGTTCGCGGTCTCGAAATCGATGGCAACGAACTCCAGACTCATCGAGTGCCTCCCGCGGTGCCGTCCACCATCGATCCTTCTGTCAGAAGGTCCTGACGAAAGGATAGCGCCGTGTTGGCTGGAGTCGCCACTGCTGGCGATACTGGTGGAGGGAGGTCCCAATGGAACAACGAATGGCCGTCGCGGCGGTGGCCGAGGCTGCTGCAGGTGTCGAACGGGCACAGGCGCTGCTGGAGGCCACGGTCGTGCTGGCCCGGGAAGCCGGCGCGACGTGGGCCCAGATCGGCGACGCGGCCGGAATGAGCCGGCAATCCGCGCACGAACGATGGGGTTGCATTCCGCGCAGGGGATGCCCGCGCACCGACTGCGGATGCCCGGACCACGCCGTTGACGCCTGCGATTGCGGGCATGGCCCGGGACGCGGACGCCGCCGGCCCGTCGAGGTCCGACTGGTTGAACCAACTGAGGCCGACAGGCCGTGACGGTGCGCGCCGATCCTGTTTTCGACCCGACGTCGCACGTCAGGCTATCCTGACATATGCTGCGCTTGGCAGGCCGAAATTGCCTGTCGCCACCCGCTGGTGGACGCGCAGTATCTGACAGGAGCAGCATGAAGATCGCCATCACCGCCGAGACCGATGCCGGACTGGATGCCCGGGTGGCAGGCCATTTCGGCCAGGCCCCCCACTTCGTGCTGGTCGACGTCGTCGATGGGCTCATCACGACGGCAGACACCCTAGCCAATCCGTTGCAGGCAGGCCACCAGCCCGGGGAGGTTCCGGCGTTCATCCGTTCGCACGGCGCGGACGTGATGGTGAGCGGAGGCATGGGGGTCCGGGCGATCCGGATCTTCGAACACGTGGGGATCACGGCGGCGACGGGGGCCGCCGGGACCGTCGGTCAGGCCGTGACGGACTACCTCGCGGGGAGACTGACAGGGGCGTCTCCCTGCGCCGACAGCCTGGCGCACCATCATGACTCGTCCCCGGCCTGAGGCGCTGCTACCCCACTCGGCCTCACCTCAACCACCGAACTCGACAGTCCAACCATCACACCGGAAAGCACCACCATGAACGACGCTGCTGTAAGTACCGGGATCCCGCGGATCGGCGATCCGGCCCCCGCTTTCACCGCTGTGACCACGCAGGGCGAGATCACGTTCCCAGCCGACTACGCCGGCAGCTGGGTGATCTTCTTCAGCCACCCGGCCGACTTCACCCCCGTGTGCACGTCCGAGTTCATGACGTTCGCCACGATGGAGGACGAGTTCACCGCCTTGAACACCAAGCTGGTCGGCCTGTCGATCGACGGCCTCTACAGCCACATCGCATGGCTCCGCACGATCAAGGACAAGATCGAGTTCAAGGGCATGAAGGACGTCGAGGTCACCTTCCCCCTCATCGAGGACATCACGATGGAGATCGCCCGCAAGTACGGGATGATCATGCCCGGCGAGGACAGCACCAAGGCCGTACGCGCCGTGTTCGTCGTCGATCCCCAAGGGATCATCCGCACGATCATCTACTACCCGCTGAGCCTGGGCCGCAACTTCGACGAACTCAAGCGCGTGATCATCGCCCTGCAGACCGCCGACGCCCTCGCGGTCGCAACCCCCGCCGACTGGCGTCCCGGCGATGCCGTCATCGTCCCGACCGCGGGCTCCTGCGGCACCGCCAAGGACCGCATGGAAGGCAAAGAGGAAGGCGTCACCTGCGTCGACTGGTTCTTCTGCACCAAGGACGTCTCTGAGGAAGCAGTCTTCGCCGCCATCACCAAATAGCGGAACCCCAAGTGGGTGGCCCGCCCATCGGGCCACCCACCCCACCCGAAGGAAACACATGACCACACAGATCATCTGCATCCCCGTCGCCGACGACGGGCAGGTCGGCCACAGCTGGGGCAAGGCCCGCACTCTGGCCGTCGCCACAGTCCAGGACGGAACCATTACCTCCTGGCACACCCAAACCGTCGACTGGGACGTCTCCAAGGCCCAGGGCACAGAAGGCGCCCACCACGCCCGCGTCGCCCGATTCATCAAGGACAACGCAGTCACCGACGTCCTCGCCCGCCACATGGGCGACGACATGCAGAACATGCTCACCAAACTGGGGGCACGCGTCCACCAAGGCGCGGCAGGCGATGCCCGTGCTGCCGTCACCTCGCTCTAGCCGCCCGAAGACACCCACCAGACATGAACGCGACGACCACCAGCCAGACGACACCCCCAACCATCAAGCCTCTGATGGTTGGGGGCAGAATCCTGCCGATGACCAGATGGGGTGACCCAGTCATGCATGCCAGCACGCGGCAGGTCACCGAGTTCAACGAGGGACTCCACATGCTGGTGCGCGACATGTTCGCCACCATGAGGGCATCCGAAGGAGTCGGGTTGGCCGCCACACAAGTGGGAGTCGATCTGGCGCTGTTCATCTTCAGTTGCCCCGACGAGGACGCACACATCCGGCACGGCGCAGTGTGCAATCCGGTCCTGAGCCTTCCCGAAGGGAAGGATCGTCGTCTCGACGTGGCAGCCGAAGGGTGCCTTTCGCTGCCCGGCGCCTTCCATCCGTTGGCTCGGCCTGACCGTGCCGTCTGCACTGGAGTCGATCCCTTCGGCGAACCTGTCACTGTGATCGGCACCGGACTCCTGGCCCGATGCCTGCAACACGAAACAGACCACCTGAAGGGCATCGTCTTCGGCGACCGACTCCCGAACCGAGCCCGACGTGACCTGTACAAGCAACACCAGTCAGTAGCTCATCACTACCCCAACGAGTGGCCCACCACAACGAAAGACCCACAGCAACCCACCCCCGGCCAACAGGCCACGATGTAAGGACGAGCAATGCCACGGCCATCGGCAACGAGCACCGTGGCGTCGGCCCCGATGGGGTCATCGGAGGAGTCGAGCACTGGGCCCGCAATCGCTCGAACCATCCTGCAACTTCACCAGTCCGACATCCCCGGCACACGCGGTCACGACAAACCGGTCGTACCCTCGAACCAAGGGGGGTGATATGGGTGAACACGCGGCGCTCGCGGGGCTTGACTGTTCTCATGTTGATGCTGGTTTTGTTGGCTGTGGTTCACAGCTACCACGGCATAGGCATGCCACCCCAAGAGCAGGCTGGGGGTACGCCAACTCCCATCGAGACTCCCGCGTTGGTTGAAGCCCCCGAACCTGATCGATCTCGTCCGCTCGGCAAGCTCGAGGCGGGCGAGTGGGTCAGCACGGAGTGGGGTGGCGTCCGCTGCGAATACCCCGCATCGCCGCGCGCGCGGCAGATTGCCGCAACCCTGCAGTCCCGCATCGTCGGGTACGTAGCCGTCGAAGGCCGCGACATTGGCTTCGCGGTGCATGACCATTCCGCAGACGTGGTTTGCAGCTTCCATCCGGACGTCACGTTCGAGATGGCGAGCATCGTGAAGGTCGCCACGGTTGCCAGCCTGCTGAACCAGCGAGGTCTTGCCGGCCTCAGCGCCGCCGAGCTTGACTGGGCGCGGGCTGCCATCGTTTGGTCGGACAACGATGCGCATGACATCCTATGGGGCCTGACCGGTGGTGAGGAAGGACTACGGATGCTGGCCGCTGCCGGCGGTCTCACCCAAACGACGCCGGGCCCTGATGGCATGTGGGGCCTTGGCACAACCACCGCCGCAGATCAGCTTCGGCTGATGGACGCGCTGGTGTCGGGCACGCTGCTCGGCCTGGACGAGACGCAGTACCTGCTCGGCCTGATGCGCCAAGTGGTACCCGAACAAACCTGGGGAATCATCACGCAGGCCCCTCCCAACGCCGTCATCGCCGTGAAGAACGGTTGGTTGGACGTGCAACACTGGGCCCCCGATGGCAGATACCTGACCACCACCTGGACGGTGAACTCGATCGGCTACATCCAGAGTCCAGAGGTGAACTACACACTCGCCATCCTGAGCAGCGGGCATGACAGCGAGGAATCTGGCCGCAACTATGTCGAGGAGGTCGTGGCCTGGGTGGCGTCCGTGCTCACGGCTGACTGAATCTGGCTCGGTCAACTGTCGGAGGCGGTGTCGTGGCCCAAGCACCCCCGGAAGCGCCGCGACCATGCCCAGCGAGCCGATCAGGGTCCATCCTGCCCCGGCCTCGGGCGGAGGCCCGGCAGAGGGTGGCCCTCTCGTCAAGGTGACTGGCAGCACAATCATATGACTGCTACAGTGGTCACGTGCGATTTGATGAAGCGTTCGGGGGCCTCCTCCCTGGTGCGCGTGGCGCGGTGCTCGCGGCGCTGCTTCGGACGGGGACTCCGCTGACAGGCCGACAAGTACACGCGCTCGTCCGCGACCAACACAGCCTATGGTCCGTGCAGCAGTCGCTCGCCTCCCTCGTCGGGCTCGGCGTGGTGAACAGCCGAACCGTGGGGCGCGCGATGGTCCACACGATCAACGAGGACCACTACACGATCCAGCCCCTGCGCGTCCTCCTCGATCCAGTGACGGCGCTGCGGGAGGCGGTCCGTGGCGTGGTGGGCTCGAACGTCGATGCGGTGATCCTGTTCGGGTCGGTGGCGCGCGGCGAGGCGACCGCCGACAGCGACGTCGACCTGGTCGTCCTCGCCTCCCCGGACTGGGACGACCGAACCGAACTCGAGGACGTGGTGAGCGCCCGGCTCGGCAACGACTGCGATGTCCTGGTGTTCACCCCTGAGGAGTTCAGCCGACTCGCGGCCACCGGCGAGGAGCCCGTTGTGGCGGACATCCTCTCCGACGGGGTCCTCCTGCTCGGTTCGTTCCCGCAGGCCGATGCTGGTGCGGCATGATGGCCACCCTCGAGCAACGCAATCACGCACGCAGTTACCTGAAGAAGGCTGAGGAGTACTTGGCCTCCGCCGAAGCCAACCTGCAAGCCGGGCGCTACACCGTGGCTGCGGGTGACGCGATCCACGCCGGTATCTGCGCCAAGGACGCCATCGTCACCGAACTCACCGGCACAACCACCAAGGGCAAGGACCACGCACAGGCCGCGAAAGAACTGCGGCAAGCGCTGGGTCAACGACCGGACGCGGCCAGCACAGAGAAGGCACTCCGCGAACTCATCTCCAGCAAGGCCGACGTCGAGTACGGCGTCACCCTCATCCCGGCCGTGAAGGCTGAAGCACTCCTTCGTCGAGCGCGGAGCCTCGTCGAACTCGCAATCCGCATCGTCCGCCTCAACGGGTAAGACCCCGCGCCGAACATCCTGCATTGCCTACTGCTGCGCTGGGTACGGTGTGGCGGGTGGTACAGAGTCCTGGGTCCTGCTTTGCAGCTGCGCCCGGAGGACGAATTACTGGATGTCGGCTGCGGGTCGGGAGCGTTCCTTGCCCAGGAGGCCCAACAGGTTCGTCGCGTGGCGGGCGTGGACCTCCCCGACGTCCAGATCGATCTGGCTCGTCGCCGGCTGGCCCAGAGAATCGCGGACGGCAACGCAGGCGACTTAAGCCGCGAAATGCAAATCCTAGAAGCCGACAACTGCAGGACAGCCAGGCCGAGTGATGCGGAGCGCTCCAGTCGGCAGATCCATCCACCCGGCAGCGCGGAGGTTTGCAGCCCTCCAAACGACTACGCACAGGCTATGCAAGTCATCAACATTCGATCGTTTACGCTTGTCAATGCCATGTGGTCGAGAGGTTCAACTCCTCTCTCGCGCACTTCTTTGTGTCCGGTCATGACCAGGGCAAATGCCAGTTGACTAGGGCTTTCGCCCGATCCAGGGCCGGTTCACATGTACTCACAAAGGCCTATCCGGGGTCGTTTCTGCACCACGTTGCGGCACGTGCCCCACGGAAGTGGCGACAACCAAGAATTCCTCTCGCGTCCCAGAGCGCAGCCTCTCTCGTGTTTCGATACCCCGTGGGGTGTCGGGGTGCCCCTGACGACGGTCGAAAACTAGGCCACTGGCGCCGTGCGAGTGCCACGGAAGGCCGCACACGGAGGGACTCCTCACTGGCCTCGAGGTCGTGCCGCGCCGCCGCAGCGAGTACCAGGGCACCGTTCTTGACGACATGGACATCGATGCCGTCCTGTCCCGTCGACCCCAGGTCGCCCTCGTCGACGAACTCGCGCACACCAACATCCCGGGATCGCGCAACGAGAAACGCTGGCAGGACATCCACGAGTTGCTCGACGCCGGGATCGACGTCATCTCCACCGTCAACATCCAGCACCTGGAGTCGCTCAACGATGCCGTCACCGCGATCACGGGCATCGTCCAGCAGGAGACGGTCCCCGACGAGGTCGTCCGCGCCGCCGACCAGATCGACCTCGTCGACATGTCCCCGGAGGCGCTTCGCCGGCGGATGGCCCACGGCAACGTGTACAGGCCCGAGAAGGTGGACGCTGCCCTCGCCAACTACTTCCGGGTCGGGAACCTGTCCGCGCTGCGGGAGCTGGCGCTGCTGTGGCTGGCCGAGAAGGTTGACGCCGGTCTGGAGGGATACCGGGCTACCCACGGCATCACCGAGCAGTGGCCGACCCGCGAGCGGGTGGTGGTGGCTTTGTCCGGCGGCCCTGAGGGTGAAGCACTGTTGCGTCGGGGCGCCCGGATCGCATCCCGGCTGGCGGGCGGGTTGCTTCTCGCCGTGCTCGTCTCGCGCACCGACGGCCTGGCCAACGCCCCGCTCAGCCAGGTCGCCGAGCTGCGACGCCTCACCGAGGAACTGGGCGGGGAGTTCCACACGGTGACCGGCGACGACGCCGCGCACGCCGTCCTCGACTTCGCGCGGGCGGTCAACGCGACCCAGGTGCTCGTCGGTGCACCACGCCTCCCGCTGTGGCAGCGAGGATTCGCCAAGAGCATGGCGGAGAAGATCATCGCCGACGCCGGCGACATCGACGTGCATGTCGTGCCGCACCCGTCCGCAACCGGCAGGGCTTTCCTACGCCGGCGGGTGCCACGGACGTTGCCCCGGCGCCGGGTCTGGGCCGGGACGGTCACAGCGCTCATCCTGCCCCCACTGCTCACCTGGCTGCTGCTGGCCGACCCCTACACCTCCGAGCTCCCCCTGGACATCCCGATCTTCCTGCTCGTGACCGTGGTGGTGGCGCTGATCGGCGGGATGGTTCCCGCCGTTGTGGCGGCCGTCATCTCCTCGCTGCTGCTCAACTGGTTCTTCGTGGAGCCGGTCGGCACGCTGACCGTCGCCAACCCGGAGAACACCATCGCCCTGGTGGTGTTCGTGCTGGTCGGGGTTCTGGTCGCGCTGATCGTGCACCGCAACGCCGCCCGGAGGGCGGAGGCGCAGGAGGCGCAGCGCGAATCCGCGGCGCTGGTCGAGCTGTCGCATTCGTTGCTGGGGGCGACCGACCAGATCCCGCTGCTCTTGCAGCGGGCGGTCGACATGTTCGGGGTCCAGGCCGCGGCGATCATCCACCGCCCAGCCATCGGTGTGCCCGAAGTGGTCGCCTCCGTCGGCGCGTTCGACCCGATCGCCACCGCCGACCACGAGGACGCCGACACCACCCACGAACTCGCCCTCCAGCCAGCCGGTCTGGCCGCTGACCAGCGTCGACTCTTCGACGCTTTCGCTGCGCACGCCGGGGCCATCCTGCAGCGGCACGAACTGCAGCGGTCCGCCACGTCGGCGTCCCGTCTCGTCCGGGACAACGAGGCCCGCACGGCGCTGCTGTCCGCCGTCTCGCACGACCTGCGGACGCCGCTGGCCGGCATCAAGGCCGCGATCGGAAGCCTCCGCTCCAGCGAGATGCGCTGGTCCAAGGAGGACGAGGACGAGCTGAAGGCAGCCATCGAGGAGTCCGTGGACAGGCTCGAACTCCTTGTGGCCAACCTGCTCGACATGTCGCGGCTGCAGACCGGCGCCCTGGTCGCGCACCCCACCGTGACCGACCTCGGCGAGGTCATTCCCGCGACACTGAAGACACTGTCCGAGCCGGGAAGGGCAACCTGGCGGATCGACCCGGACGCTCGGACCGCACTGGCCGACGCAGGACTGCTCGACCGGGTGCTCGGCAACATCGCCGAGAATGCCATCCGTTACCAGCCGAACGACAGCCCGGTCACCGTGCACGCCAGCCGCGTGGCCGACCGGGTCGAGATTAGGGTCGTCGACACCGGACCGGGGCTGCCGCTGGAGGAACACGAACGGATCTTCCAGCCGTTCCAGCGTCATGGCGACGCCCCGCGGGGCGACGGGGTCGGCCTCGGGCTCGCCGTAGCGCGTGGGCTGACCGAAGCGATGGGCGGGCAGGTGGGCGCGGAACCGACACCAGGGGGCGGGTTGACGCTGGTCGTCACCCTGCCCGCCGGGGCCAAGGAGGACCGACCCGAGGACGGAGCCGAGGAGTGACCCGCATCCTGGTCGTCGACGACGACTCCGTCCTCCAGCGCACGCTGCGCATCAACCTCCGCGCCCGAGGCCACGAGGTCCTGCTCGCAGGCACCGGCGAACAAGCCCTGCACCTGTTCTCCGCCCAGCCTCCTGACCTTGTCGTCCTCGACCTCGGCCTGCCCGATCTCGACGGCGTCGAGGTGCTCCGGCGCCTGCGTAAGCGCTCAGCGATCCCCGTGATCGTGCTGTCCGCCCGGCAACAGGCAGACGACAAGGTCGAGGCCCTCGACGAGGGCGCCGACGACTACGTCAGCAAGCCGTTCAGCATCGACGAGCTCATGGCCAGAGTGCGGGTCGCCCTCCGCCGCGGACCCGCCGAGGCCGAGGCGCCGCAGACCTTCGCGTCCGGCGGACTCATCCTCGACTTCGGCGCCCACACCGCAACTCTCAATGGAGCCACCGTTCACCTGACCCCGACCGAATGGCGGCTCCTCGCTGAGCTCGCCAGGCATCTGGGCCGGGTCGTGCCGCACGAGGAACTCCTGAAGGCTGTGTGGGGACCCAACTACGGCGGCGAGCACCACTACCTGAGGGTGTTCGCCAACCAGATCCGGCGCAAGATCGAGGCGGACCCCGCCCAACCCCGACACCTCATCAACGAGCCCGGCCTGGGGTACCGCCTCGTCCCCTGAGCGTGACGCCCAAACCTTGACGGAACCTTGACCACCCGGGGCCTTCTGCCTTCTCGGTCGACGTGGTTGCGTGGAGGTATGGAACTGGCGTGGTACCGCGAGCACCGGATGATCGTCCGTCTGCTCGCCGTGGTCATACCACTGCTCGCGGCCGCGGGGCTGTACCTCATCCCCGACGTTGTCGCGAAGAGCGCCGCCGCGCTCGTCCTGGTCCTGATCGTCGTCGCCGCCGCCTCGACCGGCGACCGGTTGTCCGGAATGATTGCCGCAGTGTCGGCGGCGGTGGGTTTCGACTTCTTCCTCATCCAGCCGTACCTCACCCTGCGGATCGACAGCGCGGAGGACGTCGAACTGGCGGTCCTGCTCCTGCTGGTCGGCGGCGCCGTCAGCGAGCTCGCCTCCTGGGGGATCCGGCAGAGCGCTTCCGCGACCGAGCAGAGTGGATTCGTCCGCGGAGCTCTGGAGTCCGCCGCCCTCGCGGCGGGCAGCGCCGACGAAGCCGATGCCCTTCCTCGCATCGCCGAGGCGATCGGGAAAGTGCTCCGCATCGAGGGCATCACCTTCGAGTACGGCGACCACGACGCCGGGGCGGGCGTCATCCAGCCCGACGGCACCCTGCGCTACCAGGGCAAGGTCCTCGATGTGGCGCTCGCCGGGCTGCCTCACCATCCCTACGCCTACACAGCCCTCCCGGTGGCGCGGAACGGGGGCCAGGTCGGCTACTTCAAGATCTCAACACCCAACCAGGACATCCGCCCCACCCGGGAGCAGCTCCAGGTCGCCGTCCTGCTGGCCGGGCAGTGGAGCCTCCGCGTCCAAGCCCCGAGAGCACGCGGCCACTAGGCCTCGGTGGGGCTGGATCCGCGCGACCGCAGGGTGATGGTGGCGCACCCTTGGCGCGGGGGTCCGGGTGCCTCTCCGCAGAGTGGGCGCGAGTTCGTCCTGACGCCGCGAAACCGTCCACCTTGTGGTGGGCGGGGGTGCGGCTGCAGACAAGGTGGACGCCAGCGCGCGGAGACGACACCCAGATGTCCACCTTGCGGGCGGTAGCCGGGGCGTCAGCCACCGGCCTTCGGGCTACGGCTCCCGCGATTCAGCCGGCGGGTCGATCAGACCCTGGCCCAGGTGCGGTAGCCGCCGTCGAGGTTCCGGGCGCGCCGGCCGTGCTGGGCGAGCGTCCGCGCCGCGAGGTAGCCACGCAGCCCGACCTGGCAGTGCACGAGGACGTCTGCTCCCACCTCGTCGAGGCGGGCGCGGAGCTCGTCGACCGGGATGTTGATCGCACCGTCGACCGTGCCCCGCGCGTACTCGCCCGGGGTCCGGACGTCGATCAGCTGCACGCCCTTGGCCAGCTCGGCGTCGAGCTCGTGCCACTGGACGGTCTCGGTGAGGCCGTCGCGGAGGTTCTCGGCGATGAAGCCCAGCATGTTCACCGGGTCCTTCGCCGAGCCGAACTGGGGTGCGTAGCTCAGTTCGAGGTCGGCCAGATCGGACGCGGTGAGCCCGCCCCGCATGGCGGTGGCGATCACGTCGATGCGCTTGTCGACGCCGGCACCGCCGACGCCCTGGGCGCCCAGGATCGCGTCGGTCGCGGCGTCGACCACGAGCTTCAGGCTCATGCCCTCGGCGCCGGGGTAGTAGCCGGCGTGGTTGGCGGGATGGGTGTGGATGACCCGGACGGAGCGCCCGGCAGCGACCGCTCGCTTCTCGGTCCAGCCCGTGGCGGCGGCGACGATCCCGAACGCGCCGACGATGGCCGTGCCCAGCACTGGCCGGCTGGCGACGCTGCGACCCGCGATGACGTCGGCGACCAGCCGTCCGTGCCGGTTCGCGGGCCCCGCCAGCGGGACCAGCGCCTCGTTGCCGGTGACCGCGTCCCGTTTCACCACGGCGTCGCCGACGGCGAAGATGGACGGGTCGGAGGTGCGCTGGTGCTCGTCGACGAGGATGCCGCCCCGAGCGCCCAGTTCCAGGCCCGCGGCCTCGGCGAGCCCGGTCTCGGGCCGGACGCCGATCGCGGCCACCACCAGCGAGGCGGGCAGCGTGTCACCGGTGGACAAGACGACGGAGTCGGCACCCACCTCAGTGACGGACGCACCGGTCAGCACGCGCACACCGTGCCGGGCCAGGTGCTTCTCGACCAGCGCGGCCAGCTCCACGTCCAAGGGGGCCAGGAGCTGGTCGGCGAGCTCGACGATCGTGACCTTAAGTCCGCGCTCGGTCAGGTTCTCGGCCAGTTCCACGCCGATGAAGCCGCCACCCATGATCACCGCGGTGGGCTCGGGCCCGGACGCGGCGGCATCGACCGCCGCGGCCATCTTGTCGGTGTCGCCGATGTTGCGCAGGGTCAGGGCCCGCGAGGCCCCGGGGATCGGCGGGACGAACGGGGCGGCGCCGGGCGCCAGCACGAGGGCGTCGTAGTCCTCGAAGTACTGCTCGCCGGTGGCCAGGCTGCGGACCGTGACCGACTTCGCCGCCCGGTCGATCGAGATCACCTCGGAATCGACCCGCACGTCGATCCCGAAGCGGGCCTTGAGGCTGGATGGGGTCTGCAGCAGGAGCGCGTTGCGGTCGGTGATCACGTCACCGATGTAGTAGGGCAACCCGCAGTTCGCGAAGGAGACGTGGCCGGAGCGCTCCAGCACCACGATCTCCGCGCTCTCGTCGAGCCGCCGCAGCCTCGTCGCCGCGGACATGCCGCCGGCAACACCACCAATGATCACCGTCTTCACGGTTCCTGATCCTATACCCCGGGGGGTATGGATGTCACATCGTGCAAAGGATGCCCCGGCGGCTTCAGGCCAGCGAGAGGAACAGTCTCTCCACGGCGGCGGTGTCCAGGTGCTCGCTGTCCGGATCCTGGGTGAGGCACTGCTTGAGACTGGCCGCGATCACGGCGAACCCGACGCGGTCGAGCGCCTTGGAGACCGCGGCCAGCTGGGTGACGATGTCGCCGCAGTCCCGGCCCTCCTCGAGCATCCGGATCACGCCGCCGAGTTGGCCCTGGGCGCGCTTGAGCCGGTTCAGCACGCCGCTCTGCTCGTCGGGGTCGAATTGGATCGGGGTTGCGGCGGGGCCGGCCTGCGCGGGTACTGGCACGGCGCTCCCCGTGGGCGCTTCCTTCTTCATCCGAACTCCTTCGAGATACCCCCTAGGGTATCACCGGAGGTGTCGATCCGCGCTACCGGTCGGGTCCGTCCTCACCGGAGGGGGCACGTGGCGGGCCGGTCGGCGCCCTGCGCGCCCCGGCCGACGCCAGTTCCGGCCCTGGCTGCCGCCGCTGGCACCAGAGCGGCCGTTCTGCAGGCCCTGGCCGTTACGGACGCCGACGACCTTGCCGTCCCTGGCGGCGGCGAAAGCGGCCAGGTGGTTCTCCGAGCCGCGCAGGAGATTGGTCAGGACAGCCTGCACGTCGGTCCGGGTGGTCTGGCTGATCGCGGCCTTGAGGTCGGCGATGTCCTGCTTTTCGACGGTGATGCCAGCCTCATAGGCCTTGGCCAGGGACTCGCTGCCGCTGGCCAGGAGCCGGTCGTAGAGGGCCTGCAGCGCCGGCTCGGTGTAACTCCCGGCCTCCTTGCCCGCAGCGGGGTCAGTCAGCGCGTAGCGGGTCAGCAGCGCCCCCATCGCGTCGAAGTGGGCCTGCTCGCTGCGGGCGACGTTCACGAACGGCGCGACCTGGCCGTGCTTGTCTCCGAGCGCCGTGTAGAGGTCGCGGGCGAGCCGTTCCTCTTCACGCATGTGGGTCAGCGTGTCGGTGAGGGTCGCGTCGGCGGTGGCGGTGGTGGCCGCCGGAGTCGGGACGGGGCTCGGGGTGGGGGCCGCCTGGACGGTGGTCGCCCAGCCGACGGTCAGTACGCCAGCCGCGGTGAACGCGACCGCCGTGCGGGTCTTCCAGGTGGTCTTCATGACGCCTCTTCCTGTGGTTGGTCTCCCTGATGGGATCCACGCTAGGAGTCGCCCATGAAGCCAGTTCGCCCCCGGAGGTGAAGCTTGAGTGAAGCGTTCCGCCCGGAGTCAGGAGCAGGTGGAGGTGCCTGACAGCCGCTGCCACAGCCCGAGCCCTAGGACGCCGAGGGCGAGCGCGCCGCCGAAAGGGTCGGTGGCCTGGTGCAGGAGCACTGCGGCGCCGGGCACGAGCAGGCCGGCCAGGGCCGAACAGGCTGCGCCCGGCGCGCGCTTCGCGCCACGCAACGGCAGGTAGGTCGCCAGGATCAGGGCCGCGACCACGGCCATGGCGGCGAGGAGCAGGTTCACCGTCAGGTCGGCGGGATCGCCGGAGTAGGCCGCGCGGTAGGTGAGGAAGAGCAGCGGGCCCGCCACCGCCATGACCACGGTGTGGCGAGGCAGCCAGCCCTTCCGCAGCGAGGTGTTCCCGGGTTCGGCGACCGGCGGGACCGCGAGGAGGCTGGGGATCCTGCCGCCGGGGCCGAGCAGCGGCGGTTCGCCGCTGCCCTCGCCCGGCATCAGACTCCCGCGCTCTGCCGGGCGGCGAGTTCCGCCCGGATGGCGTCCATGTCGAGGGCCTCCACCTGCTCGATGAGCCGGTCGAGGTCGGCCGCGCGCAGTGCTCCGGGCTCGCTGTAGAGCAGGATCCCGTCACGGAAAGCCATCAGGGTGGGGATCGAGCTGATCCCGGCGGCCTGGGCGAGCCCCCGCTCCGCCTCGGTGTCGACCTTGCCGAACACGATGTCCCCGTGCTTGTCCGAGGCGGCCTCGAAGGTAGGGGCGAATGAACGGCACGGTCCGCACCAGGCGGCCCAGAAGTCGACCAGGACGATCGGGTTGCCGGTCACCGTGGCCTCGAAGTCGGCAGCGGTGAGGTTCGTCGTGGGCATTTCGGTTCTCCTGTGTTGGCGGGGGTTCGGGATCAGTCGGTGACTACCTGGCCGCCGGCCGACTGCCAGGCGCCGATGCCCCCGGCGAGGTCGAAGAGGTTGCTGAAGCCGGACTGCTGCATGACGGCCATCGCCGCCTTGGAGCGGCTCCCGCTGCGGCAGTAGACCGCGTAGTTCCGGTCCGGGTCCAGCGCGGCCAGGGCCTGCGCGAAGTCGGCCGACTGCACGTCGGCGTTCACGGCTCCCTCGAGGTGCCCGGCGGCGAACTCGGCCGGGGTGCGCACGTCAAGCAGGATGGTGTCGGGCAGCTTGGCCGCGGCCGCGAACTCGGCCGGCTGCAGGCTGCTGCCGGCCGCGGGGGCGGCGGCTGCGGTGGGTCCGGCGGTCGTGGTCAGTGAGCCGGCGGCGCACCCGCCGAGCAGGAGGGACGTGGCCAGCAGCGCGGCGGCCAGGCCCGCGCGCTTCATCGGCCGAAGATCCTGAACAGCCCGGAGTTGGCCTTCACCGTCGGCTGTGCCGACGAAGCGGACTGGGAGTGGCCGCACCACTGGCCAGCTGGCACCCTGGCCTTGACCTGCGCGATGTGCTGACCGCAGCCCGACCAGGTGGTCTTGCCGCAGGTGCTACAGGTGACGGGGCTACACATCAGGAAATCTCCTTCGTTGACGATGCGGCCAATATACCCCGGGGGGTATGATCATGCAAAGCGAAGCGCGGGGAGCCGGGTGTTCCGAATGGGGCGGCGAGTGCTCATCGTCGACGACGAGCCGCAGATCCGGGCGGTCCTGCGGGCCTACCTCGAAGCCGACGGGTTCGAGGTGGCCGAGGTCGGGACCGGCACCGAAGCCTTGCGGGAACTGGACCGCGCGGGGGAGCCACCGTTCGCGGTGGTGCTGCTGGACATCGGGCTGCCCGACCTCGGCGGGCTGGAAGTGCTGCAGGCCATCCGGGCCGTCTCCGGGGTGTATGTGATCCTCGTCACCGCCCGCTCCGAAGAGGTCGACAAGCTGGTCGGGCTGAGCGTGGGGGCGGACGACTACATCACGAAGCCGTTCAGCCCGCGGGAGGTGGTCGCCCGCGTGAAGGTGGTGCTCCGGCGTGCCGGCGACCGCTCCGGCGGGGATGCCCGCCCCCCGGAAGCGGTTCTGGCCTTCGACGGGCTGGTGATCGACCGCGAGCGGCGCGAGATCCACAACAGCGTGGGCCCGGTCACCCTGTCGGCCCTGGAGTTCGACCTCCTCGTGGCGCTCGCCGCCGCGCCCGGCCGGGTGTTCTCGCGGGCCCAGTTGCTGCAGGAGGTGTGGGGCTACGACTTCTACGGTGACGAGCGGGTGGTCGACGTGCACATCCGCGGCATGCGGGCGGCGCTCGGCGATGACGCCGCCCGGCCCGAGATCATCGGCACCGTCCGCGGCGTCGGCTACAAGTTCCTGCTGCGGCCCGCGCCATGAACCGGCTGTCCTCGCGCCTCGTGCTCTCCCACGTCCTGGTCGCGGTCCTCGGTGCACTGGCCACCTTCCTGATCGTCCGGCAGCTGGCGCCGGCCCTGTTCGACGAGACCCTGCGCCGCACCCAGACGGGGGGACCGCGCGGGCCCGGCTCCGGCCCGGGCCCCAACGCGGGCCTGCGCGAGCAGTTCGCCACCGCGGTCGACCAGGCGCTGCTCACCGGCGCCCTGATCGGCGCCGGGGTGGCCGCGCTCGTCGGCATCCTCGCGGCGTGGCGGCTGATCCGTCCGCTGGGCAGCCTGCGCAGGGCCACGCGCCAGATCGCCGAAGGCCGGTACGACACGACGGTGGCGGTACCGAAGGAGGCCGAGCTGGCCGACCTCGCCAACGACGTCAACAGCCTGGGCCGCAGCCTCGCCGAGACCGAGGCGCGTCGGGTCCGTCTGTTGGGCGAGGTGGCCCATGAGCTGCGCACGCCGCTCACCGTGATCGACGGCTACGTCGAGGGCATGCTCGACCAGGTGCTGCCCACCGACGCCGGGTCGCTGGGGCAGGTGCTGGACGAGAGCCGCAGGCTGCGCCGCCTCGCCGACGACCTGTCGGCGCTCTCCCGAGCCGAGGAGGGACGGCTCGAGCTCAAGCGCGGGACGGCCGACGTCCGGCCGGTGGTCGCGGCCGCTGCGGAACGGTTGCGCCCGCAGGCGCAGGACGCGGGCCTCACGCTCCGGGTGGACTGTGGCGCCGTCCCCCTGGTCGCCGACATCGATGCCGACCGGATCAGCCAGGTGGTCACCAACCTGGTCGGCAACGCGATCCGGGCCACCCCCGCCGGCGGCTCGGTGGCGGTGGCCTGTACCGGCGCGGACGCCTGGGTGGTGCTCGAGGTGGCCGACACCGGCGAGGGGCTGGCTCCGGCCGACCTGGACCGGGTCTTCGAGCGGTTCTACCGCGTGCCGGGTCGAGCCGGCGCCGGGCAGGACTCCGGCACCGGGATCGGGCTGACCATCTCCCGCGAGATCATCCGTGGGCATGGCGGAGACCTCGTCGCGGCCAGTGCCGGGCCCGGCGCCGGCGCGGTGTTCACCGCGCGCCTCCCCCGGATCGCCGGAGCCTCCGGGCCGGCTGTTCCCGCAACTGCCTGACCGAGTCCCTGCGCAGCGATCTCCCCCCGCCCAAAGTGCCGACCGGCGGCTCCGACACCAGCCGCTACGCTGTGGGGATGGCTCTGGGCGCCAAGGTCCGCGTGCCACCCCCGCGTCGGGAACTGCTCGACCGCACCCGGCTCGCCAACCCGCTGCTCAGGCCCGACCACCTGCCGAGACTGGTGCTGATCGCGGCGCCCCCCGGCTTCGGCAAGACCACCCTGCTCACCCAGTGGCTCGCCCAGCTCACCGGGGCCCGGGGGCACCCCGGAGAGCCGCCGCGGATCGCCTGGGTGTCGCTGGATGAGTCCGACACCGACGCGCGCCGGTTCGTCGCCGACCTGGTCGAGTCGCTGGCCGCCGGGGGCAGCGCGAGCGTCGCCGAGGCCCTGGCCCTCCTCGCCGCCGGCCGGCCGGTACCCGCCGAGCAGGTGCTGGCCACCGTGGTCAACGGGCTGGACGTCGAGGGCACGACCGTGATCGCCCTGGACGACTTCCACCGCGCGGCCGGCCCGGAAGTGCACGAGGCTCTCGCCTTCCTGCTGGAGAACCTGCCGCCGCAGGTGGTGGTGGCCATGACCACCCGGGCCGACCCCCAGCTCCCGCTGGCCCGGATGCGGAGCCGGGGCGAACTGGTTGAGGTCCGGGCCGCCGACCTGCGCTTCACCACCGAGGAGTCGGCCGGGTTCCTGCGCGCGGTGATGGACCTGGACCTGGACCAGGCGCAGGTCGAGGCCCTGGAGGCACGCACCGAGGGGTGGGTGGCCGGCCTGCAACTGGCCGCCCTCTCGGTACGCCCGCGCGTCTCCTCCCCAGCGGCAGTGGACGACTTCATCCGGGCCTTCGGCGGCAGCCACCGCTTCGTCCTGGACTACCTGGTCGAAGAGGTGCTCAACGCCCAGCCGGCCGGCGTCCGGGAGTTCCTGCTGCTCACCTCGGTGCTGGAGCGGATGACCGGGACGCTGTGCGACGCGGTCACCGGGTCATCGGACGGGCAGCAGCGGCTGGAACAGCTCGAGTCCGCCCAGGTCTTCGTCACCGCGCTGGACACGGAGCGCCGCTGGTTCCGCTACCACCAGCTGTTCGCCGAGGCCCTGCGGGCCCGGCTCAGCGCCGAGTGGCCGGACCGGGTGGCCGCCCTCCACCTCGCCGCCAGCCGCGGCTACGCTTCGCTCGGGCTCCTCGAGGACGCCCTGGACCAGGCCGCGCTGGCGGACGACCCGGAGTGGTTCGCCGACCTGGTCGAGTGCGCGCTGCCCGGCACCCGGAAGCGGCGCGGCGACCGCCAGCTGCTGGGCTGGATCAGCGTCCTGCCCGACGACCTCGTCCGGCGCCGTCCCGTGCTGGCGACCACCAGGGCGGCGCCCGGGCAAGGTGTGGCAACTCGTTGTGGGTCGGGGGGCAGCCTCGATGTACTCGGGTCAACGAGCGTCGAGGACCAGGAGACCAACGTGAGCAGCGAAGCCACCGCCAACCAGCCGGGCCGTGCGTACCCGGCCCAGCCGCAGGTCCCGGAGGCAGCGCGGGCGCTGGTCGAGTTCGTGCCGACCAAGGACTTCTTCGTGGGCATCGACTCCGACGGCTGCGCCATGGACGCCATGGACATCAAGCACCAGGAGTGTTTCACCCCCTGCTACATCAAGTACTGGGACCTCCAGCCCATCTCCACGATCGCGCGGGAGACCGCCATCTTCGTGAACCTGGGCTCGGTGACCCGGGGCCTGAACCGCTGGCTCGCCCTCCGCCAGTTGCTCGACCTGCTGCGCGACCGGGCCGACGTCGCAGAGCGCGGGGTCACCATTCCGGAGTACCCGGAGCTGACCGACTTCATCGAGTCGCCCTACCCCCTGTCGGACTCGGGCATCGCCGCCTGGGCTGCGGCCAACCCGTCGGCCACCGCCGAGCGGATGATCGCCTGGGGCAATGCCGTCAACGCCTCGATCGCCGCCATGGTGCACGGCTGCGGCCCCTTCCCCGGCGTGCGCGAGGCGATGCACGCCATGTACGGCCACGTCGACGAGATCACGGTCTCGGCCACGCCGATGGAGGCCCTGCGCCGGGAGTGAGCCGAGCACGGGCTCGCCCGGTACATGCGGGTGATCGCGGGCCAGGAGATGGGCAGCAAGGCCGAACACGTCCAGTACGCGGCCAGCGGCAAGTACCCCGCCAACCACATCCTGCTCGTCGGGGACGCTCCGGGCGACCGGGAGGCCGCGGCCCGCGCGGGCTGCCTGTACTACCCGATCCTGCCCGGGCAGGAGCGGGAGTCCTGGCACCGGTTCACCGCCGAGGCGCTGCCCAGGTTCCTCAGCGAGGACTTCGCCGGGGCCTACCAGGAGTCCCTGATCGAGGAGTTCAACGCCAAGCTCCCCGACGTGGTGCCGTGGGAGACCGTCTCCGGCATCCGCACCGTCACCATGCCGACCGTCAAGTGAAGAAGGAACCACCGACCATGCCCGCACTCGTCGACCTCACCGCCGCGCCGTACCAGCTGGACCCCGACCAGATCTCCTGGGTCGAGGAGACCCTCGAGTCGATGACCCTGGACGAGCAGGTCGGCCAGCTGTTCACCAACCTCTTCTTCTTCGGCGCCGACAGCTTCTCCGGCAACTCGCTCACCGCAGAGGAGATCATCGAGAAGTACCACATCGGGATCGCCCGCTACCACGGCGGGACGGCGGCCCAGGTCCAGGACCTGCTGAACCGGCTGCAGTCGGCCGCCCGCATCCCGCTGCTGATCGCCGCCAACTGCGACTCCGGCGGCAACGGCGCCATGAACGACGGCACCTACGTGGCGTCCGGGGCGCAGACCGAGGCGTCCGGGTCGACCGCTGTCGCCCACGACGCCGGCTACGTGTCGGGACGGGAGATGCGTGCGATCGGGGCCAACCTGAACTTCGACCCCTGCGTCGACATCCTGTTCAACTGGCGCAACACCATCGTCAACACCCGCGCCTACGGCACCAACGCCGCGGACGTGATCAAGTACACGATCCCGTTCGTGGAGGGCCAGCGGGAGTCGGGGATCCTGAGCTGCATCAAGCACTGGCCGGGCGACGGCACCGAGGAACGCGACCAGCACCTCGTGCTGGGCGTGAACGAACTGCGGCCGGAGGAGTGGGAGGCGAGCTTCGGCGAGGTCTACCGGGCCCACATCGCGAACGGCGTGGAGATGATCATGGCCGGCCACATCGCGCTGCCCCACTACCAGAAGGAGCTCAACCCAGCCCTGACCGACGCCGACATCCTGCCCGCCACGCTCGCGCCCGAGCTGATCAACGGGCTGCTGAAGGACCGGCTGGGCTTCAACGGCGCGGTCATCACCGACGCCAGCCACATGCTCGGCATGACCTCGGCGATGCGCCGCGAGGACTACGTGCCGGCCGCGATCGCTGCCGGCTGCGACGCCTTCCTGTTCTTCAACGACCTGGCCGAGGACTTCGGCTTCATGAAGGCCGGCGTCGAGAAGGGCGTGATCAGCAAGGAGCGCCTGGACGACGCCAACCGCCGCATCCTGGGGCTCAAGGCGAAGCTGAACCTGCACCGGGCCGCGGCCCAGGGCACCCTGCTGCGCACCCCGGAGGACCTGGCCGTAGTGGGCTGCGCCGAGCACCTGGCGATGCGCGCGAACGCGGCCGACCTGGGCATCACGCTGGTGAAGAACACCCTCGACCAGTTGCCGCTGAACCCGCGCGACCACCGCCGCATCCGGATCTACCACCTCACCGGGGAAGTGGGCGGGATCACCGGCGGCGGTGAGGCGGAAATGCTCAACACCTACATCGCCGCACTGACCGAGCGGGGCTACGAGGTGACGGTCAACGACGGCACCACCCGGGTGAAGGGCCCGACGCTGCGGTACCGCGAGGAAGTGGACGCGGCGCTGATCCTGGCCGAGGTGATCGGGTACGGCGCCCAGAACAACTACCGGATCCAGTGGAAGACCGCGATGAGCAACGAGTGCCCGTGGTACGTGTGGGAAGTACCCACCTTCATGGTGAGCCACAACTTCACCACGCACCTGCATGACGCCACCATGGTCAAGTGCTACGTCAACGCCTACCACCCGAACGAGGCCAACGTCCGGGCGACCCTGGACAAGCTGGAGGGCCGCAGCGAGTTCAAGGGCACGCCGAACGAGCTGGTGTGGACCCAGAAGTGGCAGGCGAAGCTCTGAGGGCTGCCGTCCACCCGGCCGACTGGCGGCCGATCGCCGGCATGGCCGGCTGCATCGTGCTGCTGCACCTGGTCGGCTGGGGCGTGCTGGCCACCGCGGCCCCGACGGCCTCGCCCGCCGGGGCCAGCGAGGTCCTCGGGCTCGGCCTCGGCCTGACCGCCTACACCCTCGGGATGCGGCACGCGTTCGACGCCGACCACATCGCCGCGATCGACAACACCACCCGCAAGCAGCTCGCCGAGGGTGGCCGGCCGCTGTCGGTCGGGTTCTGGTTCTCCCTCGGGCACTCCACGGTGGTGTTCGTGCTGGTGGTCCTGCTCGCTCTGGGCGTGCGGTCCCTGGCCGGCCAGCTGAGTGACGAGTCCTCCCTGCTGCAGCAGGTGTGCGGGTCTCGAGGTTGAGGGGTTATGAGGGGGGTCGGAAGGGCTTGTCGTCGTCGTGTCGTCGTCGGCGGACGACTGCGGGCACGAGATTGGACGCGGTGTCGCGGTCGGTTGGAGATGGCGGCTCCGAGGGGTCGACGGCGTCGAGCGTGATTGCGGGGTCTGATGCTTCAGATGTTCGCGCTACGGGTCCTTGGGGGGCGCTCGGTGTCCACGAGGTTCGGCGGCGTCCCGTTAGGAGGGTGAACGAGAGGGAACCGGCCGACGGCACGGGAGGGACGACAGCGATGGCGATGAACGAGATCCAGCAGCAGGCACGCAAGAGCGCCGCGGAACGGGTCGCCCGCTTGCGGCAGCAGCGGGCGGACCTGGTCAAGAAGCAAGAGGAGCTGTCGGCCACGGTGATGACCGCGCTGGCCGAGCGCGACGCCGTGATCGCGGACACCGAACGACGGGCAGGCGCGGCACTCAAGGAGCTCGCCTCCAGCGGTCTGAGCCTGGCGCAGGCAGCCCAGTGGTGCGACCTCGTCGACAAGGACGCCGCACGACTGGTCAAGCTCGCCGCCCAGCCGACCAGCGCCGAGGGCGCCTCGACGGCGAGGGAAACCGTCAGTGGTGACCGGTAGCTTCCGGAGCATCGGGAGGTCGAGGAGGACCATCATGACGACGTCAACGGACTCCCCGTTCCGAAGCGGCCAACTCCGCCGAGCGGGCGTGCTCATGAAGTTGCCGCGGGTGGTGATCGCCGCGGTGGTGTGGCTGCTGGTCATCGAAGCCCTGCCCGGCCCAGCGGCGTGGGGCGCCCTGGCGATCGTCGTCGTCGGCACGGTCGCCGGGGTCGTCGCCGAACCGGTGATCATCCGCCTGGTGTGGTGGGCGCGCCGCCCCTCGACCCCACTCGCGGTCACCGGCGACCCGGGGGTCCGCGTCCTGGTCACCGGTCAACGCATCGCCGGCATCGGGCGGGCCGGACGCCGCTGCCTCGTCGTCCCGGCGACCTGGATCGGGCGGACTGACCTACCCGCGCTGCTCAGCCGAGCGCGGCAACGTCAGCTGGTGTCGGCGGGACGGTTCGACGTCGCCTACCAGTGGTTCACCTGGCCGTGGCAACTGCTGGCCGCTTCTGCCTCCGGGTTCGCGCACGGCATGACCAGGTTGCCTCTGATCGGGTTCGCCTGGCGGTTGCGCATAGTAGTCGCAGGCATTGCGGTCTGGCAGACCGTGGTCGCCGGGCAGCGCGCGGCCACCGTGGGGATCGTCGTGGTGATCGGACTGACCTACCTGCTGCCGTGGACGGACGCCCGCCATGAGCGCCTGGTCTCGCAGGCTCTCGCGGACCTCGAACGGTCGTCGGCCACGCCAGCCCCGCCGGCGACGCGGCGTCCGGTCGTGCTGCCCGTCCGGCCCACCGCGACCCACGCCGGACGCCGATCCTGCACCTCTGCGCCGCGGCGTGGCCCTGAGCCCTGTGGACAGTGGCGCTCGCCCGCGCGCCAGGTGACTTGTACGGGCGAAGGGATTCGTGCCCACGATCCGAGGACATCTGGAAGGAAAGGATCACGATCATGACCGAAGTGCAGATCCCCATCGAGTCGATCGCCAAGGTCGATCTCCTGCTGGGGCAGGCGACCATGCTGACTGCTGACCGTTGGGACGACTTGGCCGCGATGATCCACGAGGCGATGGGGATCTCGCTGTTGATGGCGGCCACTCACCCGTCGAGCCGGCCCGTGGACGTCCCGGGACTGACACGATTGACGGCGCTCGAGTGCGTCGAGAACGCGTTGCGCGAGGTTCATACCTGGGATCTGGCCCTCGCCGCAGACCTGCCCGACTTGGCCCGGCTGAAGGTGCTGTTGGCCGACGTCCGCAGGGAGTGGGACAGCGCTGTCGGACGCCGAGGGTAACGGCCCATGTGGCAGGCCGTTCAGCGGGAACTCGCCCGCCTCGAGTGGGACGTCGAGCCGCCGCTCACCCTCGATCTGATGGCCGACTGGACCCGGACAGTGTCCAGCTTGGTGGCGATCCGCCGAGCGCTCGGCCCGACCTCCACTGCCGACCCCCTCGCGTTGCTGGCCACCGCAACGACCGGCGCAGCGCGAACTGCGGACGTGAAACCGATCTTGGCGCCGTCGCTGAGCGATGTGAGCGCGGCGCTCGCCGACGTCGGCCAGAACATGGCGGCGCGCCCCGACTTCGACCGACAGCGCGACGCGGCGACCCTCAACCACGTCGCCTACGAACTCGTGCACTGGGTGCGCGTCCGGACGCCGGACGACCGCGCGAAGGCATGGCTGCTCGCCGGCGAGACCGCACTCGACGGCGCGATCCACGCCCCAACGCGCCGATCGGCCGTCGGCGTCGGCCTGGCGGCCTGGCAAGAGGCCCTCGCAGCAGTGCAGCCCGTCCACAACGCCCCCATCGTGCGCCGCAGTGTGGCGCTCGGGCACCTGGCGATCCTGCGCGACACTCACGCGCTGGTTGACGAAGCCGCGAAAGCCGGGGCGCTGCCCGGGCCTTACGGTGACGCCCTCCTCGGCAGCATCCGCGAGCTCGCCCGAGCACACCAGACCACACTGGGCCAGATCGACGGCCGACGCCTCGGCGCTAACCGGGTCGACCAAGCCGTCATGCTCCAGGTGGGCACCGCCGTGCGGCAACTCGCCGGACGTCCAGAGCCTACCGAGCCTTCTCACGTCCGCCTGGATGTGCTGCTGCGCTCGGGTCTCGGCCAAGCGGTGCTTGTCGCCAACATCCTCGGCGAGCCCGCGGCCCATTCCGCTGCGGCGAGGGTCAGCAGACTGTCACTTGAGTACCTGACCAACCCCCGGATCCTGCGCGAGTTCGACCTGCCGGACGCTGTGGCGCAGCCCGCGCCAGTGGAGCCCAAAGCCGCAGCCGTCCGCGAACCCGGAGCCTCGGCACGGATCGCTCCGATGCTACCGACGATCACCCCCGGCACGGTCCAGGAGGGCCCTTCGATCTTGGCCCTCTGCCACGCCCGCGATCTCGGTGCCGCCGCAGCGACCGGCGATCCGGCGAACCCGCCCGAGATCCTTCGGGGGGTCGACCCATCGCGTTGGCCGCAGTTGGTCGCCGAGGGACAGCAGGCCGTGACCGACTTGGTCGCCTCGGTCCTCCCGATGGTCTACGCCCAGACCAGACGGACTTCCAACGCCGGGGACATCCGCGGCCAGATGTTCGTTGAACTCACGGGCGCGGCCTACCGATTCGACCCCCAGCGCACCAGCCCGGAGGGTTGGGCGAGCTACGCCTGGATGACGATCAAGCACACCCGCTGGCGCGGCGTTGACGACGCCGGAGTGGTCCGCAAGCGCACCACCGCCCCCCCACCGATCACGGTGGCCCTCGGCGAGAGGGACCCGGCGAGCAGCGCGCCTGACCCGGGCGATGTCGCTCAAGACCGCCAGTCGGTGGCCGCCATCACGCAGGCTCTCGGGCAGCTGCCTCCGTCACTGCGGGAGCCGCTGAGGGCGTCGATGCAAGGACACCCGCTCAGGGAGATCGCCGAGGACCTCGGGTACTCCGAGAGCACCGCCCACCGGCGCATCAAGGAAGCGCGTGAGCATCTCAGAGAAGAACTCGCCTTGGGCGTGGAGAACCGCCCTTGGGTCGCCTTCGACACGGATGTCGATCCGGTGCTGGAATACGCGCAGGGGATGTTCGAGGAATCCTTCGGCCGGTCGGTGAGCCCCGAGCAGGTCCGAGGGCGCCCCAGGTGAGCACGACCTCGAGGACCGCAACGACGATTCTGAACGGCCAGGCTGGCTAGCTCAGCCAATCCCTTGTCCGGGCGGATACCGTCACCTGCTCACGGCGCAACGTTGCCAGTACGCCGATACCAGACCGGCTGACGGACGATCGAGAGGCAACTCGACGGGGGTGAGTGGCTCCCGTGGCGAGTGAGTCGATTGAGCGATCAATAACTTGGCGAGCCAGGATAGCTCGCAAGCGCAGGAAGGCCGTCGACGTTGAGCGCATTGGCAGCGATTTGACATAGGGCGTGGCCCCCCCAGCCCCTTGATCGCACGCAGGGATCCAAGCCGTTAGCGCCCACTTGTCGGCGGACACGGCAAAATGCCCAGTGACGGTCATGTAGTTGCCCGCTGGCGGTCATGAAATCTGCCCGGTGGTGGCCATGGGATCTGCCCGACACGACATCCGTTGCCTGGCCGCGTCCGCGGTCGGCGTCCCTTCCTCGAGTGCGATGAGTGGTGCTGAAGCACTGTTCGTCACCCGGGGAAGGGACATCTTGAAGTCTGCCGAGGAAATCATGGAAATCTTGGATGCTTACGATCTGACTGGGTCGTTGCGTGATTCTGCCGAGTTGGTGGGGTGTTCTCATCACACGGTGAAACGCTATGTGGAGGCCCGCGACAAGCTGGGTGGCCCGCCGTCGGGGACGGCCCGCCGGCCTCAGCTGATCGATGACTACCTGGACAAGGTCGAGGAGTGGGTCGAGCGGTCGAAGGGGAAGGTCCGCGCCGACAGGGTCCACCAGAAGCTGGTGTGGCTGGGGTTCACCGGCTCGGAGCGCACCACCCGCCGCGCGGTCGCGGCCGCGAAGGCCGCGTTCCGGGTCGGGAACCGCAGGGTCCATCGGCCGTGGGTGACCGAGCCGGGGATGTGGTTGCAGTACGACTACGGCGACGGGCCGTTGATCGATGGGGTCAAGACGGTCCTGTTCGTGGCCTGGGTCGCGTGGTCGAGGTTCCGGGTGGTGCTGCCGCTGCGGGACAAGACCCTGCCCTCGGTGTTCGCCGCCCTGGATGTGACGTTCCGCCGGATCGGTGGGGTCCCGACGTATGTGTTGACCGACAACGAGAAGACCGTCACTAGCGAGCACATCGCCGGGATCCCGGTCCGGAACCCACAACTGGTCGCGTTCGCCTCGCACTATGCGGTGACCGTTCACACATGTGTCCCGGCGGACCCGGCGAGCAAGGGCGGCACCGAATCATCGGTGAAGCTCGCGAAGGCCGACCTGGTGCCCACGGAGGCGAACCTGCGCGACGCCTATGACTCGTTCGCCGACCTGGAAGCAGCCTGCGAAGCGTTTGGTGAAATGGTGAACAGTCGCCCGCATCGGGTGACACGTCGGGCCCCGGTCGAGATGTTGGCCGAGGAACGTCTCCGGTTGCATCCTGTCGCGGCGGCGCCGTTCACGGTCGCGTTCGGGACCACGAGGGTGGTTCCGGTCAACACGCCGATGGTGAACTTCGAACACGGCCAGTACTCCGTCCCTCACCGGCTCTGCGGGGCCACGGTCTGGGTCCGGGTCCACGGCCGCGGCGCGGATGAGCAGATCGTGATCTGCCACCTCACCGACGCGGGCCCGGTCGAGGTCGCCCGCCACCGACGCGCCACCCCCGGCACCCCGATGCTCGACGGGCAGCATTTCCCGCCCGCACCGGCAGGCGCCCTGGAACGGACCCCGACACCCCGGACGGTCGCGGACAGCGAGTTCCTGGCTTTGGGGGAAGGGGCCCGTCTCTGGCTGGTCGAGGCCGCTCACGCGGGCACCGGGAAGATGCGGGTCAAGATGGCCGCCGCGGTCCAGCTCGCGCGTCTGTTCAACCCCGCCGACGTCGACTGGGCCTTGGGACATGCCGCGGTCCACGGCCGCTTCGCCGAGGCCGATCTGGCCTCGATCCTCGACCACCACCGCAGCCGACCCCACCCCCAACAGCTGCAGGCCAGCGAGGACAAGTCCCTGACCCAGGGCACCCGCGGCTGGGCCACCTACGGCACCACCACCCCTGAGGAGATCGCCTCATGACCGGCCAGAGCGCCCCGGTGGCTGGGGTTCCGGTCGCCCCGCCGCTACCGGCCGACCTGGAAGCGCTGCTGCGCCGGATGCGGTTGCCCCACATGCGCACCGCAGCACCTGACATCCTCGCCACCGCCCGAGCGCAACGCTGGGAGCCCGCCGAAGTCGTCAAAGCCCTCCTCGTCGAGGAGGTCACCGGCCGTGAACGCTCCGCGCTGGCCACCCGCCGCACCGCGGCCGGGTTCCCCACCGGCAAAACCTTCGACGCCTGGCAGCCGACCGCCTCATCGATCCCGGCCCCCACCCAACAAGCACTCCGGACCCTGGAATGGGTCGGCCGGCGGGAGAACCTCGTCGTCTGCGGCCCCTCCGGCACCGGGAAGACGTTCTTCCTCGAAGCACTGGGCCAACACGCCGTCGAACAAGGACTGCGCGTCGCCTGGTTCACCCTCGAAGACCTCGGCCTGCTGCTACGCCGGCACCGCGCCGACGACACCGTGTCGAAAGCCATCGCCCGGATCCTGCGCGCCGACCTGGTCGTCGTCGACGACATCGGCCTGCTACCCGTGTCCCACGACGCCGCCGAGGGCCTCTACCGCTTGGTCGACGCCGCCTACGAGAAACGCTCCGTCGCGATCAGCTCCAACCTGCACCCCGCCGGCTTCGACTGGAGTGTTCCCGATAAAGTGGATAGCTGTTTAGGCTGCGAGTTCAAGTATGTTTCTGTAGCCTAGCTCATATTCTTGCGGTGTCAAGTATCCGAGCGTTGAATGGCGACGAGTCTGGTTGTAGTATTCCTCAATCCAAGAAAACGTGTACTTCTTCAGAGTCTTGAGATCTGGCCAAGGCCGGGTATGGATGAGTTCCTTCTTGTAGGTCGCGAAGAACGATTCGGCGACCGCGTTATCGTAACAAATCCCGGTACGGCCCAATGATCGACGAATCTTGTGTTTCCGACAGTACTTAGCAAAATCCGTCGACGTATACTGCGTCCCACGGTCCGAATGAAAAATCACGCGTGTCCGAGGCCGACGATGAACCCGAGCCATATCCAAAGCATCAGTGACCAACGAGGTACGCATATGGTCATCGACAGCCCAACCCACCACCTTCCTGGAATACAGGTCGATCACCGTCGCCAGATAAGCCCAACCATTCCACGTCTTCACATACGTGATATCACCACACCACTTCTCGTTCGGCCCCGACGCCTCGAACCTTCGACCGATCAGGTCCGGGGCCGGCACCGGATGCTCGCCAGCCACCGTGGTTCGCCGCCACGCCGCGGGATGACGGCCCTGGACACCCAGCGCCCGCATCAACCGCCACACCCGCTTGCGCGACACCCGGTGCCCGCCAGCAGCGAGCTCGGCATGAATGCGTCGGACCCCAGGCCGGCCCGGGCTGCTGGCATAAAAATGGCGAATCAATCCCATCAGCAGATCGTCTTGGTCGTGCCTGACCGAAACCCGATGACTCCGCCACTTGTAATAGCCCGAGGTCGACACCTGGAGTTCCCGACACATGAACACCACCGGATAAACACCCTGATCAGCCCAGTCCGCGATCGCAGCAAACTTCACTGCTGGTCTTTCGCGAACCAGGTCGCCACTTTTTTTGCGAAACTGGCCTGCATCTGGAGATGAGCGTTTTCGTCCAGCAGCCTCTGGTAATCCGCGCGGAGCTGTTCGAGCTCGGCCCGTTCCGAGCGTGTCAAAGACTCGTCCGGGTCACGCTGCTCATCGCGCAAGTCTCGTTCTTTCTTCACCCATTTCCCTAACGTCTTCTCGAGGACGCCGATATTCCGTGCCGCCTCAGCGATCGACCGCCCATCATCCAACACCAACGCCACCGCGTTAGCTTTGTACTCCGCCGTGAAATGCCTCCGCGTAGATCCCATAATCAGCTCCCCTTCACCCTATCGGGAACCGCAAACCTCACCAGTGTCCACCAAACCGGGAACGGTCCAGACGAACTCATGCCCAAAACCCTGGCCACCGCCACCGTCGACCGGCTCCTTCACCACGCCCACGTCTGCCAAACCAGCGGCGACAGCGTCCGACTCACCCAAGCCCTCGCCGGCCGGGGGGTGACCCCCTTGCACTAACCCAGCCTCGACCGAGGTGGATGGCCAACAACCCCCCAGGGGCAGATCCCATGGCCACCACCGGGCACTTCTCGTGACCGCCACCGGGCAGGTTTCATGTCCGCCTCCGGGCAGAAACCAGTGGCCCTTGACACCCACTGCTGGTCTGTCGGCGTCTCACGATCGACGACACCTCTGTCGGGCATCGATCAACTGCTAACGTCGCACGCAGCGGTCGTCGCGTTTCAGTGCGACCTCGGAACACGCTGGCAGACACTCGGGAGGAACACCTGTGCATACCAGGATGACGCAGTGCCTCTCGGGATCCGCTCACGGCGCAACCAAACTGGCGGCATTTCACGCAGCCCTGCGCGCGGTTGGCATGGCAGAGGCAAATCTCGTCAGGCTGAGTTCTGTAATACCGCGCGGCTGGAATGTGACACAGAGTCAGCAGGTCCCGGTTGGGATGTTCCCGCCTGGGGCCATCATCCCAGCCGTGTACAGCATCGCGGTGTCAGACGAAGGATGCTCCGCCGCTGCGAGCCTTGCCCACGTAGTGAGCAGTTCAGGAGGAGGCTACTTCGCGGAAAGCGAGCCCTGCACCTACCCATACGAGGCAGAGACCTCCGCTATGCGATCCCTACTGGACATGATAGAGGGAGATGGGCGTGTATATGACGAGCCGAAATGCGTGACCGCCTCCATACAGAGCATGCCCGGTCGTCACGCCTGCGCCTTGGTCATCGCCCCGTTCGGCTGGCTCAGCGCGAATTCCCTTAACGAATTCGTGGAGGTCCCCCGTGAGCCTTGATACGCGTACGCAGGGGCCAGTATCGGTGGCACTGCATGTCACCCAATTCTGCGCCCACGCCTGCCCCATGTGCTACTTCTCGGCTGGGGACCAGGCGCCTCACGCGGAAACCAGCCAACTCCTGAGAGTGCTCGATTCGCTCGCCGGTACATCTGTCAAGGAGGTGATATTTCTGGGAGGGGATCCTGCCGAGCACCCCGAGATTCTACGGCTCTGCGCTCGCGCACACGAGGTCGGCCTCCAGACTCTGATTCTCTCCAACACTCATGCCTACCTAGAGCGTGATCCCCTGATGGGAGCACGGCTCGTTGACGTCTTCGAAACAACTATCCACGGGCCAACGTCGGAAGTTCACGATGCATTCGCTGGCTCGGATGGCGCCTTCAATCGCGTCGTCGGTAACCTCCAGAGGGTAGCAAATTCCGGGAAATCCATCGGGGTTGCCTACAATGCCATCCCCGAGAGCGCTGCCCGCCTCTACGAAACAATCGCCGCCCTCAAGAATGGCCACGCGCTACCCGTCGACCACGTGCTGATTCAGCGGATCATCCCGAGTGGAAGGGCGCGCGACTCGGCCCGTTACACCCTTTCGCACAATGACGTTCTACGTCTGTTCGAAGATATCGAGCGACTCTCCAGCGACTATGGGATTGCCGTTAGCTGTGAAGATGCCTTTCCGTACTGCACGGTGCCATCAAGATTTCATAAGTACCTGAAGCCTTGTGTGTGGGGTTCAACCCACGGTTCCCTCGACGCCAGCGGCAATCTCACACGGTGCGGCGCGACGACAGCCTACAACCTGGGCAACGTGCTGCTGAAGAGCGTGGACGACATCTGGGCTACTAGCGCGCAATTGGCGTCGTTCCGTCAGCTACAGCATCTGTCGGCGAGTTGCGCGCGCTGCCATCTGGTCGATGAGTGCAGGGGCGGCTGCTCCCTTTCCTGCAGCGCTGGCGTCGAACGAAACGACTATCTAGCCCGATATATCCCGACCAAGGGAGCGGCACCGGAAGACTTTCGACCTTCAGTGGCTGGGGTGTCCGAACTGCAGGACATCTTGCGTATTGAGTGGGCGTGCTTTCCGCATTATGTTGACAAGTTCTCGTTGACGGACCTTGAGCACTGGTGGGGGCTTATGCCGGAAATCTTCACTGTGTGGAAGGATTCATTTGGGGACGTTGTCGGGTACGCCGCGACAGTGCCGCTCACGCGTTCGGGTTTGCAGAGACTGATAAGTGAACCGGGGGTCTCCTCACTGGCGCATCTGTCCGATGATGACGTGCAGGTCGGTGCGGAGAGCGCACCAGAAGCCATTCACGTCGAAGTCATTGCCACATTGCCTGGGGTTCCGAAGGCCGCTCGGTCTGCAGTCATCAAGTACTTGTCAACCCAGCGAGAGTCATTGCGCATCCCAGTGACATGCACTCCGATAACGGATGCAGGCGTGAGCTTAGCCTCGCGGGCGGGACTGCTGCCCGTGCCGGAGAAGCCTGCAGTGTGGACAAGTCCACTCGGAAGCCGCCATGAATAGGCTTCGCGAGTGGGCCACTGATCAGGGTCTGTCGGTGGTGGTGATTACGGTCCTAACCGTCCTGTTCTCGGTTGTTCTTGCCGAGTTCCAAACGAAGTTTGGCTATCTGACCATGATAGTCTCCTTGCTGACGGTCCTCATTCTCTATTCGTTAACTTCCTTCTTGGCTTTCCATAGTATCGGAAGGCGGATTTCTGGAGACGTTCAAGAAACTCTGGCTGTCATCGAGGCGAGACAGGCGCCGGTACCGGAGGCGCTTTCGTGGTTGATTGCGACCGAGCAGTTGGTCGCATTCGAGAGTCAGACTAAAGCTAGAGAAATTTGGCTCATTTCCCCGGATCTTTCGGAAGACATCATCGACGCACCGTTCAGTAGAGTGGTGAGGGAGAATTTGACTCGGGGCATCGAGTATCACTTCTTTATCCCCGACACGGCCGTGATGCGTTCGCGCGCAGAGCAGTTGCGCCGCCGACACAATCAGAGCGCGCTTGTGCATGTCAATTTCTTGAGTGATGAGTTCTTCTTCTTGGTTCAGGATTTTGATTTCGTCATCTACAATCCGTATGCTGTTGATGCGGGGGGCCCAAGAATCGCTTACATGGGATTACCTCTGAGTAAGGCAGACGGTCGATGGCAGGCGCGCGTGGGGGATAATCTCATCGACGCTCTGATTGGTCAGTTGAGCCGTGCGGATGCGCATCAACCGCGCGGCGCGCGGCGGACTGGTATGGTTGTCGAGGGATCTTGATGAAGGGCGAGGACAAATGCGTGATCGTATTGGACTGATTAGCGGGGCGACGTCTGGAGTCGGTGGCGCTATCGTTGCCGAGAGGCTTGCTCATGGGGATTCGGTTATTGCAGTCGGCCGCTCCGTAGAGCGACTGGCCGACTTGCGTGATGCGACCCCCGCCAGCGTCGGGACAGGCAAACTACTAACGCTCTCGGCTGATCTGAGCACCCGCGAAGGTCAGACGCTCTTGCGATCGGCCATAGAGGCATCCGCCCCCGACGGCTTGGACTACCTTGTGCACGCCGCCTTTGGGCACATCGGTGAGGACGAGGGGAAGAGCATCGCCGACATCACTCAAGAGGAGCTCGTCGAGTTTCTTTCGAACAGCGTTATTCTTGCGCATCTGACCGTGCAAACATGCCTTCCCAGCCTTCTAAGGAAGCGGGGCTCTCAACTGGTCTTTATTGTCGCGGACTGGGGGCTCCCTCAGCACAATGTCCTTCTTTATGGCGAGTCAGAAGGAGGTGCAGTGGGGTCTGAGCCGTACGTCTCTGCTAAGTATGCCCTCACTGGGCTTGCTTCCGCTTTGGAGATTCAGCAGGATGTGCGAGTGACAGCTGTCTACCCGGGTGTCATCGCAAGTGCTGCCCTCGATACCGCTGGCGAACCTACATTTCTTACCTTGGACGCCACGGACGATGAGGTGGCCGCAGCGGGGTATTCTGTGCCTGAGGCTGCGATTCCCTTGTCCGACATTGTCGCCGCTGTCTCGTTTGCTCTTTCAACCAGGGCCACAGTGAAGACTATTTCCATTCGCCCGACGGGGCGGGGATACATCGGGGTATAAGTATCGCGATTGCTGGGGCCCGTTCGGAAGCGTGCTCGATGGGGCCCTCGCTCGGGGGACGCCCGTGCAGTCGGGGGCTTAAAGGCAACCGTTGCGTCGATTTCCTTAGGCTCGGCTGTGTGTTGATCCGAACTCTCTCCTTGCCGGCGGCCCACATGTGCTCCTGGCTGGGCGGTGGTCGTGGGACTACGCAGTTGCCTGACGGCAAGCGCGCGGAGGGGTGGCGTCGGCCGTCACGCCGTGGACACTGGAACCTTCTGTTGGTGCCGGTCGGCGCTGATTGCATGCAGGGGTCTTCGCCCGAAGGTGTCCAAGGCTGTCCACCGGCAGCAGTCTGCATCCGTTATGCGGGTGACTGGCTGTCTGGCCGATGACAGGAGGCCGCGATGCGGCTCGAGATCCGACGCAAGACCGATTTCGGCGTAGTCGGGCCTGAGTTCAACAATTCGGGCCTGATTTAGTGCCCCGCTCGGCCAGGGATCTTGGTGAGGATGGCTTCGGCTTCGGGGGTGAGGCGTGGTTGGGCCTGGATGGGCTGGCCTGTGATGGTGATCGTGACGCTCTGGAGGGGTCGCAGGGTCTGCACGAGGCGCTTGATGCTGACCCCGGTCTGGTCTTGGACCCGACTTGGGCCAATTTAGTGCGCATCTGAGTTGTTGATCTTGGCGAGGATGTCGGCTTCGTCGGCGGGGATGGGTTGGCTGGCGGTGATGGTCTGGCCGGCGAGGGTGAGGGTGACGTCGCGGTATTGGCGGAAGGTACGCACGAAGCGTTTGATGGTCCATCCGGTGGCTTGTTCGATGTGGTGGCTGACGGCCAGCGCCGCGAACACGACGGCCAGGTGAGCGTCGATCGATTCCTTCTTATGGTGGTAGACCGGGCGGGCTTTCAAATCGCTTTTGGACATCCGGAACGCGTGTTCGACATGCCACAACTGGTGATACGCGCCGATCACGAACTCGGCCGGCTTGTCGAGATTGGTGACATACGATTTCCAGCCGGCCAGGGCTTTCACTTTGGCCTCCAGTTCCCGGTTGATCGACGGACGTGCCCCGGACAAGGTGATGAACCGGTTGCGTTTCACCGGGGTCTTCCCCGCGACCGCGTTCGCGGCTTTCGTGAGTTGCTGGTCGACACCGTGCAGGGTACGGCGGGCCCGATCGGCCCGGTACTGGAAATACACGCTCCGATGCCGGGTATCGGCCTTGACACCCATCACCTGTTTTTGTGACAGCACGAGCTGATCGGGCGGCTCAGCGTCCGGATGCTGTTTGCGCCACTGGCTGATCGCGTACGGGATCTCGGGAATCTTCCCGCCCACGATGAACGACCAGCCGGCATCCTCGATATCTTTCAGGTTCTGCTCGCTCATCATGCCGGCATCGGCGACCACGACCACATCAGCGATCCCGTGGGCCTCCACGAACCCCCGGATCAGCGGGATCATCGTCTTGGTTTCGGCCCGGTTCCCTTCGAACGCTTCAATCATCAACGGGGCACCGGTCGCATCGGTCAACAACCCGACCGTGATCTGCGGCTCCAACCGGCGCTCCTTGCTGAAGCCGGGCTCACGGAACCCGTCACCGGTATCAGTCTCGAACCATAACGTGGTGGGTCGGCGCGGGGCGCGGTGACAGCGTTACCGCTGTTCCGTTTCCCCGGGCCGCCCGCCGAACCCGCCGTGCGCCTTTCAACGCAACGGGCTCTCCACGAGGTTGATGCCGGTTCACGCGGTGATCGTGAGGTCGTAGGGGTTGGGGATGCGGTTGCCTCGATACCGGTAGCGCTCGATGCGTACCTTGGTGGGATCGAAGAGGACCGCTGCCGGGGTGGTGATGGTGTTCCAGCTGCCGTTGGGGCGGCGGAGCCATCGTTTCACCCCTTTCCAGCCCCAGCGGTGTTGCTCGCGTTGCCAGGCGACGAATCTTCGCCAGGTGAAATACCTGAGGAAGGAGAACCGTCGTCCGGCGAGCGCGTGGCGGAAGTAGTACGTCCAGCCTCGCAATGCCGCGTTGACCTCGTTGATCACGTCGGTGAGTGGTCGTGGGGACCGGCGGGGAGTCAACGCACGGATGGTCTGTTTGATCTTGGTGAATGCCTTGTCGGCGATGAAGACCATGCAGAACCATTTCCGGTCTCCTCGTCGTTTCTTCCATTGGATGTGGAAGCCGAGGAAATCGATTCCCTCGCTGAGGTGCGCGACGCGGGTCTTGGACTCGGACAACGTGAGCCCGACCGTTGCCAGCACCTTGGCGGCGTGTTCTTTCAACTGGGCGGCGTCTTGGCCGCTGCCGTTGGTCATGATGACGAAATCGTCGGCGTAGCGCACGATCCGCCAGTTGGCCTTCCCGTGATAGCGGCGTTTAGCGCGAGCAGCCTGGGTGGACTGATCGCCGCCTTCGGCCCACGGGGCCATGATCGCTTCGTCCAGCACGGACAACGCAAATATTGGCCAGCAGCGGCGAGATGATCCCGCCTTGGGGTGTTCCTTCGATGGTGGCGGCCTCGCGGCCGAGTTCGTCAAGAACTCCGGCTTTGAGGAATGCCCGCACCAACGCCATGACCTGTTTGTCCTTGATCCGTTCACGGACTCGTGCGAGTAGCGCGGTGTGGTCGATATGGTCGAAACATCCTGCGATGTCTGCGTCCACCACCCACCGATACCCGCGCGTGGCGTAGTAATGGATCTCAGCGACCGCGTCATGAGCGCGCCGCTTCGGCCTGAACCCGTAGGAGACCGGCACAAAGTCGGCCTCGAAGATCGGTTCCAGCACCATCTTCAAAGACTGCTGCACGACCCTGTCGGCCAGCGTCGGGATCCCCAACGGCCGCGACTTGCCGCCCGGTTTGGGGATCAGCACCCGGCGCACCGGGCAAGGCCGGTACGTGCCGTCTTTCAAGCTCGCGGCGATCCCTGCCAGAAACGCCCCGACCCCGCCCTGCTGAACGAGTTGACGCACCGTGAGGCCATCAACTCCAGCAGTACGGGCTCCTTTGTTGTGTGCCACATGCTCCCAAGCCACCAGCAGGTAGCTGGTATGCGACACCAGATTGAACAAGTCACCGAACCGCGCCTGGCGGTCAGCCCTTGCCCACCGGTGATACTTGACCTGCGTCCGCGCTACCCGCGCGCCGATGATCTCCATCAGCGTCGGGGCATCAGAGTTCACCGATGCATCCTTGCGCCATCACAGCACCTCCTATCCAACCTCGCTGCCGCCCTTCCCCATGTGTCCGGCTCTCCCGGACCCGGAGTACTACGGCGGCTCCGCCAGCCTTCCGGTCGATCAGCAGACGACGTGCTCAACCCATCCCGGGCACGCTGGCCGCGCACCCGGACAGGCAGACCGAACGGCCTTCCCATGTTCACTTGCTGTTCGCTGGTCGAAGGAGGCACCCGGCTATCTGCCTGCGGCCTCACCAGCACCTACTCCGTAGTCATTCGCTGCTGGCCCCACCACGGGATCGTTACTCCACCCCGCAGCAGTCCACCCACCGACAATCGCCCGCAGATGGCGCACCGCGCCCGCCCCAGATCCATCGGGTTCGAGACGCTCATACGTCAAGACAGGTACTCACACCGGTTCCTCGCGTATACCTCTTCGACAACGCTCGCCGCACCCACACCATCCGACAGTGCTAACGCGTCACGGCTTTGCCAGGGCTGCTCCCACCCATCCCGGGCGTCTCCCCAGGTCAGGCTGCCCCCAGCTTCAAACCCCTGCCACGGCAGGGAATCAGGCGAAGGTCTCTCACCCCCACTCGAACAACAAGCGCCTCATGGCGCACCGTCACATCGTACAAAACCAGGGCGGCAGGACCCAGATCAGACCTGGCTGAAACAGCCCCTGACAATCGGTGACGAAACGCGGGTTCGGCGTAAACAGGCAGCCGCCGTTTCACGGTGCGATACGACAATGGCCGGATACCGGCCTCAGCCAGAACCCGGGCAGCGTCCAGTTTCGACGACGGTTCAATGATCCGCGCGGTCACCAAATGCTCGAACACCAGATCCCCGCCAGCGGCCCGCTCCAAGCCGAGTTGCCGATAAACACCGGCGATCGCATCCAGCAGCCGGCCCATCCGCATCCCGGCCACCACAACCTCAGACTCCACCGCCAGGGCCGGGTCTTCGAGGGGGAGCTGGTCTTGCCCGGCAGCGATCCGCTGCACGGCAGCTGCCTTCAACAGTTCGACCTCGGCCGGAACCCGCGCCGAGCCAATGTGTTCGATATCTCGTGACCCACGCACCGACTTCCACACGATCTGGACAGCCGTCGCCCCCGACCCCGTGGTCACCGTCCGCACATACGCCACAAAACCAAGCCTGAAACCCCCACCACTTAGTGCGCAACCCCCAGACCAAAGCAGCTAGCCACTCCCATGATCAACCCCGAAACCGAGAGTCATGGCCCAAGTCGGGTCTGGAGGGGTCGCAGGGTCTGCACGAGGCGCTTGATGCTGACCCCGGTCTGGTCTTGGAGGTGGCGGGCGACCGCGAGCGCGGCGAAGACGATGGTGAGGTGGGCCTCGATCGGTTCGCGTTTGCGGTGGAAGATCGGTCTGGCTTGGAGGTCTCCCTTGGCCATCCGGAAGGACTCCTCGACGTGCCACAGGTCCCGGTAGGCGGCGACCACTGCTGCGCCGTCCATCACGTCGGCGCCGATGTTGGTGACGTAGCCCTTGAACCCGGCGCAGAACCTGGCCCGTTCGATGACGTCCCAGTTGACCTCGGCCTTCTTCCCGTCGGCGTCGGTGGTGACGGTCACGAACCGGTCCCGGGCGACGGGGCGGAGCCCGTCGGCGACCTTCTCGGCCTTGACGACCTGGGCGTTGATGGTCTTGTCGTCTCGCTTGTGGCGCTTGAAGGAGTAGTGATACACCACTCGGCGGGTGCGGCGCTGCCGGCCGGTGCCCATGTCGCGGGTGGTCTCGATCGTCGAATCGTCGGGGGTGTAGTTGCCGTGGCGTTCGAAGTGGTCGCCCAGGTCGTAGGGCACGTGCGACTGGCGGGAGGCGACGATGAAGCGGCATCCGGCGTCTTCGAGGCCGTTGAGGTTGTCCGCCGACAGCATCCCGGCGTCGGCGACCACCACCAGCTCATTGATGCCGTGGCGGGTCTTGAACTGCTCGATCACCGGGATCAGGGTCTTGGTCTCTGCCTTGTTGCCCTCGAAAAGGGCGACCTCGAGCGGGAACCCGCCCGCGGTGACCAGCAACCCGACGGTGACCTGCGGGTCCACGCGGCGTTCCTTACTCATCCCGACCTTCCGGAGCCGGTCCTCGTTGGTCACCTCGAAATGCAGTGTGGTCAGGTCATACATCACCAACGCCACCGGCCCCCGGGCGGTCGCGTGAGCCCAGCAGGAGGCGGCGACCCGGCTGCGGTAGTCACGCTCCACGCACCGCCGCAGACAGTTGTAGAGGGTATTCACATGTGGCACCGGCCGACCCAGGTCACCCAACACGCGCAGCGTGTCCTGCTTCGAGGTCGGCTCGATGATCCGCGCTGTGACCAGCGCTTTGAACACTTCGTCGTTGATCTGGTCGAACCCCAGCTGTTCGTACGCGTCGGTCAGCACCCGCCACAGCACCTCGCTCGACGCGTGCTCCACGATCGGCCCGACCGGTTCCCGTCTGGGCTGCTCCACGAGCAGCAGCTCGTCCTGGACGCCATGGACCCGTTGCTGCGCGGCGCTCATCAGCACCGCGAGCTCGGTCTCGTCGTGAGCCGAGCCCACATGCTCGAGGATCCTGCGGCGACCGTTGCGTTTCTCGACGATCTGGACCGCTGTCGCCCCCGACGCGGTCTTCACCTTCCGCACGAACGGACTCACACCCGCACTCTACCCCCGATTAGTGCCCCAAAACCGGCACCCAAACCAGCCCCGACAAGCCCCTCAACCCCGCCGATCAGGAGTAGTTGTGGAAGTCAGGTCGGGGACGGGATGCAAATCAACGCCGCGCGAGGCGTTGTGCCGCAACGTCTTGCGCCCGCAGGCTCGAGCGCGCGGGGGCCCGCCCTGGAGATCGTCGCAGTCAACGATAAGTCCGTGTTCGTGCGTGGGAGGACGCACGGAGTTCGGGTCGTCGTCGAACCGGAGCCTTCATTCGCGGACGCTCCCCTCATCATCGAGGACCTCCTCCTGCAGGCAAGGCAACTTGCCGACTCCGGCGCACCGACTGAGGCGGTCAGGGCGATCCTCGACCACGTAGCCGCGCTGCTGGAAGGCCGCGGCTGATGGCCGGGTACCGCAGGCCCAGCGAGGCAGAGCGCGCCGCAGCCGCCGAGGCTCGGCAGGCGACGCTCGACAAGCTCCACACCCAGTTGAGTGACGGCATCCTCGCCCTCAACGACCCGCAGGCATGGCAGGCCTGGCTCAAGTTCTCCAGCCAGTTCCATCGCTACTCGACTGGCAGGAGAGAGATATTCGAAGTCCGTGAATACCTGGGTTCAGCCACGGGCGCCGGCGTATTTGGCCCAGTTCCCGCCGGATTGGCTGCTCTGTTTGGCGATGGTTGCGGTTCGCAGGCCGAGGACGCCGGAGAGCATGGCGGGTGGGATCTCGCGGCTGAGTTGCTCGGCGGCGGCGAGGCGCATGCGGCGGGGTTCGATGCCTATGCGGCGGAGGCGGTCGCTGAGGTTGACTGCGTGGATGTGGGTGCCGGCCCATTGACCGGGGAACAGCCACGGGTTGGGCAGGTTCTCGGCGGTGCCCTCGCGTCGTTTGATGGGCAGGGTTTGGATCAGGCTCGCGAGCGGTTCGGGCAGGTCGATGGGGTCGACTCCGAGCCGAAGTTGGACGCCGTCGCCGTCGCTGGTGATGTCGCTGCGGGTCAAGGTGATGATGCGGCTGAGGGTTTGGGCGTAGAGGACGATGAGCAGGCCGGCGACGCGATCGGCGGGGTCGAGGGTGTCGTCGGTGAGGAGCCTGGTCGCGGTGGTCCAGCGTTCCTCGGGGTCGGCGGGCGCGGTTCGGGTCCCGATGTAGGAGGCGGGGGGCAGCTGGACTCGCTGGGGCAGGTGTTTGCGTTTGTGGGCCCAGGCGAGGAAGGGGCGGGTGTTCCAGCGGGCGGCGCCGGGGCCGGCGAACCAGTCGTCGATGTCGTGCTGGGTGATGCTGTTCAGGGTCCGACCGCGGGCTTGCAGGGTGGTCAGGAAGGCGATGGTGCGTTCGATCCGGTTGCGGGCGTTGGCGACGGAGTTGGTCAGCTCGAGGCCATCGGCCGCGCGTTGCCGCAGGGGCGGCAGCACTTGCCAGCGGATCCAGCCGGCGATGATGCGGCGGTGCGGCTGGTCGAGTTCGGCCAGCAGCTGATCGAGGTTGTTCTCGAGCCGCCGGATGGGCCCGGTGGGGTCGGGGGTCAGGATCTCGGCACTGATCAGCAGGGCGCGCAGATGCCCGACCGCCTTGGGGTGGGGGAGGGTGTCGAGGGTGGCGTGATCGAGGCTGGTCCGGCCTTGGTCGAGGGCTGGACCGTTCCCGGTTTGGTGGACACTGGTGAGGTTTGCGGTTCCCGATAGGGTGAAGGGGAGCTGATTATGGGATCTACGCGGAGGCATTTCACGGCGGAGTACAAAGCTAACGCGGTGGCGTTGGTGTTGGATGATGGGCGGTCGATCGCTGAGGCGGCACGGAATATCGGCGTCCTCGAGAAGACGTTAGGGAAATGGGTGAAGAAAGAACGAGACTTGCGCGATGAGCAGCGTGACCCGGACGAGTCTTTGACACGCTCGGAACGGGCCGAGCTCGAACAGCTCCGCGCGGATTACCAGAGGCTGCTGGACGAAAACGCTCATCTCCAGATGCAGGCCAGTTTCGCAAAAAAAGTGGCGACCTGGTTCGCGAAAGACCAGCAGTGAAGTTTGCTGCGATCGCGGACTGGGCTGATCAGGGTGTTTATCCGGTGGTGTTCATGTGTCGGGAACTCCAGGTGTCGACCTCGGGCTATTACAAGTGGCGGAGTCATCGGGTTTCGGTCAGGCACGACCAAGACGATCTGCTGATGGGATTGATTCGCCATTTTTATGCCAGCAGCCCGGGCCGGCCTGGGGTCCGACGCATTCATGCCGAGCTCGCTGCTGGCGGGCACCGGGTGTCGCGCAAGCGGGTGTGGCGGTTGATGCGGGCGCTGGGTGTCCAGGGCCGTCATCCCGCGGCGTGGCGGCGAACCACGGTGGCTGGCGAGCATCCGGTGCCGGCCCCGGACCTGATCGGTCGAAGGTTCGAGGCGTCGGGGCCGAACGAGAAGTGGTGTGGTGATATCACGTATGTGAAGACGTGGAATGGTTGGGCTTATCTGGCGACGGTGATCGACCTGTATTCCAGGAAGGTGGTGGGTTGGGCTGTCGATGACCATATGCGTACCTCGTTGGTCACTGATGCTTTGGATATGGCTCGGGTTCATCGTCGGCCTCGGACACGCGTGATTTTTCATTCGGACCGTGGGACGCAGTATACGTCGACGGATTTTGCTAAGTACTGTCGGAAACACAAGATTCGTCGATCATTGGGCCGTACCGGGATTTGTTACGATAACGCGGTCGCCGAATCGTTCTTCGCGACCTACAAGAAGGAACTCATCCATACCCGGCCTTGGCCAGATCTCAAGACTCTGAAGAAGTACACGTTTTCTTGGATTGAGGAATACTACAACCAGACTCGTCGCCATTCAACGCTCGGATACTTGACACCGCAAGAATATGAGCTAGGCTACAGAAACATACTTGAACTCGCAGCCTAAACAGCTATCCACTTTATCGGGAACACTCCAGGCGGTGAGCAGGTCGGCGTGGCGGGCCAGCCACCGGCGGGTGGTGAGGGGCTCGGCGGCGAGGATGACTGGTCGCAGCGGTGCGAGGAGGCCGGCGGGCTGGGCGGGGATGATGTGGTCGAGCGCGCGGCGAAGGGTGCAGTGGTCGCACAGCTGGGTGGGCCCGATGGTGCGTGCCTGGTTGGGCGTGCGTCCGCAGTCGACGCATTGGCGCCGGCTGTACCTGCGGCACCATTTGCAGACCCGGTGGTGGTCGAGGACCCGGTCGGGCTTGCCGCAGGCCGAGCATGCGCCACGGACACGGTCGGTGCCCTGGGTGCAGCGGCCGCAGAACTCCTTGCTGGACTTGCCCATCTCCCGCCCGCAGATCGGGCACGGCCCCGGGCTCACTCGACGCTGGTGATGTCGGCCCGCCGGGGGGTGCGTTGTTTCGCGGCGGTGATGGTCGCCGGTGCGGGACCGGTGGTGCCGGTGGCCCTGACGGGCCGGGTTTCGACGACGGGCTCGATGAGCTCGTTGGGGGTGCAGTCGAGGATGTCGCATAAGGCGACCAGGGTGCGCAGGCTGAGCCTTTCGGGGGTGCCGGTGACGAGTCGGTACACCTGGGCCGGTGACAGCGCGACGCCGCGTTCGGCGAGCAGGGGCGTCAGGTCGGTGGTGGCGTACATTTCGTGCTCGGCCATGAGCCGGCGCAGGTGCCAGCGGTATCCGAGGGCGGGTTTGCGGGTGCGGGGCATCGGGCTTCTCCTAGCTGGTTGGTTGGTCGAGGGCGCGGGACAGGGCTCGGCGCAGCGCCTGGTTCTTGTAGTCGGCGCCGACGCTTGTGTAGATGGCGGTGGTGGCGCCCCAGGCGTGGCCGAGTTGCTGCTGGACGAACAGGTGGTCGTAGCCGTCCTCGAGGAGGTGGCTGGCGTAGGAGTGTCGCAGGCAGTGTGTGGACAGGATCGGGTCCAGCCCGGCCGCCTCACGGTAGGCCTGGAAGCGCACAGTCAGGGCGTCGGTGGAGATCTTGGCGCGCCGCTCGGTGGGCCACAGCGCGACCCCGGCCGGGGCGTACAGCGGCCGGATCTCCTCGACCCATTCGGCGACCGCCTCCGCCGCCCAGCCCATCGTGG
Source organism: Brooklawnia propionicigenes (assembly GCF_030297015.1). Classification (NCBI taxonomy): domain Bacteria; kingdom Bacillati; phylum Actinomycetota; class Actinomycetes; order Propionibacteriales; family Propionibacteriaceae; genus Brooklawnia; species Brooklawnia propionicigenes. The sequence continues at coordinate 1,749,109 of NZ_AP028056.1, read as the reverse complement.
TGAGCACGGTCCGGCGCCGCGGCGGGGAACCCTTGACGGCTTTGCCGTAGCGCACGCTCAGCGCGCCGTAGCGGCCGAACTGTGGTGCGGCAGGGTTGGCCGACCAGTCGACGGTCTCGAGCATCGCGGCTTCCCTGCGGCGCAGCCCCCACGCGTAGATCGCCTTGAACAAGGTGGCGTCCCGGTAGGCCGCCAGCCAGCCCTTCCGGCCGCGGTCGGCGACCTGGGCGACCCGCTGGTCGCAGTAGTCGAAGAACACCTGCAGCTCGTCGCGGGTGAACGGCCGGTTCCCGGGCCGCCCCTCGTACTCGGCACGGTGCACGACGGTGTTCCACTCGTGGAAGACCTGCACCGGGTGCGACCCGAAGTGCAGCTCGCACACCTCGGCCCAGCGGTAGCGCGGGTCGGTGACATACCCACAGAACAGGGACACAGCCATCTGGTAGTAGCGGACCGAGGAGTGCGCGACACCGCCGCCGACCAGCTCCGAGGTCCACTCCTCGACGTCGGCCGGCGTCCATCGCCACGGATACTCCCCGGCGAATCGGTGGAACCGGCGGACCGCGAAGATCCGCTGTTTGATCGTGGTGTCGACCAGCAGCCGGGACCGCTGCTGCACAGCCCAACCGTCCAGCATCGCCTCGAAGACAGTCTCCTCCGGCGCCAGCAGCGCCAACCCGCCCGCGAGCAGCACCTCGGCCGACCCCGGAACACCCAACGCAGCAGGCGCCAACCGCGCCGCCGCATCACCCTCGACACCCCTCACAAGCACATGAACGTATCATGCATCCGATGCAATCCGCACACCGGCGAACCAAACTTCACTAGGCGATACACTGGGCACCGAGAGAGCGGCCGGCCGCGTCCGATGGACTCCGTCCGACGCTCGCAGGCATGCAGCCAACCGCCTGAATACATCATCGGATGCAATTCGCCGGGTTTGTTCGGGAACTCGCTGCTGATCATGCTGCAGGACCCCCAGGCGACCCACGTCGCCGGCTACCAGGCGTTCAAGGCCATGGGGCGCCAGGTGCGCCGAGGCGAGTCCGGCATCAAGGTCCTCGCGCCGATCACGCGCCGCGAGCCGCGCCTCGACAACACTGGCCAACCTGTGCGCGACGACCAGGGCCGCGCCGTGCACCAGACACACGTCGTCGGCACGAAGCCCGTCACGGTGTTCGACGGGTTATCCAGAGAATTGCGTCGAGATTCCCGGCTGGGCTGTTGTGCTCGATTGTGCTCGGTTGTTGGACTCTTGGCGAGTATCGGGTTGCGGACCGGCGGGTCAGACTTCGCCGCTGAGGAAGCTTTCGACCATTGCGCGGCCCTTGTCCTCGAAGGCCTGGTCGCCAACTTGGTGTGCCCAGACGACGGTGCTGACGCTTTGAAGGAGGTGCTCGGCGTTGAGGATGTCGGGGTCGAACTTGTCGAGCGAGTGCCCGTAGCCGGCGAAGAACGCGTCGCGCAGTGTGGGGGCGCCGGCGAGTTGTTGGTGCAGCAGTCGGATGAGGTCGCTTTCGACGGGTCGTTGGGCTGCGCGCCCGAAGTCGATGACGCGCAGAGTGCCGTGGTCGTCGAGCCAGTTGCGGGGTTGGTAGTCGCCGTGGGTGAACCGTACCTCGACTGGGTGCGCGCGCATCCCGGTGAGGTGCTGGCGGGTGGCGGACAGCGTCGTGGGGTCGAGGAGCCCAAGCCGGCCTGCTGTGGCATGGAGGATCTCGATCTTGGCGATGGTTGTCGGGAGGTAGTCCTCCGAGGTTTCGGGCCTCACGTGGAGCTGCGCGAGGGCTGCACCGGCTTGGCGGTACACGGCTGGGTTGTGCTCGGCGGGCGTGCCTTCGACGAGGGTGCCGGGTATCCATTTGGTGAGGAGCAGGCCGGCCTCGCGGTCGGCGTGGTGCAGGTGTGGGAATCGGTGGTCGTGGAGGTTGTTGAGCACGCGGACGTGTGCCTCGATCTCACGTCCGATGTGGTGACTTGTTTCGCTGGCTTTCACCACGAGGTCACCGTCGGTGGTGCGGACGCGCAGCACGGTGGTGTCTTGCAGCGGCCAGGAGTGGTCGGTGACGATGCTCCACTCACCGAGCCAATCCCGGAGCAGGCCGAGTTGGCGGGCGGTGAGGGGCACCGCAGCACTCTATTGGCCGGGGGCGGCCTCGGGGTGCATCGCCGTTGGTTGTGCTGCTGCTTCGAGCGCTTCAGCGGCGTCGGTGTCGAGTCGTTCGGCTCGGGCGATGATGGCTCGGATGCGTTCGATTTCGAGTTCTCGGGCGGCGATTTGTCCGGCTGGTTCGTGGTGTCGGCGTGCTTCGTCGAGCGCTTTGGTGTGGCTGGCGAGCATGGCGCGGAAGGTGTCGACCGCGCCGCGTTTGGGTTGGACGTTGCCGCAGCCGAGGCAGACGAGTCCACGGGGGCAGTGCTCGCCTGCGGGCAGGACGCAGATGTGGGTGCCCATGTCGCGCAGGGAGTGGGTGGTGGCGAGCTGGCGCCAGTCGTCGGCGGTGGGGGTCTTGAGTCCTTGGCTGCCGTGGACGTCGAGGTACATGCCGCGCATGGCTCGGCGATATTCGTTGACGAGTTCGTCGGGGTAGAGCTTGGCGTAGACCATGACGGTGTCGATGGTGGCGTGGCCGAGGAGCGCCTGGATGACGTGCACGGGGGTGTGGGCGTTGAGGTGTTCGGAGGCGAACAGCCGCCGGCAGTCGTGCGGGGTGAGCTTGATGGGGCTGCCGTCGGCGTGGGCGGCGCCGGCGTTGAGGGAGAGCCAGCCGAGCCGGCCGCGGACGGTCGTGGCGGTGAAGGTGGTCGGCCCGCGCAGGCCTTGGAGGAGGTAGGGAGCGCGTGGCAGGGGCCGTTTCTCGTGTTCGTCGCGGCGGTCGACGAAGGGGACGTGGCTGGTGCTGTAGAAGGTTTTGAGGTGTCGGATGATCTCGGCGAGCACGGTGCCGAGCTGATTGCCGATGGGGATCACGCGGGCCCGGCCGAACTTGCTCGGTTTGACGTGGAGCAGGTAGTAGATCTCGCCGCTGGCCAGGCTGCGTTTGAGGATGTCGAGGGTGGTCAGTTCGAGCGTTTCTTCGATCCGCAGCCCGGAGGTGAGCAGCAGTTCGAGCAGGGCCCAGTCCCAGAACGTGGTGCGTTCGGCGGTGACCAGCCGGGGGTCTTCGGGGTTGCCGGCGAGGGTGTGTTCGGCGTCGTGCCAGCGGCGCAGAGCGAATGCTCGGATGTTGGGCATCTCGCGTTGCAGGTCGAGGACGGTTTCGGTGACCTGGGCGCGTTGGCGTTTGCGCGCCTTGATGTAGCCGGCGTCGAGCAGGTCGTGGCGGGCGAGCATGACCGCGGAGGGTGCGTGCCCTTCCAGGGGGGAGCCGGGTTCGGCGGCCCAGGTGGACAGGTCGGCGAAGAAGGTCCGCACGTCGATCATCCAGGCGTAGGCGGTGGTCCGGTCGCTGGTGCCTTTTCGGGCTGTGGCGCGCTGCACGGTCCGGGCGAGCTCGAGGGCGTAGGGGATGAATCCCCGCGCCTGCGCCGGGGTGATCTCGGCGCAGCTGGACACGTCGGGATGGTGGGCGGCGATGTAGTTGAAGAAGTGGGCCAGCGCGCGGCTCTTGTGCCGCAACGTCGCGTACACGTCGGACAGCCGGCGGGCGTAGGTCTCCAGGTAGACGGCCACGGTCTCGGCGAAGGGTTCAGGGACGCCGCTGATCTTCACCAGTTCCCGCTCGGTGCGGCGGGGAACTGTGCGGCGACGGCTGGTGCCACGGCGAGGAGTTCGAGCCAGTGCGCCGACCTGGCACAGCAGGGCGTCGAGGATGTCGAACGCCTTTCCACCCGTGGGCGGGATCAGCAAGTCGTCGGTGACCAGGCCGTCGAGGCGGTCAACGCCTCGGACCAGCATCAGCTTGGTGGCAGTGTCGATAGCGCGTGCCCGCATGGCTGGCGTTCCCACAACGCAGGACGCCGACGCCCCCTCGAGGGTGTCGCGGGCTCGGCGGATAGGGTCGTTGTCGGGCAGGATCCGGGCCCATTCACTCATTCGGAAGCCGGATACGACACTCCAGGCGGGCTGGACCAGGCGGGCCATCACCAGGGTTCGCACTCCGAGCGACCAGCCGTCCTCGCGACGCAGCGGACGCCTGTCACCGGCCTGCCATCGCGGCCACACCTCCGCTTCGAACACGGCCCAACGCTGTTCAAGCGTCGCCCCGGGAAGAGACTCGACGACGCCCAGGGTCGCCCTTGTGGTCCGCATGACCACTGTGTCGCGAGTGCGTGCCAGCTGCCACACAGCCAGGTGGGCGTTCACAGCGGCATCGATCGTGGCCCTGTCGTAGCTGGTCGCGCGTGCGTGGCGGGCCAGCACGAACAGATCGGTCGTGGAGGTCATCGGGAATCACCGCCGGCTCGTTGGGGTGCGGTGACTGCTTCGAGTTCGGCCAGTGTGGAGGGGGAGTAGTGGAAGGCATAGCTGGGCTCGGAGTTAGCGTTGAGAGCTCGCCGTTCGATCTCGGCGATGGCCTTGGCCATGGCCTGGTGGTCGACGTGGGCGTAGGTGTCGACTGTCGTGCCCACGTGGGCGTGCCCGAGCAGCTGCTGCGCCACCGCGACGCCTGCGGTGGCGACGACATGTGTGGCGACGGTGTGCCGGAACATGTGGGCGGTGACCGGGACGCCGGTTCGAGCCGAGAGCGCACGCAGGGCGGCTTCGAACGCACTGTAAGTCAACGGTTCGGGCCAGCCGCGCCGCAGACCGACCCAGGCGGCGTCGGTGGTGGCGTCGCGGCGCTCCTGGTCGCGATAGGTGTCGAACGCCTGCCAGAAAGTGTCCGTGACCGGGACGCGGTGCTGATCTCGGGCGCCTTTCAGCAGCACGATCATCGCGGACCGGCGCCGGTCCAGATCGCCCAGACGGAGGCCGAGGATCCCGTGCCGGCCGTGTTCGGCGCTCCAATCCCCAATTCGTTGACCCGATTGGGACAACAAGATGAGGATCGCCTTGTCCCTCCACGATCGGGCCCCCTCGATCAGCGCGCTGACCTGGTCGTCGCTGAGCACCTTGGGCTCCGCCCTCGGCTCACGCCGCCGAAGCTCGGCGCGCGGCCGTCGCGGCGGCGCAGATCCACCGCCACCCATCCCGTGAGTGGGTTCGGTGGTCATCGCCGGCACCGGGCTGGTCCGGCCCGCCCACACGCCGCCACGGTCGGTATCCCGCTCGATCAAGAACCCGAAGAACGACGCCAGAACGCTCAGCCGGTGATTCACCGTCCGCGCAGCGCGGGCCTGTCCGCCGCGATCCAGGCCGCGGGCGAAACGGTCGATGTAGGCCTCGACGTCAGTCTTCGACACTGCGGCCAGCTCGATGCTCTTGCCGGCGAGCCACTCACCGAAGTTGCCCAGACCCAGCCGGTACGACCGGGACGTGTAGGTGCCCCGGCCTCGCCGCTCCAAGTACCCGACGAACTCCTCCACAGCCTGAACCACTGGACTCGCCACCGCTGGACTCCTCTCGTAGGACCCAAGCCCAGCACGGCAATCACGCGTCAGAAACTCGAAAACTCGAGAGAAGACATCCGCCAGACCGACGGCCCACCGCTGCCCGACCCCAAGATCGGCGAGGCCGCCCTCCTCACCGGACAAGCCCCCGTCGGACTTTGGGAACGCCTCCAAGGCCTCCTCGAGGAACGGGGATTCGACGTACGTCGCGGCGCAGACCTCGGGGGGCCGAACGGCTACACCGACTTCGGCCGGCGGCTCGTCATGGTTCGCGATGACGTCGACGACGCCCAGGCCGTCAAGACCCTCGCCCACGAAGCTGGTCACGTGATCCTCCACCCAGACCAGCAGGGCCGCGAGTGCCGGGGGATCCTCGAAGTCGAGGCCGAATCCGTCGCGTACATGGTGACCAGCGCCCACGGGCTCGACTCCAGCCAGTACACCTTCAACTACGTCGCCGGCTGGGCCCTCAACGCGGTGACCGAGCAGCGTGACCTCGCCGACATCCTCCGCAGCACAGGCCAACGTGTCATCGGCGCCGCAGACCTCATTCTTCAGACCACTCAGCCGGCTCCGACCGTCACCGATACCGCGCTCGATGCTCTGGAGAGTGACATCCGAGTTCAGACGGACCCCATGCGCTGGGAGGCAGTCTCCGTCGACGAGGCCATCACCCCGGAGCCGCCGATCGTGCCTTCGCCGGCGCTGGTCCCCTCAGTGGGCCGCTTACCATGACGATCGCGATGGACGAGCTCTGCTCACCAAGCCCCTGCGACAAGGTTTCGTCGTCGACGCGGCGCTTGCACGATCTCAAGCGGAACGTTGCCCGCGCCTTCTTGTTGCTGCGAGCGGTCGGTGTCGGACTTGCCAGGCCTCACGGCGCCCAGGAGGGAGCCGAACCTGCACGCGTCCCGATCCGCTGGCTCGCCAGTGATCCCGGGGCGGGCCCCGCCTATGCTGAAGGGCAGCGATGGACCCCAGATCCGCGCGGATCTCGGGTTCGGATCGAATCCCCACGTATTCCCCACGACAAGGTGACGAAGTGGCCATCAACCCACATAAGACCTTGTCAGGGGGTCATTATCGGCTGACAGAAGAGAGGTTCAACTCCTCTCTCGCGCACAAAAACAGCCTCTGACAAGGGCAAATAGGACGAAAAGGCGGGAGGCGAAAACCTCTCGCCTTTCTTGTGTCCCGGGCGATGTCGAGGCTGTTGACAACGGGGAATGCTTCGCTGACGCGGCCGGCGCTGCCTTTGGTGACGGGTTCATTCCCCACATGGGAGGCGTGTTCCCCACGGATTCCCCACGGTGGTCACCGGCAACGTCGTCCTCATGGACTGGGACGCGACCGTGTCCTGGTGTACGGCCGCCCGGGACGGGACGGTGAACTGCGCACCTGCTGCGCGCGTTAGTTCAGGATGGCCGCGCCTGTGCTCCGTGGCGTGTCGGGACGGAGGTGTTGAGGGGACGGGTGTTGGAGGTAGCCATGGATGGCGAGGAGGCTGGCCACGACGACGAGGGAGACCATCACCATGGCCGGTGTGGTGTTGCTGGCGCCGGCGATCAGCATCAACACCATGGCCGCGATGATGCTGGATCCCATCAAGGCTGAGAACACCAGCCATGGCGCTAACCAGAACAGGCCGTGTTCGCGGCGTTGCAGGGCGGCGACGCCGGCGAGGATGAAGCCGGGCAACACGATCGCCAGGTCGATCACATGGATCGGGTTCACCCACAGGCCGGCTTCGGTGAGGCTTGCCGGTACCGTCCCTGTGAGGAGGGCGGGAACGAGTTCGCTCAGCCACAGGCCGGCGAACAACACGCCGATGCCGATGATCACCCACGCTGCCATCGTCAGCGGGCGGCCGCTGGGGTAGGGGCAGTCCTTGCCACGCACGGGCTTGGCGTGGAAGATGACGGCCCACGCGGCGAGGCCCAACACGGTGACGTAGACGCCGAACAGGTAGTTGAGGTGGACCGCCATCGCGTACACGACGAATGCGTAGATCAGGTACAGCAGGGTCCCAAGCCAGACCAGTCCAGCGCGCCGTGATCCCTTGTGGTAGCCGAGGGTGGCGGTGAGGAGAACGACGACCGCGAGCAGGTTTCCGACGTCTTGACCCTTGGCCTGGAGGGCCCAGTTCTGTGTCTCGTGTGCGTAGACGCGTGGGTCAGTAAGTCCGGCGACACTGGAGACGATGACGAGTAGGGAAATGATCCCGGACCAGACCAGAACCGAACGGGGCTGGGGGAGTGTCATGGCACTCACAGTACGGGCTCCGAACACGTGCCCTCGCCGCCGCTACGGCGAGAGACTCCCAAGCAGGAAGGGTGGGGCCGCCAGCAACCGCCCCCGGAGGACCGGCAGCTTCGAGCAAACACCCGGGCAGGTGGTCGGCGATACACATCGAGGGCTTTTCGGCGATCGTGCCGGGCGGCTGATACGGCGGCGTTAGAATGAATGAGTGACCTACAAGGTTGTGGTTGTCACACGGTTGGGTGGACCGGATGTCCTGCGTATTGTCGCCCTCTACGAAAGAGGACAGATCGTCGGCAACATCGTCCTGCTCTCGGAGGCATGAAATGAACAGACCCACACAGTCCCGCGAAATCACTTCGTCGTCTCCTCGTCGGCGCTCCCCGGCTGGTGTCGGCCGCAGGATGAAGCCCGGCGCGTCTGCTGGTCCCGACCTTTCGTGGCAGCCGTTGTATCGGATCGGCGGCTACGCGGCGTTGGTGTTCGTGGTGCTGGTGCTGGTGCCGGTCGCGCTCGTGTTCGCCGCGCCGCTCCCACCCACCCAGGGGCGGGCTGTGTTGGAGTACATCGCCGCCAACAGGGCGGTCTACCTGGTCGAGCTGGTCAGTTTCGTCGGGTTGGCGGTGCCGGCCCTTCTCGTGTTCGGCGCCCTGGCGGTCGCACTGTCCCGGGTCAACAAGGCCTTGGCCGCGGTCGGGGGCCTGTTCGGCATCGTGTCGGAGACGATCGCGCTGGCTCTGGGCAGCAGCCCCCAGTCGCTGCACGGCGGGCTGGTCGTGCTCGCCGACTCCTACGCGGTGGCCGGCACGGACGCCGAACGTGCCGGCCTGATCGCTGCGGCGGAGGCGCTGATCGCCGCCACGAACGCCGTCTCGTGGGGGGGAATCCTGACCGCGGCCGGCATCCTGGTGTTGTCGCTGGTGATGTGGCAGGGCTTGTTCGGCCGGGCGCTGGCGGTGGTCGGCCTGTTCGCGGGGGTGCTCGGCGTGGTCAGCGAGGCCCTCCGCCCGTTGATCGGCCCCGCCTACCTGGTCTACGGCCTGCTGCTGCCGCTGTGGTTCGCCTGGGTCGGCTGGAAGCTCCTCAAGATCGGGGCGGCCAACCGTGCTCCCGCCCCGTGAGGCGGAGCGGCTCAGTGCCGCTGACGCCTCGAACGTGGTGATGGACGCTGGAGTGTTCCCGATAAAGTGGATAGCTGTTTAGGCTGCGAGTTCAAGTATGTTTCTGTAGCCTAGCTCATATTCTTGCGGTGTCAAGTATCCGAGCGTTGAATGGCGACGAGTCTGGTTGTAGTATTCCTCAATCCAAGAAAACGTGTACTTCTTCAGAGTCTTGAGATCTGGCCAAGGCCGGGTATGGATGAGTTCCTTCTTGTAGGTCGCGAAGAACGATTCCGCGACGGCGTTATCGTAACAAATCCCGGTACGGCCCAATGATCGACGAATCTTGTGTTTCCGACAGTACTTAGCAAAATCCGTCGACGTATACTGCGTCCCACGGTCCGAATGAAAAATCACGCGTGTCCGAGGCTGGCGATGAACCCGAGCCATATCTAAAGCATCAGTGACCAACGAGGTACGCATATGGTCATCGACAGCCCAGCCCACCACCTTCCTGGAATACAGGTCGATCACCGTCGCCAGATAAGCCCAACCATTCCACGTCTTCACATACGTGATATCACCGCACCACTTCTCGTTCGGTGCCGACGCCTCGAACCTTCGACCGATCAGGTCCGGGGCTGGCACCGGATGCTCGCCAGCCACCGTGGTTCGCCGCCACGCCGCGGGATGACGGCCCTGGACACCCAGCGCCCGCATCAGCCGCCACACCCGCTTGCGCGATACCCGGTGCCCGCCAGCAGCGAGTTCGGCATGAATGCGTCGGACCCCAGGCCGGCCCGGGCTGCTGGCGTAAAAATGTCGAATCAATCCCATCAGCAGATCGTCTTGGTCGTGCCTGGCCGAAACCCGATGACTCCGCCACTTGTAATAGCCCGAGGTCGACACCTGGAGTTCCCGACACATGAACACCACCGGATAAACACCCTGATCAGCCCAGTCCGCGATCGCAGCAAACTTCACTGCTGGTCTTTCGCGAACCAGGTCGCCACTTTTTTTGCGAAACTGGCCTGCATCTGGAGATGAGCGTTTTCGTCCAGCAGCCTCTGGTAATCCGCGCGGAGCTGTTCGAGCTCGGCCCGTTCCGAGCGGGTCAAAGGCTCGTCCGGGTCACGCTGCTCATCGCGCAAGTCTCGTTCTTTCTTCACCCATTTCCCTAACGTCTTCTCGAGGACGCCGATATTCCGTGCCGCCTCAGCGATCGACCGCCCATCATCCAACACCAACGCCACCGCGTTAGCTTTATACTCCGCCGTGAAATGCCTCCGCGTAGATCCCATAATCAGCTCCCCTTCACCCTATCGGGAACCGCAAACCTCACCAGTGTCCACCAAACCGGGAACGGTCCACGCCGACGACCAGGTCAACGTGTTCCTGATGGCCGGCATCCTCGGCGTGGGTGGGTTCGTGACCACCGACGGCGCCCCAGATCGCGGCGCGCTGCGTGGCGTCATCGCAGCCCGGATCGGCGACCACGCGTCCACAGGGCTGGCCCGCTTTACCCAACGCGTCCGCGTCCACGGGCGGACCCTGACCTGGCAGCCCTGCCTGCCCGACCTGAGCTGGCATGTCCGCCGCGTCGACCCCGTCGACGGGGTGGACGGGCTCGCCGACCTGTGCGCCAGCCTGATGACGGTGCCGATGCCCCTGGACCGGCCCTTGAGGGAGCTGCTCATCGTGTCCGGCGCCAGCCCCGACGGGCCCGGGATCGTGCTGCGCGTGCACGACGCCGTGGCCGACGGGGTCGCCGCAGTCCGGCTGCTGCAGCGGCTCTTCGGCAGCACCACCACCCCACCCACTACCACCCCGACACCACGTGCCGCGATCCCGCCGGCCCCCCGCCGGCGTTGGCGCACCAGCGCCGCCAGCATCACCCGGGTGAGCGCGGTGTTCCGGGCGACGGTCGCGCCGACTGTGTTGCTCGGACCCATCAGCTCACGCCGTGGGGTGGCCTTCGCCGAGGTCGACCTCGCAGCCCTCGCCCGCGCGGCGAAGACCCAGGGCCCACCGTCAACGATGCGCTGCTCGCCGCGGTAACGGTCGCCGTCGAGGCAGCCCTCGGCGCCGACTACCAGGAGGTACCACCGGTACTGCCCGCCAGCGTCCCGGTCGCCCTCCCCGGACGCTGGACCTCCGGCAACGCCGTGGGCGTCATGCTCGTCCCCCTCCCCACCGGTGTACCGGACGCCGGAGTCCGGCTCGCCCGGATCGCCGGAACCACCCGAGCGGCCAAATCCGAGGCCCGCGCCCAGGGCACGTTTGAACTGACCCGCACCCGTTGGGGTTCCCGGCTGTTCGCGAGGCTGGCACGACGCCAACGCTTCATCGCCTTGTTCGTCACCAATGTCCGCGGCCCCGACCAGCGACTCCACGTGGCCGGCGCACCCCTGGAACGCGTATGGCCCGTCGCGCCGATCCAGGGCAACGTCCGCCTCGGCGTCGCCGCCCTCTCCTACGCCGGCCGACTCGGTGTCTGCATCCACACCGACGCGGACGCCATCCGAGCACGCGTCGCAGGCCGGGCCCTCGACCAAGAACTCCACCGCATGACCACCAGCTAGGACCCTGTCCCGGACGAGGCGACCGCGATGTGCGCCCAGGTAGGCGCCCTAGGGACCCATCCGCCACGCGGTCGCCGGGGACTCTCGCAGGATCGGTGTTCCTGCGAGAGACGGCGGCGGTGGCTGGTGACTGTGCCTCGAGGGGGTGTGGATTGAACGCGAAGATCCCCGCGGCGTGACTATGCTGGGGGTCAGTCCTGGACGCGAGATCCGCGCGGGTCTCGGGTGCAGTGCTATTCCCCACGCATTCCCCACGGCAAGGTGACGATATGGCGACGGCCCATCAAAATACCTTGTCAGGGGGCCATTATCGACTGATAGAAGAGAGCTTCAACTCCTCTCTCGCGCACAAAAAGCGCCTCTGACTAGGGGTTATACAGTGAAAAGGCGGGAGGCGAAAACCTCTCGCCTTTCCTATGTCCCGGTGTTGTGACGAGTAGTTGACAAGGGAGAACACGTCGTGGCGTGACCGGCGGACTCCGTCGTGGTCGCTTCGTTCACCACGCCTGGGGGCGAGTTCACCACGCTTTCCCCACGCGTTCCCCAGCGGAGACCACTACGCCAAAACGCCGTCCCCGCGCCGGGATCCGCAACGCCCTCCAGCAACTCCGCACCGCTGGCGTCACCGTCCCTTCACCGCAGGGTGGGGCAGTGCGGACAGCTGTGGACACGGGGCCGTGACTGGGTGGTGCGGTCTTCCAGAAGCGCCTGCGCCTCGTCGGATCATGCGGCCATGACTGGTCCGGACACCGCCGCCGTGTATCGCGCTGACTTTGAGGTGCAGGCGGCCGCCTTCGTCGACGAGCACCGCCAGATGCTGCTCGCGTCCCTGGACGGGCTCACCGAGGAGGAGGCCCGGGCCAGGCTGGTGCCTTCCAAGACGACGCTCCTCGGACTCGTCAAGCATGCGGTGTTTGTGGAGCGCGTGTGGTTCGGGGAGGCGGTCACGGGGCAGTCGCGCGCCGAGTTGGGGATTGCGGCGTCGCCGGACGACTCTTTCGATCTGGCGGCGGAGGACACCATCGAATCCGTCCGGGCCAGCTACCGCGACGCCATCGCCTTGTCGCGCACTGCGTCGGCTGGGCTGTCCGGGGATGTCGTCTTTTCGGGGAACCGGCGGGGCAGTCTCACGCTTCGCTGGATCCTCCTCCACGTCTTGCGTGAGCTGGCCCAGCATTGCGGACACGCGGACATCCTGCGCGAGCAGCTGCTGGCCCGCCGCAACCAGTGAGGCCCGGCTGCCGGGCTTTCGGGCCTCACTGGTCGAGCGCTCAGGTGCCCGCCCCGCGGGCCCGACGCCAGACGGCGTCCGGGACGAGTTGGTCGAAGGTGTCGATGATGTGGTCGGGACGCTGCTCGGGCGGGGCGGCGTCCGCTTCTTCGCGCGTGCTGTCGCCGGTCAGCACCAGGACGGACGCCATCCCGGCCCATCGCCACGTCCGTGGCCAGGCGGTCTCCCACCATGAGGACGTCGGCGGGCTCGACTCCCAAGCCGGCCACCGCCTCTGCGACCATGATCCCCCCCGGTTTGCCCAGGTTCACTGAGCAGCGGACGCCGGTGCACGCCTCGATGGCGGCGGTGATCGCGGCGCAGTCCGGCTCGCCGCGTCCGCCGGGGAAGGGGCAGTAGCGGTCGGGGTTGGTCTGTACGAGGATGGCCCTCCTGTGGAACCAGAGCGCGTCGAAGGCGATCTGCAGCTTGCGGTAGTCGAACGTGCGGTCGTAGGAGGCCAGCACGATGTCGATCTCGGCCGGGTGCTCGCTGAGCTGCACCCCCGCGGCGCGCAGCGCCCGGATCAGCGGCTCCTCCGCGATGGGGAACACCACGGCGTCCGGGTGGTGGTGCCGCAGCCAGCCCACGGTCGAAACCACGGTGTTGGCGATGTCGGAAACCGGCGTCGGGAGCCCGAGCCGGGCGAGCTTCGCGGCGTACTGCTCCGGGTCCTTGGTGGGGTTGTTCGACAGGAACCGGACGGGAGCCCCCAGCTCGCGCAGCACCCTCAGCGTGTCGGCGACTCCGGGCAGGACCTCGTCGCCGAGGTAGATGGTGCCGTCCATGTCGAACACGTAGGCGGAGTACAGGCGCTCCGGACGCGTCATGTCCACAGCCCGCCGGGCGCGAAGACCTCATCGACGAGTTCGTCGAACCAGCCGATCTCCCTGGTCACGTCGAGGACGGTGTACCTCGACCGGTAATACATCGCGCGTGGGAACGTGTCCTTGAGTTGGGCCAGCGTGAGGCCGATGTGCTCAGGGTGCGTCGGCGTCCCCGCCGCGGCCAGGCGCGGGCGCAGCGACGGCCACGAATCGACCAGCGTCTGCACGCGCGTCCGCAGGCCGTCGGCGTCCACGTACTTCTCCCGGGTCTCCCGGACTCCCTTCTCCGCGAGCGCTCCGGTCAGCTTGGAGCGGATGTCCGCCTCGAGCGCATCCCACGACGGCCACGCGGCCACCACCCGGTCGACGTCGACGCCAGCGAGGTCGCGCTGCATGAACTTCTCGTAGAACGCGGTCATCGCCAGCGTTCCGATGGCCTAAAGGGGGGTATGGGCCAGGCTGCTGGTTGAAACCACCACGCACGCCGAACAACTCGACATGGTCCGCGAAGGCATCGACGGGCACCAGCACCTCGTCGTCTCGTGAGCCGCGACCTTCGAGCCAATCGCGGGATGTGCGTACCTTTCGTGAGTCAGGCGGCGTGCAGAGTGAATCGCAGCCCCAGTGCGTTGGTCACCTTCAGGACGGTCGACCAGGTCGGGTTGCCCTGATCGGACAGCGCCTTGTACAGGCCGTCGCGGCTCATGCCGACGCGGCGAGCGAGTTCGCTCATGTTCTGGGAGCGAGCGATGACACCAAGGGCGCGGGGAACGGCCGTGGGGTCCTCGGCCGATTCCTCCAGCGCAATCTCCAGGTAGGAGGCGACATCATCGATGCCCTCGAGATAGTCGGCCGCATCGAACGGGGTGTACTTCTCAGTCTTCTTCGTCATCGTCGTCCTCCCTCGAACGCCAGTCGGCAGCAAGTTGGTGAGCCTTCTCGATGTCCTGTTGCTGTGTGGATTTGTCGCCGCCACACAGCAACAGGACCAGACGGTCGCCGTGTTGTGTGAAGTAGACCCGGTAGCCGGGACCGGAACTCAAGCGCAGTTCGAGCACGCCCTGTCCGACCGACTTCACATCACCAGGATTCCCGTGGGCGAGGCGGTCGATCCGCTCGAGGATCCGCAGCCTGCCCTGCCGGTCCTTAAGCTTTCTGAGCCAACGGTCGAAGCCCTCGCTAGCGTAAACCTCGACCATGTGTCGACTATAGCTGACACTACCTGGCCGGGCAACCTCTGAAGGGAGTAGCGAGGACGGCGAGACAGCACGTCATCAAGGGTCACGTCGTGCTCACGGGCGAGCCCTGTGGTGTCAGGTGGCATGGGCGGGGTGGGGGAACCCGTGGTGTGTCCGAAGCTGTCCACCGGCTGCAGTCGACACCCGTTATGCGGGGTGACTGGCTTGTCTGGGCCGATGACAGGAGGCCGCGATGCAGTGCAAGAAATGCCACTGCAGCATTCGGCGGTCGATGTCGCTCTTGCCCGACCATGTGAAGGAGACCGGTGCCCTTCGCCCCGTCGAACTGCTGCGGGCGGTTAACACCTCCGACCAGCTCGGACTGGCCAAGCGCGAGGGCGAGCCGAACGCAGCGGCCGTTGCCGATGAAGCCCGAGAACCTGCGGCACTCTTCCTGACTCGGGGGCTGGGTCTCGGCCTCGGTGTCGATAGCCGCAGGCGGCGACGCCGAGGCGGCTCCCACGCTCGTCGCCCCTTCCATCGGCTGGCTGGCAGCCCTGCGGTCAACCAACCTCTCGGCGGTGGGCCGTGGGTGTCGGCCGCCTATGCTGAGGAGCAGCCCTGGACGCGAGATCCGCGCGGGTCTCGGGTGCAGAGCTATTCCCCACGTATTCCCCACGGCAAGGTGACGAAGTGGCAATCAACCCGCATGAGACCTTGTCAGGGGGCCATTATCGACTGATAGAAGAGAGCTTCAACTCCTCTCTCGCGCACAGCACGCGAAACCCCCTCCGATTAGGGTCGATACCCAAATCGGAGGGGGTTTCAGCATGTCCGCAGCAGTCCGGCCGCGCCTACTCCCGCCACCGTGACTGTGGCTGGGCGCCCGGCCGGTCCGCCCGCGCGTCGGATCCGGATTACCCCGGGGGAGGGAACCAGAAATCGACTACCGCTGGCCCGCCGAGACCAGACGACGCGGCTGCAGGCCGCCGAAGAACCGCGTCCACGGCACGTCGATCGGGGCGTCATGTGCCACGACGTCGTACAGGAACCTCACCAACGGGAAGTCGCTCGGCTCAATCACGCCGCGTTCGGTCAGCCGCTCCAACGCCTCCCCGACCACACCGATTGCGGCCACGCCCTCGAGCGTGATCCCCTTCATGTGGACGCCGCGCACCTCGGAGAACGGGATCCCGGCACCGACGTACTGGCCTGCCTTTACATTGCGGCCGCCCATCGAGGTGACGAACATGTCGCCCACCCCGCCGAGCCCGTCGGCGGTCTTCGGGTCGCCGCCGATCAGCTCGATGAACTGGTGGATCTCCCGCGACCCCTCGGCGAACAGTGCGGCCGAGAAGTTGAACATCACGTACGGCGCGTCCAGTTCGCCCTTGGCGGTCAAGATGCCGTGCGCGAACCCTTGCGCGAAAGCGAACACGTTCTTGGTGGCGGCCCCGACCTCGTGACCGACGAAGTCGGTCGAGGTCCACACATGGTAGTAGTCGGTGCCGTAGAGCTCGGCCAGGAAGTCGAGCGAGGCCCGATCCTCACCGGCAAAAACCACGCAGCTGGGACGACGGACCGCCAGTTCACCGGCGATGCACGGCCCGACGATGGCCGACCAGGTGACGCGATCGGCGATCGGGCCGACCGCTCGCTGCAGAACGTGAGGCAGGATGCGGAGCGTGCCGTCGGCGTCGGCCTGCAATCCCTTCGTGATGACCAGCACTTTCTGCCCCGGCTCCAGCAAGCGGGCGAGTTGCTCGCCAGCCCAATCGATGCCGAAGGAGTTGACGCCGACCATCACGACGTCCGCGCCGGCGACCGCCTGGGCTGCCTCGGTGAAGTAGTAGGGCTGCACGTTTTCGTCCAGAGCGACCTTCAGGACCGGATGTACCCGGGTGGCCTTGATCGAATCGATGATGTGGTCGTCGAGGTGGGTGCCGATCAGGCGGACCTCGTGGCCGTTGTCCCTAGCCGGGTTGGTAAGGGCAGAGGCCATGACGCCTGCGCCGAGCACCGCGATCGTAGTCATGAGAGTTCCTTTCGTTCTTCGGGATGTGTGGGCGTGTCGGTACGGGTCAGGTTCCGACGGTCTTCTTCATGGGTCTGTGGATGCGCTTCCAGCAGCGCAGTGGCGATGACGCCATCGACGATGAGCGTGGTGCACAGCCCGGCGGTCACCGCTGCCCTGGTGGCCAGTGCCTTGCGTGCGCCTGCCGCGACGACTATTGCGTTGGGACAACGCTGAACGGCGTCGAGGTTCATCGAGAGCGTGCGGGCGTCGAGGCCGGCATCGGCGATGCTCCCGTCGATCGTGATGAAATGACTCATCACGTCGCCGACCGCGCCGGACTCTTCCATGAGCCGCATCTGCTCGGCGGAGAGGTAGCCGGACCGGACAAGAACCGAGTCGTCCGGGCTCACGCTGCCCGGCGAGTACAGCATCACGCGGCATGCCTCTGCCGCCTTGAGCGTGCCCGCGATCGATCCGTCGGAGCGCAACAGCCGGGCGACCCTCGCGTCCTCGAGGATCGTCGGCCCCGCGAGACTGCGAACGGAACCGCCACCTTTCTCAGCCAGCGCGTACAGCGACTCTCCGACCGGATTGCCCTGAGTCACGGTGGGGCCGCCGTTGGTTTGCACGACTTCGATTCCGCGCGTCCAGCCGTTGGGGAGCTCTGCGGCGACGGCCGCGACGGTGCGTCCCCAACTGACCGCGATCCGGCGGATGCTCGGGCGTATCGACGCCAGGTGCATCGCCGCCGCCGAGCAGACCGACCTGAGGGTGATCGCTGAACTGGGTTGGGAAGGCAGCACGATCACCTCGCGCAGGCCGTACTCCTGCCTCAGGCGCACCTCCAACTCATGCCGGCGGGCTCTCGGGTGGTCGATGACGATGCGGACGATGCCGGTCTTGCGGGCATCATCGAGAAGCCTGCCAACCGTCCACCGGGTGACCCCGAGTTTCTCGGCTGCCTCGACCTGCGTGTAGTCGCCGTAGTAGTACAGCTCCGCTGCCCGGAGCATCTGCTCTTCGTAGTCCGCCGTCTGCTTGGGCATCGATCGCCTCCTTTGCCTTGTGCGCCAACTCTAAGAGAGCGAGCACCAAATGTATGAGCCCACCACAGAGGTTGCTCATATGAGCAAAGAGCGGCTTCCTGCAAGCGGAGCAGCATCTGACATCGTCGTCGAAATGACCGTTCACAAGAACCGCAATATCCCCGATCAGATGTTGCTCATCTGCGCAGGTGCGCTCCATTGACTCGAGTTGTGCCGAGGATTTTAGCTTCGTCCTGGGTCCGGCTGCCGCACGGATGCGGGCACCGACGACAAGCACCTGTACATCACCGAGGACGAGCCCGCGTCCACGGAGACACTCACGCCAACGCAGGCACCCATACCAACGGAGGCACCAGCATGATCGAGGCCTGGCTGGACACCCTGATCCCCTGGTGGCGAGACTTCACCACCTTCTACTCCGATCACTTCGGACTGATCGTGCTGCCTCTGCTGGCCTGGATGGCGACGATATTCATCGGCCAGCGCACTAACTCCGCAGCGTTGGCCGCGATCACCACTCATCTGAAGAAGCTGGGCAACCGTGCATACCGGATGTCCCCGACCGACCTTGTCGAACAGCTCGAACCGGTAGTCGCACGGGTGGCCGACGACCGGACGTGGATGCCGGCGCACGCCGGCCTATGGATCCGCAGCGATGCCGCGCAGCTGGCCGCCTCGCTCGGCGTCAACGAGCGCCAGGTGAACAGCTTGCGGGACCACACGCTCGGCTTCCGCGAACCAACTCGACGAAGGACACGCAGCCATGCCTGACCAGCCAGTACTGACCGTGATCGATGCGCACGACAGCAGCCGCGAATCGCTGATGGCCCATGTGGCCGAAGAACTACGTGCCAAGGCGCTCGTGGGTGACAGCTTTCTTCCCGCACTCCTGGACCGGGAAACGACGTTCCCTACCGGGGTCGACTTCGGGAGGTTTCGTATCGCGATTCCGCACATCGATCCAGAACATGTCCGCACCCGGGCCTCGTCGTGTGCCGCAACGACCGCGCCGTGGGATTCCAGGCGATGGACGATCCGGCCCGCACGCTGGATGTCAGGTTGACGGTGTGGCCTCTGGTCACGGACGCGGAGAACCAGGTAGGCCTGCTCGCCACCATGCTTGGCCTCCTGCAGCAGGACGGGACCTACCAGACCCTGCTGACCGCAAGCCCCGAGGAGGTCGCCGAGGTGATCGCGGCGGCGCTGGCGGCAACAACCCGGTAGCTCCAGCCCGCAGGTGGGTCGCCGTGAGAAGCACTCTGCGACGACCCGCCTGCAAGCTTTGGCGCCTGGCCGCCAACTGAACCTCCAACCTGCGTCCTGATTTGCGGATAAGCACCAGCCCGAGCCTGATTGTTGGCCGTGTAGTTCAACTCGCACCGGGTCCCACGGCGATGGTCGCAAAGATCCTGTTGGCCCAGATGCTCGGTGTGGTGGGGTGACATCAGGGCAACTTGACCAGCAGGAGACCTCAATTCGTGGCGACGGTCTTCGAGCACCTAGCCAGCGACAAACGGCTCAGGCTCCGTCGAGAGGACCATCGCGTCGACCAGCTCCGACATCGTGGCCAGCAACTCGGCCGGCTCCACATCCAAGTCGAGGGCATGCGTGACGATCCGGACGCCGGAGCGCCGGACGACGTGCGCACGGGCGTCCTCGTTGCCCTTGGCGTACACCAGATGACCGATCGGCAGCCCCAGCACCGTGCAATAGGCGAGCATCTGGTAGAGATCGGCCTGCGGGAATCCGCTGGGTTTCTCGGCCTTGTACTTGGCGTCGACCACCACCCGAGGGACGCCGGCGTCCGACCACACGAAGTCCGGACGCACCGGCACCGCTTCGGCCTCGTCCAGATGGGTGCGGTACTGCAACCGCGAACGCCCACCGAGCGGCTTGAACGCCTCCCGCAAGGCAACCGTGACGAAGTCCTCGAAGATCGTCGCCATGTTGACCAGATAACCCGACACCACCAGATCGCCCACCCGCTGCTCGAACGACCGCCCTGCCAGCACCAACTCCGCCAACTCCAACGCCGGCACGTACCGGGCGTTCAATCGCGACGCCACCCACGAAACCCGGGCACAGTCCCGCCCCGGTGCGGTCACGTCCGCCAACTGCAGCCGCAGCCGCTGCAACCCCGCCCGATGCCGGACACCGACCCCCGGCGTGCGCAGCAGCTGCTTCACCGCCGCCAACAGCACTTGGTTCTCGGCGATGTCGACGGTGAACTCGTCGTAGCGCACCTCGAGTGGAATACTCCGCCCCCAGCGGCGCCGCAGCTGGTCCGCCTCCCGCACCCGCCCCCGCAAGACCGCCGAGGTCTCGTCCACGGTGACATAACCCTTGAGTAGCCCCTGCTCCAGCGCGCGCTTCGCCAACCGCACGAACGCGTCTGCGAGGGCCTCGGGCAAGTCGGCGTCGGCGTCCAACTGCGCCCAGTTGTCGCACCAGAAGTCCGGGCGCCGCGCGTAGCCCATCAAGAAGACCAGCCGGCTGATGTCGATCTTCGGCTCGATCACCACCTGCAACCCAGCCACGCTGACGACCCCGATCTGCGTGCCCGGAGTCACCTCCCACCACCCCGGACGATCCGTCAGCGCGACCTGGACGACCCCCGCCGCGGCCAACGCGTCCGCGACCGGACGCCGCAACTCCACCAACCGCGGCGGGTCACCCTCACGCAGGATCAGCGGGTTCGCCACCACCACTCCCCGCTTGGTCGGACGCCGACCGGCCGGCCACGCGGGCGCGGATCGCGTTCAACCCGTACCGGGCACGAACGTCGGTGCCGTCGCCGTAGTGGTGCTCCTCCAACAGCGGCAGGATCGCCGTCCGCCACGCCCGCTCCAGACCGCCCTGTTCGTGCACCGCCTTCCGCATGAAGTACGACGGGCCGATCTTGAAGTCCGGATCCTCGATCCGCCGGTTCAATTCCTCCAACAGATCCGCGATCCCCATATCAAGGTCGGACGCCGCCAGCCACCTGCGCAAAACACCGTTGGTGGGCGGCTCGGACGGGTGCAGCGGCACGAACGCGAACCTGCGACGCATCGCCGCGTCCACCAGGGCGATCGAACGGTCCGCGGTGTTCATCGTGCCGATGATGAACACGTTCTCCGGGAGCGTGAACCCGATGTCGTCATCGGTGGCATACAACAGGTCGACGTTCTGGCTGCGGTACTCCAGGAGGAAGTACAACTCGCCGAAGATCTTCGCCAGGTTGCCGCGGTTGATCTCGTCGATGATCAGGAAGTACGGCGTCGACGGACTCTCCCGCGCGGCGTCCACCGTCTTCCGCAACGGACCGGGCTTGAGCTTGAACCCGCCCTCCTCCAACGGCCGGTAACCCTCGAAGAAGTCCTCATACGAGTAAGCCGGATGGAACTGCACCAGCCGCACGTTGTCGCCCGCCAAGTGGGCGGCGAGGTGTTGGGCGATGAACGTCTTGCCCGTGCCCGGCGGCCCGTAGAAGATCAACTGCGGACGGTCCCGCAGGAGGTCGATGCACTCCTGCAACCAGGCCCGATCCACGTTCAGCGACTCAGCCAGGGCATCGGTAGCATCCGGCAAGGTCAATTCGCGCGCGACGACCGGCTGGGCCGGTGGCTCGTCGTCCTCGACGACCGCGGTCTGCGCCGCCAGCAGCTTCTCCAACAGATCCAACTGCTGGGTCATCTCCACCACGTCGTACTGCACCTGGAGACGGGCCTTGATCTCACCGGCCAAGTCGCCGTAGTCGAATCCCTCCTGCGCCCAGTCCACGGACCGGCGCAGGTTCGACAAGCCGCCGGCCGACTGGACGTATTCGGCCTGCCCGCTGATGCGGCCCAGGTACAGCTGGCCCTGGCTGGTTGTCGTGATGAGGTCGCCCACCTGCATGCGGGAGAGGAAGGCGTGGAACTCGTCCAGCTTGGCCGCCTTGGCGGCATATGAGGTCTGCGAGTAGTCCTCATCCACGATCACCTTCAGCTCCGGACGCGCTATCCCCGGTTCCACCTCGCGGAGCTTGGACGCCCGCAGCGACGCGAAGCCGTCCCGGCGCCAGCCGGGGACGAGGTCATGACCGTCCACCGACGATCCCCGGACCAGCCACGCGCGCCGCGGCAGGGCGACCAGCACTCCCTTCTCCTCCAAGAAGGCACGGAAGTCCTCGGTACGAACGTGCTGCCTCTCGCTCGCTGCCCCTGACTCGTCGAACTGGACGCCCTCGACCTCAAGCACTTCGCGCACATCGTCGGCGCGCCCGTCGGACCATGCGAAACTGGACGCCGGACGACCGTCTTTCCCGAGGACTCGGTGTGCCCCGTCGGCGGTCGTCGTGTTCATGAAGTTGCCGACCGTCTGGGCATTCGTGTTCGCCACGACAGCCAGTTCGTCATAGGTCGTCCACTGGCCCGGCTCAAGGAGCTCCAGTGCGGCTTCCAGGATCTGGGCGTAGCCGGTCTCGCTGCCGGGGTCGGCCTTTCGGGCCTTCAAGCGGTCTCGGTAGGCACGGTCAGAGTCGACATCGAGGCCGGCACCGTCAGGGTGCGATGCGAGGGCTTCCCTGCCGGCGTCGGTGATCGCCCAGCCTTCGCGTGTCTTGGTCATCCAACCGGCAGCGACCATGTCGGTGGTGCCCCAGCCGAGGTTGTGTCGCCACCGCGCTGTGTCGTCGGTGTCGCGGAAGGTCGCAAGTTCGTAGTCGGTGAGTTGGCCGTCCAGTCGTTCGGCAACACGTTCGTAGGCTTCGGACCTGCGCAATGGCCTCCCGTGTTCCGCAAGCACCTCGAGCAGACTGCGGTACAGCAGCCAACGCCGCACGGGCTCCTGAGACCCGTCGCCCGATCCGGAACCGGGGTCCACGCCATGCTCCGCCACGGCCTGAAGGCGCTCCGCAGCGTCGTTACGCGAAACGCTGAAGACAGTCATGGCCCCGTTCACCATCGCCAGGAGATCCGGCTGCAGTGCGTCTCGTGAGACAGGATCGGGCTGCCACTGAACAGGCACGTAGTGCCTTGCCGATTCGGGGCCGCCGGCGTCATAGCGATATGTGCCGGTGGATCGCCCCAGGGCGATCATGCCCGGCTGGGTCTTCAAGGGCATCACCACCAGGTCGCCAACAGCGATGGAGCTCCGGAAGGCCCACAGCTGCCCTGTTGTGACGGCACGGCTCTGAGCCGAAGCGGCGGGATACAGCCCGTCGACGATCTCGCGGAGCTGCTCGCGGGAGGCCACCGCCGACATGTCCGGAACCTCGGGCCATCCGATGCTCGCGCGGCCGAGCTCCAGATTGGACGCCTCCGCCTCACCTTGGCTGCCGGCCCTGACCACCCAGGCATTCACCCCTCGATCGCCGCCAGGCTTAACCGCATCGTCGATCACATCTGCCGCTTGCTCCCGGTGACCCATCGAGGTCATGGCTGCTCCAATTCGAACGGGGACTGGTAAGCGCAACCCGCCTCGATTGCTGCCTGCATCGCGTCGTATACCTCCAAGATCAGCTCCTTGGTGCGATAGGACCCGAACTCCGCCTCATCCTTACGTTTCACGATCGGGAAGGTCTCCATGATGTAGTCGACGTCGTGGCGGCGCACGCCGTAGATATGGAAGAAACCAGCATCAAGCTCTGCCCTGACCTGATCCCGGCGGGCTGGGTCTGCCCATTGGCTCATCACTCCCAACCGTTCTCGCACCCATTCTCCGAGAACCACCGTCGAATCCCACCGGCAGGTTTCCATGAACAGCGAGGGGGCAGGAATGCTCAGTTGGTACACAGTGCCGAAAGTCATGTTCTGACCACCAAGTTTCTGGCGGGCGACGTAGTCGCAAACGAAGCTCGTCATGGCCGCAACGACAAGCTCGCCGTGTTCATGCTTGGCGAAGACCGGCAGACTGTTCCCTGCCCCCACCCGAGGGAGCGCTGCCGCAATGAGCGTGCGCTCGTTGGTTGCGTTGCTGATCCAGCGATAGCCGAGCATCCAGTCGCGCCCATCACTTGGGAGTCGATCCGCGATCACTTCCTCGCGCACCCAGTAGCGCGGCATAGCCAGAAAGGTCGGATCTTGCTTCTCGGCGAGGGTGACATCCCGAACGCTGCCGTCAGGTTCGTGAGTGGCCCAGCGGTGATCGTAGTGATGAATCATCTTGCCCTCATAGAGAGGAACCATGCGTTCGACGGCCTCAGTCATGCGTGAACCTCCTGTGGCCAGGGTGGCTGATAGGTGCGACCCGACGACTTCGCCTCGGCCATCGCGTCATACGCGGACAGGATCAGGTCCTTGGTCCGGTACGCCCCGAAGGCCGCCTCGTCCTTGCGCTTCACGATCGGGAAGGTATCCATCACGTACGACACCTCATCGCGCGAAAGCCCGAACAGATGGAAGACAGCAGCGTCAATCTCGGCGCGGACCCAGCCACGCTCTTGCTCGTCCGCGATCCACCCGTTGAGCCTATCCACGCGCCGCGACAGCCAAGCCGAGAGACCGCCCCTCACGGGCAGGTCTGACCGCGAGAACGCGTCAGGACGAAGAACGGGAAGCTGCATGAACACGAAGTAGTTCATGGTGATGCTGCCGAGCTTCTGCCGTGCCGCGAAGTCGAGTGCAAAGGATGCCAGCGCCGCTTGGAGCATCGTGGCCTGCGCCAAGGAGCAATCGGGCATGGCGACAGGGATCTTGTTTCCCAACGCGACACGTGGCAGGACTGTCGAGATGCTGGTTCTTTCATCGGTCGCTCGACAGATATCCCGCCATCCAAGGAACCAGTTCTTGTCCCACCGGCCCGCGAGCTTGCGATCCACATCCGACTCCGGCACCCAGTAGCGGGGCATCGGACTTGGCCGCGTGGCCTTCTCCTCCTCGGTCATCGGCCGAATCGACCCGTCCGGCTCGTAGGTCGCCCAGCGGGTGTCGTAGAGGTGAATCATCTTGGCTTCATACAGCGGGAGCATTCGAGCTACCCCCCCCCCATCGAGGGAGCGCTCAAATACGTTCCCGTTGAGGGTCCAACCGTCGGCCTCAAGTTCGTGGCGGGTGTGGAACAGGTGCGAGTCGCTGGTCATGTTGAACAGCCCCTGCATGAAGCTGATGCCCCAAGGGTTGCCGTTGACCGGGTCGTTCTCGTTGATCAGCACCGGGACGCGGCGGTAGATGCCGAGGGTGATCTCGGCATCCCGGCGGGTCCGGAAGATGGGGCACGTGCCCGTGTTGGGGTTGAGGAGCTGGATCTCCTCGGGGGTGAGCTCGAAGCGGGCATCGTCCTTCAGCAGGTCGGAGGAGTCGTGAGCGAAGAATGCGAACTCCGCTTGGGCAACGCGCTCGTCCCGGCCGGTGAGAGTGAGCAGGCAGAACTTGAAACGGCTGTCCACACCTTCGAAGAGAGGCCTGCGGTTCTCAAAGTCGTAGAGACTCACGAGGTTTGCGCGCTCTACCAAGTCCTTGAAGAAGTACTGCGTGGTGGCATCGGTGGCGATTCCGGTCGGAAGAACGAGCCCGAACCGCCCGTGCGAGGCCATGAGATGTCTACCCAGTTCAGCGAAGACCGTGTCTGTCTTGATCCGGCCGCGCCCACACAAGGGGTAACGGCCCGAGTTGGCCAAGAAGTGGCGCGTGCCATCGATGTGGCGCTTCGCGCTGGCATACTCGGCCGCAAGTGCCGGATTGGTCTCAGGAAGACCGTCGATGAGTCGCTTGCGTCGCGCGCCACTCGCTGCACCGATCTCGGGCGACCGGACCGCGAAGAACTCCTGCTCTTTCAGCTCGATGTGCTCCCAAGGCGGGTTGCCGAGCACCACGTCGAAGCCGCCGCGCCAGCCCGGTCCGTCGGTGGGACCTCCGGGGCGGAACAGGTGCGGGAACTCGAGGTGCCAGTGAAAGAACCGGTACTCTGCGGCGAGTTCGTGGACGGTCGCGAGGGTGGCCGGTGGCAGCGCTTCGCCGCGCGCGAGGGCGTGCAAGCTGCGATCGGTGATGGCCTTGGGTCCGCCCGGCTGCTTCGGCCAGACGAATGCGGCGCACCAGGCATCCGCGAGCAGCCGTTGCTGTTGCAGCCCAGGGTTGGCCTCAACCGCCTTGAGTCGCTGCTGGCGGGCGTGAATATCGGCCAGCGACGCAGGGCGGCCACCGCCGATCAGCGCGCTCAGATCGCCCGCGACGGCGGCGTCCAGGGTCAGCGCGACATCGTCGTCGCCGAACAGGAGGTCCTGCCCGGAGCGCTCGGCCTTGTTCTGCTTCTTTAGGGCCGTGGTTGTCTTCTTGTCGTCACCCTCCAATGCAACGAACGCCGCGTCGGGCACCCCCTGCGCCATGAGTGCAGGGGTGGCGCCGATCAGCGAATTACCGACCTTGATCTGGGCGTCCAAGAATGCCAGCGGGCGTCCTGGGTCGAGGGTCTCCAGCCACAGCGACACCTTGGCCAGCTCAGCCGCCAAGGGGTTGAGGTCGACGCCGTAGATGCAGCGTCCGACGACATCACCAAGGGCCTCCCGGACTCGCTCGGGCGGTGGCTCGGGGTCGCCCGTGCGGATGGCCGCGACCCGCTTGGCGATCCGGCGCGCGGCTGCCACCAGAAAATGCCCCGAGCCGCAGGCAGGATCGCACACGGTCAGCGCCAGCAGAGCCGCCTCGGGGTCGGGTTTGCGCTCGGCGCGGTCGAGCACGGGGTCGAGCGCCGAATCCAGCAGGCAGTCGATCAGGGAGGTGGGCGTGTAGTACGAGCCCGTTGACTTGCGGTCGTTACCTGCGGCGGACAACAGCTCGAACACCCGCCGGCCGGCGTCCCACGAGGGCACGAACTCCAGCAGCGCCTCGTAGATGGAGCCGAGTTCCTCGGCACCCAGGTGTCGGTAGTCGACGACGCGCTTCATCTTCGAGCCGGGCTCCTCGACCAGGCTCAGGTATCGGACCGCCCGCAGTAGTGCATCGTTCGACAGGTCGCACCCCCGGAACAGGTCCAGGGCGCCGGGTTCGAACAGGCCACCGATGCCGACCAGGCCCAGCTCGGGGCGTCCATCGACCGAGCCGAGGCCGTCCCAGACCAGGTTGAGCGCGCGCCATTGGTCGGTGTGCCGGGTGCCGCGCCGACGTCGGGCCGTGCGCCGCAGGCGCTCTGTCGAGAAGTAATCGCGGTAGCGCTGCCGGATTGCCGGGTCGGCGTCCGGGGCGAGCAGCAGGCCGCGGTCCTCGGCGACGAACGTGAACAGCAGCCGGTATACCACCCGCAGCAGGCCGTGGTTGATGTCCTCGATGCGCAGGCTGCCGTCGGCGAGCCCGTCGCGCAACTGGCTGTTCGCCGGGTGCCCCAGCAACCCGGTGCCGAGCGTGGTGATCGCCTGGATCACCCCGTCGCGGAGCTGGTTGAGGGCCCGCGAGCCGGACTCGAGCGACTCGGTGCGCCACGCCTCCAGCCAGCACGACGCCGGCCCCTTCTCCGGATCGCGCACCTCCAGCCGCGACTGGTGGCACACGCTGAACAGCAGCAGGAAGTCGGCGAACAGATCGCCGTCGAAGATAGCCTCCAGGTCGAACTCGATGTAGGCGGAGCCGACCAGCGACGTCGAATCCCGAAGCAGCCGCAGCGTCAGGCCATTGCTCAGGATTGCCCACTGGTTGGCGTCAGAGCGATTGAGCAATTCCTGCACCATCGACTGCGGCGATGATGTGGCCGCGCCCGCCACACCTACCGTGCGCCGGTCCAGATCGATCCGGTGCCCCAGCAAGTGCACCGGCACGTACTCCCACACGTGCGAAATTGGCAGTCGCTTATCGCCGGCAGCCAGACCACCTGCGGGGGTGGTGGGTACCCGCCCGTAACCCAGCTCGCGGAGCAGGATCAGCAGCCACCGCTCGCGGGTCAGCGTGGTGCCGCGGTCCGACTCGGGGAGCTTCTCGGCCGCCTGCCGATAGGTCGCCCATACGCCGGTTAGGTACGCCCACGCGCGGTTCGCCGCCTCACGAACGGTCTCGCCGGGAGCCAGGTGGTAGTCCCCAGACGTCTGCCCGGCCAACTCGCCCGCCGCGATCCGCGACAACAGCTCTGCGGGCAGCAGACCTCCTGCCACCCGAACCCCCACGAACGACTCGGCTGCCATGCTCTCAACCCTTCAGTACTGGAACGAACACATACACACCCAGCACATCCGGAGGGCTCTCGGCCCGGACCCCCAGCCCGCGTAGCACACCACCGGACGACGCCCGCACTTGCCGGTGCGAAGCACGAATCTGTTCGGCGAGCGCCTCACCGTGAGCGTCCAGATGCTCCCGCACGCGCGCCAGCTGAGCCAGGGCCGAAGCCAGGTACTGCTGGGGGTTGGCTACGTTGCCCGAGGGCGGAGCCTCCAGCAGAGCGCCGACCTCGTCGGGTTCCAGCCACGACAGGACACCATCACGGGAGGTGAACCCGAGGGTGGCGGCGTCCTCGGCGACCGCCATCCGCTCACCAGCGCGTGACGGTAAAGTCAGGTGGAATCGGTAGCGGACGAGCAGCAGCGTGGTGCGAGTGTCGACCGCAGCCGTCCGGACGACCGCACAGCGGCGGGCAGGCCGGGCGGCGGCCGGCAAGGTCGGGTCGAGCGCCGACTCGAGCACGTAGGAGGCGATGGCCTCGACGGCGGCGTCCGTGCGATGCAGCACGTTCTCGCCCTTGGCGACGGGGAAGTCACGCACGAAGGTGAGTCCACCCTCGCGGCCCGGTGGTAGAGCGTCCAGCAGGCCGCCCGGCAACGGGTTGGTGGCGGCGGTGAAGCCGCGCGGCGTCGTCTTGATGGTGGCCTTGAGGGCAGCAAGCGCCTGCTCGGTGAACGCGCACACCTCCGCGTGCGTGCCGAGGTTGGCGCGGATCTCGTCGACCTGGGCTTTGACCTCTTGGGGATGGATCGCGCGCTGGGCGAACTTGGTGCGCGACGCTCTCTCGTTTTCTGCGGCCGATTGCCACTCCCGCTCCAGGTCAGTGGCCTTCTGCTCGAACTCCAGGTCGAGGGCATCCTGGCGATACTCACCGCCGCGCAGGATCAGGCCCTCCATCAGGGCCTCCAGCACGGCGTCGCTGTTGTCGGGCACGGGAACAGACACGCCCGTTGCCTTCCGGATGGCCTCGTGCTTGCGGAGCAGAACGTCAAGGACGATGCCGTCGATCCGGTTGTCCTTGCCATAAAGGGTGATGGCGCGGACGACGTCGCGGTGCTGACCGAACCGGTCGACGCGGCCCTCCCGCTGCTCGTGACGGGTCGGATTCCAGGCCAGGTCGTAGTGGACGACGGCCTGGAACTGGTCCTGCAGGTTGACGCCCTCCGACAGACAGTCTGTCGCGACCAGCACCACCGGGCCGTCGGCGTCCGCCAGTTCGGCGATCCTGGCCACCCGCTCGAAGGGCGGCAGCATGCCGGTGACGCACGCCACCGCTGTCCCCTTGCCCAGCTTCTTGGTCAGATGCTCGGCGACGTACTCGGCAGTATCGATGAACCGGCAGAACACGATTGGCGCGTAGGAGTCCGCTAGGAGCCCCTTGACCTGCGCGGTGACTGCGTCGAGCTTGCGGTCGCTGGTGCCCTCAAGTTGGCGAGCGCGCATCAGGAAGCCGCGCAGCCTGCGTTGCTGTGGGGTCCCCGACTGGGGCGAAGCGTCGGCGCCCGGCGCCACGTCGGCTGACTCGAGAGTCTCGTCGTCTGCCAGGTCGAGGACGGCCGAACGACCCAAGGCGTCTGCTTCGCTGGCGGACTCCCCGCCGAGGGCAGCCGAACGGGTCGCGAGGGTCTGCGCAGCTGCACGGGGCGAGGATGCCAAGGCACGCAGCAGAGCGAGCACCGACCACCAACTGATCCGCTGCTGCAGCGCCCCCTGGGCGGTGCGAACGGTCTCGCGGGCGTAGGTGAGCACGTCATCGAACAGGTCGCGGTAGGCGGGCGACAGCTTGTACGCGACTTCCTTGGACTGCCGATCGGACGGGAAGGGGGTCTCCTCGTCGAGGAACTGGCGGATGTCGGCGCGGCGCCGCTGCACCAGGTGCCGGGCCAGCAGCTCACGCCCCTTCGGCTGGTCGAGGTCCAGGTCGTGCAACGCCGGGTCGAGCAGCCCAATCAGGTTGCGGAACGCCGCGTCCTTGCCGCTGTGCGGGGTGGCGGTGACGAGCAACAGGTGCCGGTTGGGGTCCGCGGCCAGAGCGCGGACCAAGTCGTAGCGCTGAGTGCGTGCCTTGCCGCCGAACCCGCCGTCCGCCACGCAGGTGTGGGCCTCGTCGACGATGACCAGGTCGGGACAGGTGCGCAGAAACTCGTTGCGTCGCCGGTCGGACTTGATGAAGTCGGTCGACACGACCGTGAACGGGAACCGTTCGAAGATGGACTCACCGCCGATGCACTGGCGTTCCAGGCGGCGCACCGTGCTCGGCAGCACCAGTTCGGCCTCCAAGCCGAACTTGGCGCGCAGCTCGCCGGCCCACTGCTCGGCCAGCGCCGGGCTGCACAGCACCGCAAGCCTGCGGGCGTCCCCGATAGTCAGCAGTTCGACTGCGATGAGGGACGCCTCGATGGTCTTGCCGATGCCGACGTCATCGGCGATCAGCAGGCGGACGGTGTCCTGCCGCAGCGCCATCAGCAGCGGCACCAGTTGGTAGGCGCGCGGCTCGACGGCGATCCCGGCCAGCGAACGGAACGGGCCGGCGCTGGACCGGAAGCCGATCTGCAGGGCGCTGCGCAGCAGGCGGGCGCTCTCGTGGTCGCCCAGGTCATCGGCGCTGGGTGGCGGGAATGACGCCGTGGTCACGGGCTCAATGGCCGGCAGCACGCCTGCGATGTCGTCATCGGTGCCGCCCAGGGGACGCAGCACGAGGAAGTCGTCCGAGCTGTCGGGCAGCACGACCCACTCGCGGCCCCGCGCCGCCACCAGGCTCCCCACCGCAAAGGTCGTCACGCCCGCCGTCCTTCCCCGAACACGTCCGCGCGTCCGCGGAGCTTGACCAGCCAGTCCTCATCGTGCGCGAACCGGACGAAGGAGTAGCCTGCATCCAACAGGCGCTCCTCAGCTGCGACGTCCTCAGTGATCTTGTCCGTCCGGTCGTGGACCGGGCCGTCGATGAACACCGCCAGCCCAGCGTCGGAGTACAGGAAGTCCGGCCGGCAGCGCGCGGATTCCAACAGCGGCTGCGCGGCGTCCGGCAGCCGGAAGTCGCCGGCCATCAGCACCCGCAGCCAGTTGCGCTCCAAGTCAGTGTCGCAAGCAGCCAACAGCTCATCGGCGTGCTCGCCGCGCGGCAGGTCCGACGCCGATACGCTCGTTTGCGCACCTGCGAACCGCAGCAGCAGGTCGCGGATCAGGTGACGGTCGATCGCCGTGTGCTCAAACTGATTGCCATACGACAGCAGGCAGTCGTAGCACGCCTTCTCACAGCGCTCGCTGCCCGCCTCGGCCGAGCCGCGGTCCTCGCCGGTGACCGGGTCGAAGTGGGTGATCTCCAGGGCAGTGCGCGCGGCCAGCGCAAGGGCGCCCGACTCGGCCTGCAGGCGACGCAGGACGCCGGCGCCTCCCTCGGCAGACTCGGTGAACAACATCCGGCCGCGGTGCTGGTCGTCGGGCAGCGCCTCGCTCGCCAGTTCGGAATCCTCCAACTGGAAGGCCGCCTCGACGCCCCGTTCCAGCGCATAGCGCAGGGTGGTGGCGACCTCGTCGGGGACAGCGTCCGCCAGCCTGAGGACGAGGATGTTGCGGTTGTCCCGTACGTACGGGATCACCCTCAGCGAGTTCGCCTCGTCCGGATCGGAGTCACCATCGTCGCTCTCGGCGTCAGCGCCGGCCCTGTCAGACAGCCACTGGCCCTTCACCGGATCCAGGTAGAAGCCGACTTCGGCCGGGTCCTTGCGCCGGCGGCGCCCGCGGTTGGTGACCCGCACCTCTGCCGAGTCGCCGTAGGCCAGGTCGGCCAGCGGTTCGCCGTCGGCCAGCACTTCGGCGGTGAGCTTGCCCGAGCGGGCGCCGTGTTGGCTGAACCGGTAGGACGTCTGCAACTCGAAACCGGCGCGGCGCCGCTCCTCCTCATCCGACGAGATCCGTTCCCGGCGACGCGTGTAGACGGTAGTGAGCTGCATCAAGCCATAGGTGGTGGCGCCAAGCTCCTCGCCGCAGTTCTCGCACACGTCGAGCCCCGCTCGGCGGTCGTGATGGTAGCCGCACGCCTCGCAGCGGCGGGCCTCGGAGGTGTCCACGGTCGCCTGGCCCGACTGCGCCAGCGGCACCTGGACCCGGTTCACCTCATAGCGGGCGCCTTCGTGGTAGATCAGCGCGCCGGGGCCGAACTCGGCGATTGCCAGAAACCGCGGACGCTGAATGTAGTCGCCGCCGTCGCGAGGGCCCACGGTGCCGCGGACCGCCGGGATGTAGGCCGCCAACGGCAGTCGCGGGAAGCTGTAGCCCGGCAAGAAGCCCTCGGACGCGAAGTACCGGTAGGTGTAGAAATCGGAGTGGCCCGACTCATCATCCTCGTTGCGCAGCAGGCGCAGCTGGTTCTCCGCCTCGCGGCGGCGGGTCGTCGCGGCCTGGCGGGCACGCGGGGACAGGTGGCTCTCCAGGACGATCCGGTTCTGGGCGTCCTGGTCGGCGAGAGCGGCCAGGTAGAGCCGGCGCCACCGATCGCACGACTCGTCCAGTGTGCGCGGTGCGGCCCGGACGACACCGGCGACCCAGTCCTCCTGCCACCAGGCCGTGGCCCTGAGCTCGGGGAGCATCGGCTCGATGATCGCCTGCGCATGCTGGGTGGCCCGGCGGATGGCTTCCAGGTCGGCGAACGCGCGCTCCTTCTCGGGCTTCATCACCAGCGACGGGGGGCGGCCCTCGGCGTCCAGCAAGTCGGTCATCCGCGAGCCGAGCTTCTCGCCGGTCTCGGCGAGCCACACCGCCTGGACGTGGCTCCGCAGCAGCGCCTCGTTGGCCAGGTCGAGCCGGGGAGCGGCCACCGAGCCCGCGACCATGTTCGCGGAGCGCCGGAAATAGTACTGGTCGTGGGAGTTGCCCGTCGCGCAGTACGTCAGCACGAGCGCTGGCTGCCCCGAACGGCCGGCCCGGCCCGAGCGTTGCGCGTAGTTCGCCGGCGTCGGCGGGACGTTGCGCAGGCCCACCGCGTTCAGGCTCGAGATGTCGACGCCGAGTTCCATCGTCGGCGAGCAGTACAGCAGCGGCAGCGTGCCCTTCCGGAAGGCACGCTCGCGCTCCTCGCGCTCCATGGGACTCACCTGCGCGGTATGCTCCCGGGCCGACAGCCCACGCAGCTCGCGGGCCACCCCTTGATAGAGGGTTCGGAAGAACGCGTTCACCCGGCCGCCTGTGTCGGCGTCCACGGTCTTGCGGATCGGGTCGGCGGCGGCGCTCGTGCCGTCCCCCGCCGACCAGACGAGGGAAGACGCCTTCAGCCGATAGCCGCGGCGTCCGTAGTTGCCCTCGACATCGACGAGGAGCCCCGCCCTGGTGAGGACGCCGAGGATGTCTTGGATGATGCGCTGGGCGTCATCGATGCCCAGCTTGTCGGGGTGGCCGGGGAACTGGTTGGGGCGGGACAGGTAGCGCCCGAGCGCGGAGCGACCGGTCAGGTGCAGGTCATTGCGTCCCTTGCCCGGCTGGCTGGCGAACGCGTAGACGGTGCCAACCGGGGCGACCGTCTCGTTGGCTGGGATGGCCCACACGCCGGTCAGCTCCTGCGACGACTGGCGCTTGATCCGCTCGAAGCCCGACTCAGTGAGGCAGTCGACGTCGACGGCGAGCACCTTGCGGGACTCGTCCAAGACGATCCGGCACAGCTCCTCTCGATGCCCGTCGCGCGCATCGCGCAGGGGCCCCAGCGCACCCGTCCAGAGGGACTGGTCGGAGGCGATCTCGGCGAGGGATTCGTAGCCTACGTGCAGCAGGCCGGTCTGCTCGAGGTTCGGCATCGTGATGCGCCAACCTCGTTGGAGGTCCAGATAGAGGCGGTATTCCACCAGTTCACGCAGTGCCCGCTGGGTGCGCGTGCGGGCAGCGTAGACGGCTTCCGGGGCGGCGGCGTAGTCGGAGAACTCCAGGCCAAGGGCGTCCACCACCTTGCCGGCGACGCTCTCGTGGGTCAGGCCGCGGGGTGCGGCCTTCATGGCGGCGTGCAGGGCGCCGCGGAGCTGGGCGACCTGGACGAAGTCGTTGAGGTGACCGGCCTGCAGGCTGGCGTCCTGCCGGTTGTCGACGAACGTCAGCAGCTTGCGGGCATCGGCGGGGAGCTCGGATGGGGGGACCTCGCGCAGCGCGCGGACCAGGCTCGTCGACAGCACCGACACCGCCGAGCTGCGGCCCTCGGCGTCCAGGGTGATCAGCTTGGAGAAGTCCCGGCCCCGAGTCTGCTCGTAGCTGACCTGGCAGGACAGGCAGAACGTGAACGGCGACGGGATGAACGCTGCCGGCGTCCCACCCACATCGACCCGCTGACCGGCTGTGTCGACCCGAACCCGCTGTGGAAGGTAGCGCACCTTATTGAGCAGCGGCTGGTTGTCCGGGCCCACCCACGAGTCGGGCAGGCGCCCCTCGGCGATGGGGTCGGCCGGCCAGGGCAGCTGCGTGGACACGTAGAGATAGCCGTCGACCGCGTCGCCCGCGGTGATGTCGCGGGATGCGCGCGGGGCGTAGGTCGTCTCGCCCTGCCGGGTGACCGCCTTGACCACCGCGTACTCCTGCCCGCACTCCCGGCAGAACGCCAGCGGAAACAGCAACTTCTCGGGGGCCGACGGGACAGCCACCTGGTACTTCGAGGTGATGAACCGGTCCTGCTCCGGCTCCAACGACACATGCAGCGTGTCGCCCTTGGACAGGAACTGGTGCAGCCGGAACGCGAACAAGGGGCGGCCGGTCTCAGGGTGCCGCACCCGGGAGCCCTTCAGGAGCGCCCTCCGGATCGCATCGTGGCAGTCCTGCACCGGAACCCCCGTCACCCCCGACAGGGCCGGCGCAGCGTGCTCGCGCAGCCGACGGGGAACCTGTCGGATCAGCTGGCCCGTCGTCTCCTCGGTGGCTAGGCCGAACGTCGTTTCGATCCACGACGCCAGTGGAGACGCCGCTAGTCCCGCGTAGTCGTCGGGCAGGTACCCGGACCTGACCGCTTGGGTCAGGGCAGTAGCATCCGAGCCGGCTCCTGCTGCCGTGGCCCGGGTGAGGGTCTCACCGATCACGTGCTCAGGGACCACCGGTGAGCCGAAGATGCGTGTGGCCACCTCGGCGACCGTGCGCTTCTGATCAAGCGTCGACCCGCCGCTGGCCATCGTGGCAGACGTCCCAACACACTGCAGGTGAGGCGACGAGCACGCCTCCCGAACACGGCGCACCAGCATCGCCACATCGGCTCCCTGACGTCCGCGGTAGGTGTGCAACTCGTCCAGGACGAGGAACTGCAACCCCTTCGCCGCCTTCACCAACCGGGCGCGCTCTTCGGGTCGAGTGAGCACCAACTCGAGCATCACGTAGTTGGTCAACAAGATGTCAGGCGGGCTCGCGAGAATCCGATCGCGTTCTTCGCCCCGCTCCTGACCCGTGTAGCGGGCGAATGTGACGGGTTCTCGTCCATCGCCATAACCGTTACGCAGGAACTTCTCGAGCTCGCCGCGCTGCGAGTTCGCCAGCGCGTTCATCGGGTACACAATGATGGCCTTGACCCCTGGCGTCCGGGGTCGCCTCAACACGTGATCGACGATCGGGACGATGTAAGCCAACGACTTGCCCGACCCGGTGCCTGTCGTCAGCACATAGCTCTGGCCGGAGCGCGCTACCTCGATGGCCTCGCGTTGGTGGCGGTGCAGGGTGAACGGTGTCCGGCCCGGATCCTCCAGGTGCTGCTTGACTCGGAAGATTCGGTCGCACTCGGGATCAAGGAGGCCCTCGTTGACCAGTTCGTCTATCCGACCGCCGCTCTCAAAGGCGGGATTCAGTGAGATCCACGGCTCCGGCCATTGTCGATCCCCATCGAGTTCGCCTTGGTAGTGCTCTTTGAGCCGGGCGTCCTTGATGTCAATGGACGCCGTGGTGAATGAGCGGTAGTCGTCAATGACCTTGTCGCGCACACGAAATACGTCCATGCCTTCTCCCCCGGAGTTAAGGGCACTCTAGCCCGCGCTCGCTGCCTGCGTCGCGGACCAGACCCTGTGGAGTCGTTTGTCGACCTCGGCCGGGCGAAATCCCCCATCCCCCGCTGGAGGTGATACAGCCGTCCACGGATACCAGGCACAATTGCCCTATGAGACTGGCGCGGTCTCCAAGACCCACATCGATGTGAAGGACGTTTCTCATGACCAAGCGACTCTGGCCCGCCGCCGTTCTGACGATCTCGCTGTTGCTCGCCGGCTGCGCCGTCACCCCCACCCCGTTCGATCGCACACCCGGCGGAGCGGGCGGACCGTCGGATCTGGTCGGCATCACCTGGTTGTTGGACGAGCTGAACGGCCAGCCTGCCGTGGAGGGCACGTTCCCGTCGGTCACTTTCAGCAGCGAGGGCGGCATCGGCGGCTCGGGCGGCTGCAACGTCTACGCCGGCAACTACACCGTCAGCGGCTCCCAGATCGATGTGGCTGACAACATCATCTCGACGATGATGGCGTGCGACGACCCCATCATGACCCAGGAGTTCGGGCTCTTCGACGCCCTCAAGACCGCGTCGTCCTACGCCGTCGTGGACACCAAACTGACTCTGTCCGACCAGAACGGAACCGCCTTGGCCACCTTCAACGCCCAGTCCCAGGACCTCGCCGGCACCAGCTGGCAGGTCACCGCCTACAACAACGGCCAAGAAGCCGTCGTCGGCGTGCTGGAGGGCACTACCCCGAGCATCGAGTTCGGCGCCGACGGGCACCTGTCCGGGTCCGCGGGCTGCAACAGGGTGATCGGCAGTTTCACCACCACCGATGGCACGATCAAGCTGGGACCGCTGGCCACCACCCAGATGGCCTGCGCCGAGCCCGAGGGCGTGATGGATCAGGAGTCCCGGCTGGTGGCCGCGCTCGAGACCGCCGCGACCTACCACGTC
Source organism: Brooklawnia propionicigenes (assembly GCF_030297015.1). Taxonomy (NCBI): domain Bacteria; kingdom Bacillati; phylum Actinomycetota; class Actinomycetes; order Propionibacteriales; family Propionibacteriaceae; genus Brooklawnia; species Brooklawnia propionicigenes. The sequence goes on along the minus strand of NZ_AP028056.1, from coordinate 1,712,344 downwards.
GAGGGTCCGAGCCTGGAGATGCGTACCGCCGACGACGCGATCGCCGTCCGTTTCAGCCGCGCCTGAGCGCCCAGGTCATCCGGTCTCGCAACATCATGCCGGTCCGGTGCATCCGAGCCGAGGCATCGATCAGCTTCCACAGCGCCAGCACGCCCAGTAGCCAGGCCAGCACCGCGAGGATCACGATCCCGTAGTGGAGGGGATTGCTCAGCCAGCCGAGCCTGAAGAACCACTGGGTGAGCGGCACTTCCGCCTGCACCGTCGCGACGATCACCAGAACCACCGCCAGGATCACCATCTTGCGCGAGTGCAACGTCATCAGGCCGACCACCAGGCCCGCGTAGATGAGCACGTAGGCGACCGCCTGCTGCGCGTAGACCATGCGTCCGGACGACTCGAAGAAGTACCCGTAGACGGCGAACGAGACCAGCGCCAGGCTCAGCCCTGCGGGCAGAATGAACCGGATGATCGCCCGGCCGTACCCCTCCGAGGGCACCGGCCCGGCCCCCGACCAGGCCGACAACGCCAAGGAGGGAATCGTCACGGCGATGATGCCGAGCGCTGAATCGTGCGATGACCCGTACGGAAAACCGACGCTGAGGAACCTGACCATCACGATGAGCATCGCGGTGGCCACCACCATGGTGAGGTCGAGCTTGATGACGTTGAGCAGGCCTTGGACGATCGTCTGACCCCGGCGCAGCATCGCCAGCAGCGCCAGTGGCGAGTTGTTCTGCAGGTAGATATCCGCCAGCGCGAGCGCGGCCTGGGTGCTGCCGGGCTGCGCAACCGCGACGTCCGCCTCGGCCATCGCCGAGAGGTCCGTCACCCCGTCACCCACCACGGTCACATGCTCGCCACTGCTGCGCAGCGCCCGGACGATCTCCCCCGCCTCGACAGGAGTGAACCCGCCGAACAGTGCGTGCTCGCTCACCACGCGTGCCCACTGCGAGCGCGGATGCTGCAGCAACTCGTCACGCGAGATGACACCACGCGACCGGACGTATTCGGTGTCGGAGGCACGCATCCCCTGGGCGGCCAGGTGGTTCAGCGCGTCAGCGGCTGGGCCGGGGGTGAAGGCCATCACGCGGACCCCGGCGTCCACGAAACCACGGATCACGGTCATCACCTCGTCGCTCACCCGGGACGACAGCCGCAAGACGGCCAGCGGTACCAGCCCATCGGGCAGCTTCGGGCGCCCCCGGCTGTCCCTCAGCGGCACCGGATCGGGCCGGTACGCCACCACCAGCTGTTCTCTTCCGGACTCGTCGTCGTCCGGCAATTCGGCGGTCAGCACGGGTTCAAGCGCGGCTCTTCTGCCCAGCACATACACTCCGGGTACATCGTCGTCGGCGAATACGAAGCCCGTCCAGCCGAGTGAGGCGAAGAACGGCGCCTCGGCTCGCACTGCCCGGCGTTCGCCCTCGAAAGCATCTGCCAGTACCCGCATCAGCGGCGTGGTCGAACTGGTCGAGTGCACCGCATCGCCCAGCAACTGCCGAATCCGGGATTCGGAGGGGTGATCGCCGTCGCAATGCCGGACGATGGACAACTCCACCGAGGTGCCGGCAAGGAATCCGACCTCGGTGAAACAGACCACGGTGGTCTCGGCGAGCGCCTCGATCGAGCGTGCCCGAGTGACCACACCGCCATGCTGAGCCAGATCCGCGGCACCCGCGATGTAGCTGATGATGATCATCAGATAGAGCCCGCTCGGCGCCAGGTTGAAGATCACGGGGACGGCGTCCACGAAGGCCTCCAGCGGCGCACCGATGTCGACGCGACTCAGTTCGGCCAGGTAGAGGCCTGCGTAGATGACCACGATTATCAGCAGCACCTGCAAGATCCGCGAGACCACGGACTCCAGCGGGCTCATCCGGGCCTCCCGCCGGCGCCCCGAGGCCATCGTCCGGGCCACCCGGGAGTCCGGGCCCAGTTTCTCGGCAACATAGCTGCCGCGTCCGGAGACGCAGAAGCTGCCGGCCAGCACGCTGCCGCCCGGACGAATCCGCTGCGCGCCCCGCACGCCGTCGGCGGGATAGCTGTCGACCACGATGGGGGCGTGCCCCCGGTACGTCCCATCGGCAATGAACTGATCCCCCGGCCCGACCAGCAGCAGATCGCCGGGCACCACCCGCTCGGGAGGCAGGCTCGACGCCCGGCCTTCACGCACCACGGTGTAGCGCAGGCTGGCCAACTCCAGCACCTGCGACACCCTGCGCACGGCCAGCACCTCCTGGGCCAGCCGGATCGCGATGCTCACCCCGAGCATGACCAGCGTCAGCACCCCGGAGAGCCACTCGTACAGCAGGAATAGCTGCACCAGGGCGAGCCCGATCAGGTTCAGATGGAAGACGGTGAAGACGCTCTCGCGGCGGATATTCTCGGCCGAGCGGATGATGGACCGCTGCGAGGCCTTCGCCTCGCCGCGCAGGTAGCGTTTCCGTGCCTCGGCCTCGCTCAGGCCCGCAGGCACCGCCGTCACCTCCGGCACCATCTCGGCTTTGCAGCGCCGCAGCTTCAGATAGGCGAAGGCACCGACCAGGGCAGCCAAGCCCGACAAAGCTGCGATGAGGCGGGCGGGCAGATGCCAGCGCCACGGCTGCAGGCTCGGCACCACATGGGCATTCGAGGAACCGGCCGACATGGTAGCATTCTGGCCCTTTGTGGTCACCCGCGGACTACCCCTAACGGGGGATATCCGGGTTCTTCGGAGCCGCAAGAATGGCCTTCAACTCGTTGGCCGCCGTCGAGCGCAGCACGGACGGCCGGACGAATCCGATGGTCAACCCGGGTGCGATCGCCACCACGATCCTGCTACCCGGAACAGACGAGCAGAAATGGCAATGCCTGGCCGACGGGCTGTCCCGCTTCGCGGGCCACGAGCTGGATGTCGACCAAGAGGTCTACGTGCGCGTCGGAGACGAATCTGGTCAACCGGGCCGCGGTCCAGTTGCTCGGCGCCCGCGGCTTGCTGGGCTGTGAGCCCGATCTCGCGCTCGATCTGTATACCCGGCAGAGCTGCGTAAGGGTCACCGCGCGCGATCTCGCTGTGATGGGAGCCACGCTTGCCAACGGCGGAGTCAACCCCATCAGCGGCGAGCAAGTGATCGACGAACAGCTGTGCCATTGCGTGCTGGCGGTGATGATCACCGCCGGGATGTACGAGACCTCGGGTGACTGGCTTTACGAGGTCGGCCAGCCCGGGAAGAGCGGCATCGGCGGCGGGATTGTCACCGTGTCACCCGGCAAGGGTGGGCTCGGCACCTTCGCGCCCCCCTTGGACACCGCAGGCAACAGCGTCAAGGGACAGCTGGCCGCGCGGGATCTCGCCCGGTCCCTGGGGCTGGACCTGCTGGATTCGCATCCCCTGAATGCCGATGTCACCGATTGATCGGCTCGGGGGGCTGATGCACGTCGAGCAGCCCGCGATCGCGAGCCACCCGCACGGCGTCCCTACGATTGCGCACACCCAGCTTGCGGTAGATCGATTTCAGGTGCTGTTTGACAGTGTTCTCCGAAATACTCAGCGCAGTGGCGATCTCAGCATTGGCGGCCATCGTCGGCAGATAAAGGAGCACAGCCTCTTCGCGTTCGGTCAGCGGCTGGACCTGAACCAGACCCACCGGGGCAGGCTGGACGGCCACCCTGACCAGCATCTTCTCCACGAACTCCCGATACGTCCCGGCGACAGCGAGATGGCGGCGCAGCATCATCTCCACGCGCCGATCCGGCCTGCGGAAGATGTACTCCAGTTGCTCCTCGGCGGCCAGTTCGATGGCCCGGGCCATCGCCTCGGTGGCCAGCCTGTCATGGCGCAACCGGTCTTCGGCCATCGCCACCAGCAGCCACGATCCCGCACCCTGCAGGTCACGCCCACCCAAGTTGTGCGCCACCGCTGCCCGCACCCGCTCGGGCTCGTTCGACGCCAAGAAGAGCTGGGCTCGCGCGGTGCACGCCAGATCCGGGCCGGGCTCCGACGAAGGCCCGGCCGCCGCCATCGCCTGGTCGTATTCCTCCAGCACCGACCGGGCTCGCTCGATATCGTTCGTGGCGAGCTCCACGGTCACCCGCAACTCGACCACCTGGGCGGCGATCAGACGGCCGCGTCCGGCCGGGCTCGCAGCAACCGACGTCAGCCTCACCCGGGCACTTGCCAGATCGTCACGAGCGAAGTCATCTGAGGCCTGGATGATCTGCAACAGCGCGGCGGTGAACGGACTCAGGTGGGCGTCGATCACCTGAGCGCATTGCGCGATGGTGTCCCGAGCCCGCTCATCGCAGGAGTACGTCTCCACATAGGCGATCGCCAACCACGCCCATTTCGCCTCGCCACCTCGCAGGCGGCCCCTGCTACGAGCTGTGTCGAGCGCTCGGCGAGCGAGTTCGCGGGCCTCAGCGAACCGGCCCGCGCCACTCTCGGCCAGTGCCAACAATCCCGCCAGCCGGATGTCCTCGTCATGACCGACCCGCTCCGGCGGCAGCGAAGCCAGTCCCGCGCGAAGCATCTGAGCGGCAGTCTCGTACTGACCTGCCCACAACTCCGCGATTCCACGCAACGCGTGCACGCTTCCACGGTTGTAAGCCCAGCCCGGTGCGTCCGAATAGCTGAGGTCACTGAGAATCCGTTCGGCATCGTCGGTTGCCACCCGCATCGCGATGGGATCGCAGACACGATACGCGTGAACGGCATGCAGGGTGCGGATCGCCAGCACGCACACCGCGCGCCGAGAATCGGACAACGTGTCCAAAGATGCTTCTGCCAGACTGAGGAATCGCTGTACGGCCGGTTGATCGCCTCGGACGGCCGGCGCCACCGCCATTCCTACCGCCAATTCGGGATAGTCGTGGGCGCACGCTTCCGGAATCCGTGCCATCAAACCGATGAGGACCGACTGGTCCGCGCCCAGGCACATCGCAGCACCTGAGCGGGCCACGATCTGGCCGGCGAAGTCCCAGTCACCCGAACTGATCGCCTGGTCGAGGGCTTCGGTCCAGGCCTCATGCTCTTCAAACCACAACGCTGCTTTGCGATACTGCTCCCGGGCGAGTGCGGGGTGGTCTGTTTGAAGCCTGGCGCGCAGCGCCTTGTTGAGCAACGTATGTGTGCGGTACCAGCCCGTGCCCTCTAGTTCGTGAGCGAGGAACTGATCGCGCGCCAGCATCCGCAGCAACTCGTCAGCGTTCTGCTCGCCGCTCAGGGCTTCGGCCAGCGGGCCACACAATCGCTCCGAGACCGAGGTACGCAGCAGGAACTCGGCGTACGGTTCGGGCAGCATGCCCAGCACGTCGTGCCACAGATAGTCAGCAATGAGGAAGGTCGGGCCCGCGAAGCGTTCCAGCAGCACCGCTGCATCGTCCGAGGTGCTCAAGGTCAGGGCAGCCAGACGAATGGCTGCAGCCCAGCCCCCCGTCGCGTCCACCAGCCGCGACAAGTCCCGTTCGTCGAGGCTGAGACCCCAGTTCGCCAGCAGTTCCCGGGACTCCGCCTGGGTGAAGGCCAGATCGCTGAACTGCACCTCCGACAGCTTGTCCTCGAGCCGAAGCCGGTGCAGATTGATGGGCGGATCATGCCGGGAGATGAGCACGAACCGCATCCCGTCCGGGGGCCAGCGCAGCAGCTCGGCCAGCCAATCGAGCGAGTCGCCCTGGTCCAGCTCCTGCAGATCGTCCAACACCAGGACGACCGGGGTTTCCCGGCCGCGCGCCATCTCGTACAGCACGCTGATGTCGGGTGTATCGGGCAATTCCAAGTCACGGAAGACATCCGGGCCGAGCCCCATGCTCAGGGCGCTCAACAAGGACCTCCACAATCGCGGCGCGCGGCCATCGGCACGATCCAGCGACAGCCAGGCCACCCGTCCGGCCCGCTCGCTCTCCCGCGTCCAGTCGGCGACAGCAAGGGTCTTGCCGGTTCCCGCGGGTCCGGTGACCAAGGTGATCTCACGCTGGGTCGCCTGGTCCAAGAGATCGGTCAGCCGAGGACGACGTATGAAAAGTTCGGAGCGAACCGGCACTCGTGCCCGTGAGTCCAACAAGCGGCGCACTGCCATCTCGCTCATGGACACGGCCTCACATTCGCTTCAACTGCGCCCGGGCGCCATCGTGGCGGAGGCGCACCCATCATGAGCAATCTACTATGGTCCGCCCGAACCAAGCGCGACCATCCGCGAACAGGTCAATGAGTCGCGCGCGCCATCGTCCCCGAATGGCTCGGGCGGCTTTCCGCGACAGGACTTGGTTCAATCGATGATGTGCATATCGAGCACATCGAAAGCCAGCGTTTCCAGCTCCCACAGCACCTCGAAGAGCTCCTGATCGCTGGTGAACGGTATGGTCACGGTCGTCGACGGCGGATTCTGATGAACCTCCATATTCTGGATGGATGCCGCGATCAGCTCGCCGGCATAGCCCTCCACCTCGACCAGCGCCAGCGGTCCCTGCTGAGAGTGTTCGGCCGTGGACACGCCATCGGGGACGTCGACCCGTTCAACAGAACGCAGCACCAAGCCGGCGCGTTGCAGTCGGTGCAGGACGCTCCACTGCCGCGTCGCGTCGGGCAACCGGCCACGCAGCTCGGTACCCGAGGGCAAGCGGGTCACGATCAGCCCGCCTAACTCCGCGTCCAAGGCCTGCCGCAACTCGCCCTCCACGCGGATACACAGCTGACGCGGGCCGTCCACCATGGTCATTTGCGCCGCTTCGAAACGAGCCAGCCCGCGGCGAAGCCCGCGAGGAAGACAGCGCTCAAGGTGACCCACAGCGGGGCGGACACCCGCAACATCACCAGACTGATGTCGGCGGGCTGGCGGTTCTGCAAGATGAAGATGATGGCCACCACCGCGATCGCAAGACCCAACCACACCCGCGGAGTGATTTTGAAGCTTGACCCGGAATTGCCTGTTTCGCTCATGATGCCGACCTCCCTGCGATTAACCCAAGACCCCTCATTCCATAATCTCGGCCACCGGGGTAGCTGCGATTCCCCCGTGGCGGGTGATGTGTGTTAGGGGTGCTCACACCAAACTTCTGGTGCAGACTGATTCTGCGACGTGAGCACGTCCGCTCACCGTTACGAGGAGGCAATCGCCCATGTCGGAACTCATCATCATCGGTTATGACGACCATGCAACCGCCGAGGCCGCGCAGGCCAGGGTCCTGCAGCTCCAGAAGGATTTCGTCATTGACCTCTCCGGGCTCGCTGTTGTCCGGGTGGACGATGACGGCAAGAAGCACATCGATACCCCAGGATCCATCGTTGGCGTCTCCGCCACCTCCGGCGCGCTGTGGGGCATGATCATCGGATTGCTCTTCCTGGTTCCCGGTGTCGGGCTGCTGGTCGGCGGCGCCTGGGGTGCTCTGGCGGGTCTGGCCGGCAAGGCCGGCATCAATCGCAGCCTGCGTGAGCGGGTGGACGGATTGCTGACACCCGGCAAGTCGGCTCTGGTCGTGATGGCCAAGAAGCTCACTGAGGACAAGTTCGCGGCCGCCATGGCCGAGTTCGGCGGCACCGTCTTGAAGACCTCGCTTTCGGACGAGGCCGAGAACGAGCTCGTCCAGGAACTGAAGAACTGAGCGATCGAGCGACCGGCCTGCCGGGCGATCCACCCTGATCGATTGTCTCCTTGACTACAGCGGCCTTGACCCCGGCGGCGGCCCTCGAACTCTCAGCGGAGCCGCCTCGCAGTCTCCTCGGAAAGCGTTGCCATGCCCGAAAGCACCATCGCCCTGATCATCCTGGCGGCCGCGGTCCTGCTGTTCATCTGGGATCGGCTGCCCATAGCGGTCATCGCGCTGCTCGTCCCGCTGGCTCTGTGGGCCACCGGAGTGCTCGATCTGGGTGAGGCCGTGGCCGGCTTCGGCGATCCGACGGTGCTGTTCATCGCGGCCTTGTTCGTGGTGAGCGAGGCTTTGGACGCCAGCGGTGTGACTGCGGCAGCCGGCGGATTCGCGATGCGGCTGGGCGGAACCAATCCGAGCCGTCTGATGGTCACCGTGATGCTGATGGCGGCTTTGCTGACGGCCCTGATCACCCCGAACGGGTCGGTGGCAGCTCTCACCCCGGTGATCGTGGTCATCGCGATCCGGGCGCACCGCTCACCGTCCGAGCTGCTGATGCCCGCAGCGTTCGCCGCTCATTCGGGCTCACTACTGATGCTGATCGGCAGCCCGGTGACCGTCGTGGTGGCCGACTACGCCGAATCGACCGGGGCCGGTCGGCTGGGGCTCTTCTCCACCGGGCTGATCGGCCTCGTGCTCACCGTCGCAACGATCGGGGTCGTGCTGCTGCTCGGCTCACGACTGGTACCGCAGCGCTCCTCCGGCAAGGTGCTGCGCGATCTCGGTGCACACGGTGCGCTGCTCGCCGAGCACTACGGGCTGGACGAGCCCCAGGACAAGCTGATGCAGCGCGGTCGCGGTACCGCCGAGTTCATCATTCCGCCGCGCTCCCGATTCATCGGCGACCTCGTCCACCACGGGATGGTGACCGAGTCGGGTGAACTCGTCGTGGCCGGGATGCATCACAAGGGACGCGACGTCGCCGGCCCGCTGACGCTGTCGGCCGGCGACTCGCTGCTGTTCCGGGGGTCCTGGCAGGCGCTGGCCAATGCCGCCGATGATCCCGACATCATCGCGGTCGACGACCCGGACGCGGTGCGCCGGCAGGCAGTTCCTCTCGGCCGGGGCGCCAAGCGCGCCCTCAGCGTCCTGGCTGCCATGATCGTGTTGCTCGCGACCGGCGTGGTCCCGGCCGCTGTGGCGGGCCTGCTGGCGGCGCTGGCCATGATCCTGCTGCGTGTGATCACCGTGGAAGAGGCCTACGCGGGTGTCTCCTGGACGACGATTATCCTTGTCGGAGGCATGATGTCGCTATCGGTGGGGATGACTGAGAGCGGAGCGGCGCAACTGCTGGCCGAAGGCCTGGTCTCCGTGGTGGGCAGTGCCGGACCTTTCGCGCTGCTCGCGGGACTGTTCGTCATCACTGCAGTACTCGGTCAACTGATCAGCAACATGGCAACCGCCCTGATCGTCATACCGATCGGCGTGTCGGCTGCTGCTCAGATGAATATCTCGGCGATGCCGATTCTGGTGGCGATCGCCGTGTTCGCCGCGGCCGCGCTGCTGACCCCGGTGGCCACCCCGGCGAACCTCATGGTGCAGGAGGCGGCGGGCTACCGCTTCAACGACTACTGGAAACTCGGAGCACCACTGCTGCTGCTCTATGGCTTGGCGGGCATCTTCCTCGTCCCGCTGCTGTGGCCGTTCTAGCGCTGCGGGATACCGCCAACGGTGGCAGCAGGACAGCTGTGGTAACCCGACAAAAAACGGGGCCGATATCGTCGGCCACTGATGGGCGAATCCAGCCGCGGCGCAATAGCCTTGTGTGCAGGCGATTGAGCAAGCCGCTCGGTCAATGACGCACGGGAGCCGACTATGCCAACGCTCGATGAACTCTGGGCCGCGGCCTACGATCCCGGGGTGCGCCGCCACCTGGACTATCCCGGGGGCAGCCTGGTCGATGGGTTCGACCGGTTCACCCGCGAGTTCCATGATCGTCCGGCCCTCGACTTCTTCGGGGCACGCACCAGCTTCACCGAACTCAAACGGGCGGTCAACCAGGTCGCCGGGCGGCTGTACGAGTTGGGAGTGCGTCCGGGCGACTATGTGGCGCTGTTGATGCCGACCTGCCCTCAGCATGTCATCGCGTTCTATGCCGTGTTGGCCTGTGGCGCAACCGTCGTGGAACACAATCCGCTCTACACGATCCGTGAACTCACTCCCCTGTTCGGCGATCACCACGCCAAGGTGGCGATCGTCTGGGACGCCTCGGCCCATGTGCTCCAGGAATTGCCCGACGATGTGCGTCCGGACACGATCATCAGCATCAACATGATCACGGCGATGCCGTTCATCAAGCGGTTGCTGTTGCGGCTGCCGATCGCCAAAGCTCGCCGCAGTCGTGCGCAGCTCTCACGTCCGGCACCGGGCACGCTCGCCTTCGCCGATCTGCTCAAGCCCGGCCGCCCGGCGCCCAGCGATGTACGTCCGAGCAGCGAGGACATTGCGCTGGTGCTTTATACCTCAGGAACCACGGGCACCCCGAAGGGGGTGCCGCTGACTCATGCGAATCTGCTGGCCTGCGCCACGCAGGCGCTCGAATGGGTCACTCCGCTGAAGCCCGGCCACGATGTCTTCTTGGCCTGTCTGCCGCTGTTCCATGTCTTCGGCTGCTCGTTGTCGATGAATGCCGGACTAACCGACGGCGCCATGCTGCACCTGATTCCCAAGCCCGAAACCGGTCTGATCCTGGACGCCATCAAGCGCTGCACTCCGACGATGGCGATCGCGGTGCCGCCGCTGTTCGAGCGCATCGTGGACGGGGCCGCCGAACGCGGTGTCTCTCTGCGGGGCATCCAGACCGGCATCTCGGGGGCGATGTCGCTGCGCGGAGAGCTGATCGAGAAGTGGGAGAAGGCGACCGGCGGCCTGCTGATCGAAGGCTACGGGCTGAGCGAATGCTCCCCCATTCTGACCGGCAATCCCGTGAACAAGAACCGCATGGCCGAATCGATCGGCGTGCCCTTCCCCGATACCGAGGTACGGCTGGCCGACCCGGAGGATTCGTCCAAGGACGTCGCCTTCGGCGAGCCGGGTGAGATCTTGGCCAAGGGGCCACAGATCTTCTCCGGGTACCTGAATCTGCCTGCCGGCGAGAAGGATGGGTTCTACGACGGCTGGTTCCGCACCGGTGACATCGCCGTCGCCGATGAGCGCGGCTACCTGCACATCGTCGACCGGATGAAAGAAGTCGTCATCACCGGCGGATTCAATGTCTATCCCTCCGAAGTCGAGTCCGCCATGCGCGATCACGATGGCATCCGCGACATCGCGGTCGTCGGGCTGGCCAACGAACTCGGCGTCGAGGAGGTGGTCGCGGCGGTGGTGACCGTCGACGGCCTGCTGCCCGATGTGGACGAACTGCGCAAGTCGGTCAAGGAGCGGCTGGCCGCCTACAAGGTGCCGCGCCGGGTCTACGTGGTGGACGAGTTGCCGCGCAACGAGATGGGCAAGGTGCTGCGGCGCGAGGTGCGCAGCCGACTGGAGCGGCGCGATTTCTCCGACCAGCTGGCCAAGCTGAATCCCAAGTGGCGAGTTCAGCTCGACGAGATCGGCCCCGACGTGCGCGAATGGTTCAGCCAAGCCGGAGACGAGCTGCAGGAACGTCTGGAGAGCAGCGGCCAGGAGATGCGTGAGCGACTGGAGAACCTCGACACGAACGTTCGCTCCTGGATAGAGGAAGAGGGCAGCGGGCTGCGTGAGCGGCTCGAGAAGATGGATCTGCCCACCCGCTTGGGCATCTGGCGCGATCAGCTGCTCGGCAAGGGCTCAGAGAAGTATGACGCCGAGGAACAGAACTCCGAGGCTTCGGAGGAGTCGGACAAGCCCAAGGACCTCGAAAGCAAAGACACCGAAGGGCAGGACGCCGAGAGGCAAGACGCCGACAGGTGAGGCGGCGGCCATTACTCCGTGGTCGGGCGAGTGCTGTAGGGCGGCGAGACCCTCAGTGACGCGGACGTAACCTGACCGGCGGCAGGGGCGGCGCGGTGAGTTCCGGTTCGTTATCGGTGCGCGGAGTCAGTGGGAAGTTGCCGGGGTTGTCGCCGTCCTGCTCGGCACCGATCGCCATCTGCCAGTTCGCCCGCCAGGCCGCGATCTCCTGGTGACTGTGGCCGACGAAGGCCCACCAGACGATGAGGTCTTCACCCAACGGCTCGCCGCCGATGACGACCGCCCGGACGATCTCGCCGGCATTCGCGTGAGCCTGCAGCCGCAGCCGGCGGCGTCCGGGTGCGAGATAGCCGAGTGCACCTGCCGGCACCTCGGTGTCGTCCACTTGGACCGTGCCGGAGTCGGCGAGTACCCCGAACTCCCAGTTCTCGGGGATCTCGACCTCCAGGGGGTCTGCGGTGGTGAACCGGATCTCCGCGGCGCACAGCGGCGAGTAGACCTGAACGGGTGAGTCGGAGTCCCCGAACTCGCCGACGAAGACGGCGACCTCGTGGTCGCCCATCCGCACGGGTTCGGTGGCGAAGTACTCGAAGCCGGGTTGGTTGAATCGGACGTTGTTGGGCAGGGCCGTCCACAGCTGGACGCCGTGCAGCGGGCCCGGGGTGGAGTACTCGGTGTGGGTGGTCCCCCAGCCCGCGGTCATGATGGCGACCTCACCAGGGTGGACGAGTTCATCACTGCCCAGCGCATCGCGATGACGGATCTCACCGTCGAAAAGCCAGGTCACCGTCTGCAGGCAGGTATGCGGATGGCAGGCCATGCGCAGCGGCGCGGCGTCCGGCCCGAAATGATCGAGGACGCACCAGCCGCCGATCATCGCCAACCCTCGTTGCGGCATCACCCGGCTCACTTCAATCCGGTCGGGGGTTCCCAGCGGCATGCTGCGCGGATACATCACATCGACGGTGTTCACAACTCCCACTATGCCCGAGTCAGTGCCGTCCGAGACTCTCCAAGACCGCCCACGCGCCGAGCCCATATCCGGCACCGGCCGCCCGCCCCGAATTCGCTCGCGATTAGTACCGACGGCGAGCGTCTGGTACGGACGGCGAGCGGCTAGTACCGACGGCGAGCGGCTAGTGGGGACGAGCAGCGAGAACCGCAACCAGGAAATCGGCGGCGGGCGGGCGCAGGGTCCAGGTCGAATAGCGCTGCTCGAGCACCAGCCCGGCCCGATCGGCATCCGCCTCGAACTCGTCGAAGTCGTAGCCGCGCCCAGCGCCGAAACCAACGACGATTCGGCCGTCCGTGGCCAGGTGCTCCCGCAGCCGAGCAAGGGTCGGCAGCCGCTCGTCCACGGACAAGAAGGTCAGCACGTTACCCGCCGACACCACCAGATCGAACTCGGCCGGATTGCCCGATTCGTCCAGCAGGCTGAGCTCTGCGAGGTTCTGCACCTGCCAGTCGGCCTGCGGCCAGTCCCGCCGTGCGACCTCGATCAGAGTCTCGTCGAGATCGACGCCGACCACCCGATGGCCGCGTTCGGCGAGCCAGCCGCCGATGCGGCCGGTGCCGCAGCCGGCGTCCAGGATGTTGCTGCCGCGCTCGGCCATGGCGTCGATCAGCCGCGCCTCACCGTAGATGTCGCGTCCCTCGGCCACCAGGTTGCTCCAGCGCCGGGCGTAGTTGCGGGCATGATCGGGATTGGCACGCAGCGTCGCAAGCCAGACGTTCTCTTGTGGTCCAGGCATGAGGTCCAGACTATGCATCTCCCCAGCATGCACCGGCGCCGAAAATGCCGGCTCCGCCGAGCGAGCCCTCGCGCTCAGCGCCCGTCCCGGCTGCGTCCGCGGGCAGCCTGATCGCCTCGATGGCGTTCATCGCTGGCGCCGGCAGCTCCGAACTGCACCGGCGCCGAGATAGCGTGTGCGCATGCTGGCCGGCTTGGCTCGCACGGCTCATCTGGGACCGTGTCTCGCCATCACTGTTCTTACCGTGCTGGTGGGCGTCGCCTCCGGGGTGGATGCCTGGACCCTGCTCGGAGTCGGGATCGTCGTTCTGCTCGGGCAATTGTCGATCGGATGGTCGAACGACGTCATCGACGCCGATCGCGACCGCGCCGCACAGCGCACGGACAAGCCGATCGCCGCGGGCGAGGTGGCTCCGCGGTTGGTGTGGACGGCGGCCCTGGTGTCGTTGACCGTGGCGCTGGTCTCGTCCCTCCTGCTCGGAATCTGGTTCGCGGTCGCTCATGCGGTCACGGTCGCGGCTGGGTGGGCATACAACCTCTGGCTCAAACGGTCGTGGGCCTCGGGCATCGCGTTCGTGGTGAGTTTCGGGTTGCTGCCGTCCCTGGCGAGGCTGGCCGGTGACACACCGCGGCTGGCCACGGTCGGCGAAACGCTGGCGGCGGCCACGATCGGCTTCTCGGTGCACCTGGCGAACACCCTGCCTGACCTCGATGACGACGTGCGGGCGGGAGTGCGCGGGTTGCCGCACCTGCTGGGCCGACGGGGCACCGCGGCGATCGGTTTCATCACACTTATCGCCGGCGCGGTCGTGCTCACCGTCGAGATCGGGCATCCGGTGGCACTCGTCGGACTCGCACTGGTCATCGTGATCGGCGTGTGGGGCCTGGTGGCTTCCCTCCACAGGGCCACCCGGCTGGTCTTCCGGCTGGTCGTCGCGGCGGCGCTGCTGCTCGCCGTCGAACTGGTCGTGGTCTCCGCGCTGCGCTAGATGCGCTGCAGGTCAGGCCCCAACCGCGCTCACGCCGCGCGGTCGAGACCCATCGTGTACAGCCAAGCCAGTGCCCGGGCCGACGGGGTTGCCAACGCTGCACCGATCGCGGCGCGGCGGCCGGCGTCGGTGAGCGTCCCCGCCGGACGCCCAAGGGCGGTGTTGACGGCTGCCAGCCGCGCGGCCCGCCGAGCCGAGGTGATTCGCATTCGCTCCCAACGCGCGAGTTCGGCATCGGGTGCCTCACCGGTGCGCACCCAGCGCACGAGCAACGGCGCCAGACCCGCGGCATCCAGCAGCCCGAGATTCATGCCCTGCCCGCCGATGGGGCTGACCTCGTGCGCCGCGTCGCCGACGACCAGCAGACCGCCGTTGCGCATCCCGCGAGCCGTGAAGCGCCGCACGCCGAACTCGGTCGCCTCGGGCACCGCGCTCGCGGCGTCGTCCTCACCCCGGGCGACAAGTGCTGCGCGCAGCCTGTCGACAGCAGCAGCTCCGCCGCGCCCACCGGGGGAATCCCATGCGACGAATCGCCGCCGGCCACCGGGCAGCGGCAACGACTCGAGCACCCCCTGCGCGTCGAGGTGAATGACCGCACGGTCGGCATCGTCGCGCGGCGGCAGGGAGATGTCCGCCATGACGTAGCGGTCGCGGTAGGCGTGAGCGGCCGTCGTCTGATAGGCAAGACCGCGCGACGACCAGCCTCCGGCGATCACGACGATCGGCGCGGTCAGCTCCGCGCCGTCGTCGAACGCGACGCGAACAGCGCGCCGCTCGGGTGACACCCGAGTCACCCGGACACCGCGACGAGGCGCCGGCGCACCGGCGGCCAATGCCGCCTCGGTGTCGCTTTGCGGGAGGGTCGCGATGAACCGGAAGCGGGTCGAAAGGCAGTCGAATGACAAACTGCCCAGGGTACGGCCGCGCGAACGCGCCTCCCCCCGCGAGACCGGCAGTGCGGTGGCCAGCAGGCGCTCGGTGATGCCGGAGGGTTCGAGGGCCGCGAGCACGGGCGGGTGCACCCCGATCGCGCGGGTGCCGGTCGATAGCTGCGCGCGCCGCTCAACCAGCGTGGCGGTGACGCCGTGGCGGGCAAGCTCCGAGCCGAGCAGCAGCCCGACCGGTCCCGCGCCGACGATCAAGACCTCAGTCACGAGCCTCACCTTCCGCGAGAGCGCACAGGCGGAACGGCGCAAGCCCCTCGACACGCCAGCCGGCGCCGAGCAGCGCCGCCAGTTCGGCGGGCCGATAGCTTCGCCGAATCGAGCGCAAGCCATCGGTGCGCAGGAAGGTGCCCGCGGCCAGCGGCGTGATACCGACGGCGAACAGGCCGTAGGCGAGGCGTCCGCGCCTGATGTCGCTGTGCAGCACCACCCCGGTGGACAGCGCCCGAGTGTCATCGGCGAACGCTGCCAGACCGGAGGAGTCCAGGTGATGAATCACGTGGTTGGACACCACCGCGTCGAAGGTCTCCCCCGCCGCCCGCAGCGCGGCGGAATCCGCGCGGCGGAACTCGATGCCGGCGCTGGCGCGCCGCTGCGCAACCTGCAGCGCGCGGGGGTCGGGGTCGGCGCCGGTCCAGGCAACCTCCAGGTGATCGCGACGGGCCAATGCGGCGAGTCTTGCCAGCACGTCACCGCCCCCGCAGCCCAGATCCAAGACCCGCGCCGGACGATCGAGGCTTGCCAGGTGCGGTCGCAGGTATCGCCGATAGAGGCTCCCCCAACCCGAGATCGCCCGGTTGACCACGCCGAAGCGGCGATAGGTGCGCGCCAGCCGCTGCGGATCGCAGTCGGGATCGTCCATGAGCTCGACGAGGCTTTCGGCGCGCTCGGACAGCCCTCCGGGAGTCATCTCGGGGCCCGGGCCAGCGCCAAGGCGGGCGCGGCGCGGCTCGGCTGGGGCGCGGTGCTCACCCGTGCGCGCAGTTCGGCGATCTCGACGGTCAGCCCAGGGCCAAATGCTATTCCCAGGATGCGCTCACCGTCGGTGAGCGTGGCGTCGGCAAGAAGCCGCTGCAGGACGAAGAGCACCGTCGCCGATGACATATTGCCGTATGCTCGCAGCACTTCGCGGGAATGGTCGAGCGCGTTCGGTGCCAGCCCCATCGCATGCTCGAATCGGTCGAGAATGCTGCGGCCCCCGGGGTGGACGGCCCAACGGTCGATCTCGCCGCGGGCGAGCACCGGGGCCAGCAGCCCGACCACCTCGCGTTCGATGATGCGGGGCACCTCCTGGGTGAGCGTCATCTCGAATCCGTGATCGCCGATGATCCACTGCATGTCGTCAGCGCCTTCGCTCGTGAGCCTGGTCGCGAAGCCGTCCATGACGAGCGACGGACCACGCGCCGCGCGGGCCGCCGAGACGATCGCTGCCCCGGCACCGTCGGCGAAGACAGCCGAGGCGAGAATCTGGTCGGTGTCGCTCGAGGGCGCCAGGTGGATCGAGCACAGTTCGCCGCAGGCAACCAGCACGACGGCACCGGGGTCGGCCGCGCAGATGCGATATGCCGCGCGCAACGCGGGGAAGGCGGCCGCGCAGCCGAGGAAGCCGACGTGATCGCGTTGGGCACTTGATGGGATCCCGAGATCTCGTACGAGCCTGAAGTCCGGCCCGGGGGCGAAGAAGCCGGTACAGCTGGCCGTCACGACATGGGTGATCTCGGAGGCCACCACGCCGGCGGCTTGCAGTGCGCCACGGGCGGCCTGAGCGAACAGCTTCGGCGCTTGCTCGACATAGATGGCGTTGCGCTGAGCGGTGGTCGGCCGTTCGAAGGCGCTGGTTTCCAAGTTGATGAAGCCCGACGGCACACCATCGAAGTCGGTCAGTACCGTATGCCTGATGTCGATTGCCGAGCGATCGAATGCCGCGCGTATCAGCCGTGCGGTCAGGCGACTGATACCGGGCTGCGCGGCGAAGAGATCGCGCACCGCGCGCTGGCTTACCGCGGTCGCCGGAACCGCCGTTGCGATTCCCAAAATGGCCGTCATGAGAAGACTGTAGGTGAGACCAGATCCAGGCAGCCCGGCCTGAGCGTCATCATCTCCCCAGGGTGCGGTGCCGAAACCGACAAGGATGCGCCTCCGGCATACAGCAGCGCCCCGGCCGCTAGGACCGGGGCACCACCTGATGAGTCAGCGAAACGTACCAATCAGCGATCGACGCGGGCCGAACCGCCGCCGGCCAACTTCAGCACCTCGGCCTTGGTAGCCATCGAGGTATCGCCAGGAGTGGTCATCGCCAGCGCGCCATGAGCCGCACCGTAGTTGACCGCGGTCTCCAGATCGGCGCCGGAAATCAGGCCGTAGACCAGCCCGGATGCGAAGGAGTCGCCACCGCCGACCCGGTCGAAGATCATCAGATCATCGCGCTGGGTCGCCTTGACCAGGCCGTCTTCCTTCGACCAGGCGATCGCGCTCCAGTCGTTGATGGTCGCCGACTTCACGCCCCGCAGCGTGGTGCCGATGACCTTGAGATTCGGGTAAGCCGCGGCAACCCGCTCGACCATGTTCTTGAAGCTGTCCAGCGGCAGCACGGTGAGGTTCTCGTCCACGCCCTCGATCTCGAAACCGAGAGCCGCGGTGAAGTCCTCCTCATTACCGATCATCACATCGACATAGGGCGCGACCGCGCGGTTGACTTCCTGAGCCTTGGCCTGGCCACCGATCGACTTCCACAGGCTGGGCCGGTAGTTGAGGTCGTAGCTGATCAGGGTGCCGGATTCCTTCGCCGCCTTGCAGACATCGATCACTGCCTGGGCGCTGGTCTCCGAAAGAGCGGCGTAGATGCCGCCGGTGTGCAGCCAGCGCACACCCTTCTTCACGAAGATCTCGTCCAGGTCCCAATCGGATGCCTTGGTCTGACTGATCGCGGTGTGACCGCGGTCGCTGGCGCCGACCGAGCCGCGCACGCCGTAGCCGCGCTCGACGAAGTTGAGGCCGTTGCGGGCCGTGCGTCCGACACCGTCATTGGCAACCCAGCGGATCAGCGAGGTGTCGACGCCGCCTTGCATCACGAAGTCTTCGACCAGATGGCCGACCTCGTTGTCCACCAGTGCGGTCAGGACGCCCGAGCGCAGCCCGAAGACCTTGCGCAGGCCACGCACGACGTTGTATTCGCCGCCGCCTTCCCAGACCTTGAACTCACGAGCAGTGCGGACGCGTCCATCGCCCGGATCGAGCCGCAGCATGATCTCGCCGAGGCTCAGGGCGTCCCACTGGCAGTCCTCAGCGGACTTCAGGCCGAGATCCACGCTCACTTGTCGCCTCCGCTCAGCTGGGCGACCAGGTCCATGGCCTCGCGCGAAAGCTTGGTGATCTTGTCGAACTCGCCACCGTCCACGGCCTTGGCAGGCACCATCCACGAACCGCCGACCGCCGGAATGCACGACAGGCCGAGGAACTCACCGAGGTTGGCTGCGTTCACACCGCCGGTCGGAATGAACTGGGTGCCGCCGAACGGGGCCGACAGCGCCTTGATGGCCGACGCGCCACCATAGACATTGGCCGGGAAGAACTTCACGGTGGTCAGGCCGAGATCGTGGGCGAGCATGATCTCGGTGGGGGTGACCGCACCCGGCAGCACCGGCACACCGAGTTCCTGCGCGCGCTTGACGACCTCGACCTTCAGGCCGGGGCTCACGATGAAGGACGCACCGGCGTCGACGGCCTGCTCGACCTGAGCGACCGAACGGACGGTGCCGGCGCCGACCAGGATGTCGTCGCGCTTCGCAAGGACCTTGATCGAATCTGCGGCGGCGGCGGTGCGGAAGGTCACTTCCGCGACCGGGAGCCCGCCGGCGACCAGGGCGTCTCCGAGCCCGGAGGCATTGGCCGCGTCATTGAGAACCACAACGGGAACGATGCGGTAACGGGTGATGTCGTCAAGAGTGACGCTCATCTGCACTCTCCTCGTAGAGATAATGTGAACAGAAGGCCACCGTTTCATTCAGCGAAACAGATGGGTCATTAACTAAAACAAATGGTAGCAGACCGGCCCCTCGGAGTCAGCAGCGTGGCAGACTGCTTGTCATGAGCAACCCGAGCAGTTCCGAGGCCAGCGGTCCCGCCCCGATCGAGGCGATCGACCGCGCACTCATGCTGCTCATCAGTCTGTCCGAGGCCGGGCCCGACGGAGTCCCGCTGGCCAATCTCGGCCGCGATCTGGGGCTCAACAAATCAACCGCCTATCGCGCGCTGAGCACCATGCGCGCCCGCGGCTTCGTCACCCAGGACACCGACGGCAGCTACCGGCTCGGGCCCGCGGCGATCGGCCTGGGCGCCGACTACTTCGGCCCCGCCTCTCTCACCCAGCTGCTGCATCCCGCACTGATCGTGCTCGCCCGTGAGGTGGACGAACTGGTGCACCTCGGCATCCTCAACGGCGACCGGGTCATCTACGTCGACAAGGTCGAGCCCGACAAAGCCATCCGCGTCTGGTCGCAGGTCGGACGCAACGCCTCCGCCGCGACTACCTCACTCGGACGCGCAATCTTGGCCTACCGGCCGATTCCCGATGATCATCTCGACGCCTATGCCCCATCGGAGGCCGCCGCCGCGCAACTGCGCGACGCCGTCGCCGCGGCCCGGGAGCGCGGCTATGCCACCGAGATCGAGGAGAACGAACCGGGCATCGCCTGCCTGGGTGTGCCGCTGCTGTCGAACGGCGGGGCGATAGCCGCGCTCAGTGTCACCATGCTCGCCAGCCATGTGGACGATCAGCGACTCGCCGAAGTCGCTGCACGAATCGCCGAACTCGTGCCTCCGCGGCTGCCCGAAAACGTCGAGCTCCCAGCGGCATTGATGCTTGCCCGGCCGCACTGACCCACCAACTCGCGGTGCCGGCCGTGCGCGTTGCCCAAGCGCAGATCGCGCCCTTCCGGGCTGCCGTTCTGCATCTCGAGAAGCCAAGAAAAGCGCAGGCCAGCAGCTATTTGATCAACGTCATGAAAATCTGTGCGGCAAGATCAGCAATTGGCTGGTATCTGGGCTCCGGCCGTGGCATTCTTAATTACACGGTCGATTCCGGCGGCCCCCCCGGCCTGCCGATGCGCGACCGACGGCCGGGGTTCGCGTCTCAGGGGGTGGGTGCGCGAGCCCCGGTTTTTCTTGCCCTGATTCGATACGCTGACGCCATCCGCGGGAATAACTCGCCTGTCACCGTGGTTTTGCTGACCAACTGACGCAGCAAGAACTTCGAGGCGTCCAAGACACAGGAGAAGTAGATGGCCACCGTCACGATCACCGCTGAGAACCTTGAGGACGTCCTGAGCACCAACGACATCGTCTTCCTCGACTTCTGGGCGGAATGGTGTGGTCCATGCCGCAACTTCGCACCCATCTACGAGCAGGCCAGCCAGACCCACGACGACATCACCTTCGGCAAGATCGACACCGAGGACCAGCAGCAGCTCGCAGGCGCTGCGGGCATCACCTCCATCCCCACCCTGATGATCTTCCGCGGCGGCATTCCCGTCTTCTCGCAAGCCGGCGCCCTGCCCGCAGCGGCTCTCGACAGCCTCGTCGAGCAGGTCCGCGCCCTTGACATGGACGAAGTCCGCGCCGCGTATGCCCAAGTCGACAAGACGGACAGCGACGCCACGAACGGCTACCACGAGGCCTGAGCATCGGCGGCCGGCCCGTCCGGCACCCCACCGGTCGACGCCGAAACCGCGCATCACTAGTACTCACAGCTCCTGAGAGCGCTCGCGATCTTGCCCCAGATCAGCACCAGCGCGTGCGGACTCGGCCTGATGACCTAGTATCGCTGGTGAGCTTGGTTCGTCCTGGGCGACGCCTGTCCGGACTCACCGAGACAGCAGCACCATCGAGCACCGATGGCAATGCAGGCTGAAGGGAGGCACGATGGGCTGGTTGCACAACGTTGAACGCGGACTCGAGAACGCGGTGAACACCGTTTTCGCGCGAGCCTTCCGCGGCGAGGTGGAACCTATCGAGATCGTCACCCGATTGACCAAGGAGCTGGACGCGCAGGCAAAGCTGTTGAACCGCGACAAGCGGCTCGTCCCCAACAACTTCACGGTCTACCTGTCGACGCACGACTATGACGAGCTCGCCCCGATGGCACGGGCCATCAACGACGACATCGTCCCCGAACTGCGTCGACATGCCGGCGAGCGTCACTACGTCTTCAACGGACCGATCCGCATCGACTACGAATGCGATCCGTCCTTATCGGTCGGTCGCTTTCGAGTGAGCTCCGAGTCGGTCGCGACCGTCGCCGAGACCGGCGGCGCAGCATCGACCACCGCGATCAAGCGGGCGCCGCTCGTGCTGGAGGTCAACGGCGTACGGCATCCACTGCTGCCACCGGGTTTCACCATCGGACGCGGCAGTGAGGCGGACCTTCGCATCAACGATCCCGGCATCTCCCGGCAGCACGCCCGTATCATCGTCCAGCCCGCCGACAACGGCGAGGTTCTCGTCAGCATCGAAGACCTCGGATCGACCAACGGCGTGATCGTCAACGGCCAGCGCGTCACCAAGGTGACGCTCGGCGACGGATCACGCATCGAGATCGGCTCGACCCGGATGCTCGTGCACTCACCAGTGGGGTCCTGACCGTTGAGTACCATCCTCGTAGCCACCCTAAAGATCGCCTTCTTGGTCCTGATGTGGCTGTTCATCCTCTTCGTCACCAACGTCATCCGCGTCGACCTGTTCGGACGCCGGGTCACCGCCGAGGAGCTGGTGGCCGCCGACGAGCAGGCCTCCTCACTGAGCACAGGTTCGCTGCAGAAGTCGTTCCGTGGCCGCCGCGCAGCCCGCGCCGGCGCCGCCCCACCACCGGCCCCCACCACGGTCACCATCACCACAGGCAGAGGAGCCGGCACGAGCGCCACGCTGCCCGAGGTCGGCAAGGAGATCGTCCTCGGCAGGGCGTCGTCGTGCGATCTTGATGTGGACGACGACTACGCGTCCAGCAAGCATGCGAAGATCTGGCGCGATGCCGAGGGCTTCGTCGTCGAAGATCTGCTGTCGACCAACGGCACCTACGTGAACGGCCAGCGCATCACCCAACCCGTGCGGATCGACAGAGGCGACATCGTGCGAGTCGGCCGCTCCCAGATGCAACTGGACGGCTGAGATGGCGTTTTCGCTGCAGATCGACGCGCATTCCGAGATCGGGTTGGTGCGCAACAACAATCAGGACTCGGCCTATGTCTCGCCGCACCTGATCGTCGTTGCCGACGGCATGGGTGGCGCTGCCGCCGGCGATCTGGCCAGCGCCGTGGCTATCCGCGAACTGCAGCGCGCCGACGAGCAGAATCTGGCTCCGAACGCCTCCGAATCCGGCCCGCTGGTCGGCGACCAGATGCTGGAGGCGCTCGGCGGCGCACTGGCCAAGGCCAACGACGCATTGTCCGACCTCGTCGGATGGGACCACTCGCTCGAAGGCATGGGCACCACCGTGTGCGGGGCGATGTTCGACGGCGAGCACTACGGCATCTGCCACATCGGCGATTCGCGCGGCTATCTGCTGCGCGACGGGCAGCTGACCCGGCTCACCCATGACCATTCCTGGGTGCAGTCACTGATCGACAGCGGCAAGATCACCGTCGACGAGGCGGCCAAGCATCCGCACCGCTCGCTGCTGCTCAAGGTGCTCAACGGGCAGCCGGTGCACACTCCCGATTTCAAGCTGGTGGACGCCAAACTCGGCGACCGGGTGCTCTTCTGCTCCGACGGGCTGTGCGGAATGGTCGATGACGATGTCATCCTCAAGCTGTTGTCCGCCGACAAGCCGCTGGACTCGATCGTCCGCTCGTTGACCCAGGCGGCACATCAAGGTGGCGGCCTCGACAACATCACCCTGATCGTGGCCGACGTGGTGGACTACGACGAGGCGCTGCAGGCTGTCCCACCGCAGGTGCTGGGCGCTGCCGAGGCCATGAAGATCCCGGAGGTCGATTTCTCCGAGCCGATCGACCTGTCCGAGATCATCGAGGACACCACCCGGGTGCCCCGCGGGCTGCCGGTGGCCGACGCGGCCGCGATCGACGAGAAGCTGCCCGATGGTGTCATCGATCCCGACCGGTTCGAGGCGATCCGCTACACACCGCACATCGCAAGCCGGCGGCGCAGATGGATCGGCTGGGTCCTGACCATCCTGGCTATCCTGGCTCTGCTCACCGCGGGTCTGTTCGGCGGACGCGCGTACCTCGAATCCCAGCATTTCATCGGTCCCGACGAGGCGCACGTGGCGATCTACCGGGGCATCCCCGAGCAGGTCTTCGGACACCCGCTGTCGCGGCTGACCGAGACCAGCGAGATCCTGGTGGACGATCTGCCGCCCTACTACGCGGCCAGGGTGCAGAACCAAGAACTGCGCTATGACTCCGAACATGCCGCGCAGACGCAGCTGGAGGTGCTCGGCGAAATGGCCGAACGCTGCAAGGCCGAACGCGCAGCCACCGTGCCCGCCGAAACACCCGCGCCGCAGACCCCCGGCGCCGAAACCTCCGCGGACTCGGCCAGCCCCGAGCCTCCCACCGACGGCCAATCCGGTACTACTGCCCCCCAGAGCCCCAACTCTGTTGCTCGCTCCGAATCCCCCACCTCTTCGGCTTCACCGAACCGTCCCGACCTCGAGGCTTGTGGATGATGTCTACGCCCAACAGTCAACCGGTGGTTATCTACCGCAAACGCCGCAACGCCGAACTCGCGCTGTGCCTGCTCGCGGCGGCCTTCGGTATCGGTGGCTACCTGATCACCCACCTCAACCGGGACGCCGCACTGCCCAGCAACTGGATCGCGGTCTCGGCGATCTGGCTGGCGATCTGCATCGCCGCGCACCTGGTCGTCCGGCTCAAGCTGCCCTACGCCGATCCGGTGATCCTGCCCTGCGTGCTGGCGCTCAACGGGCTCGGGCTGGCGATGATCCACCGCCTCGATATGAGTTTCGATCCCTCGCCGAACGCCGCCACCATGCAGCTGATTTGGACCGCAATCGGCGTGGCACTGTTCGCAGTGACGCTGTTCTACCTGCGCGACTACCGGGTACTGCAGGGCTTCAGCTACATCTTGTTCATCGTCGGCATGATCCTGCTCTTGCTGCCGCTGCTGCCCTTCCTGTCCTCGCCCAACAACGCGGCCAACGGATCGCAGATCTGGATCCAGATCGCCGGGTACTCCTTCCAGCCGGCCGAGATCGCCAAGATCGTGCTGACCTTGGCCTTCGCGTCCTATCTCACCGAGAACCGCGACCTGCTGCAGCTGGCCGGACGCCGCGTGTTCGGTTTCCAGATGCCCCGAATGCGCGATCTGATTCCGGTCGGCGTGATGTGGGCGGCCGCGGTGGTCGTGCTGATCTTCCAGAACGACCTGGGCACCTCGCTGCTGTTCTTCGGGCTGTTCGTGATGATGCTGTTCGTGGCCACCAGCCAGGTGCGCTGGGTGATCATCGGGGTGAGCGCCTTCGCGGTCGCCGCCTACGTGATCGGGCAGCTGGCCCCCCATGTGGCGACCCGGGTGTCGAGCTGGCTGGATCCGTTCAGCAACTACGAAGCCAACTACCAGATCATCACCGCCCAGTTCGGCATGGCCTGGGGCGGCCTGTTCGGACGCGGCTGGGGTCAGGGACGGCCCGGCCTGACGCCGGTGGCCAGTTCCGACTTCATCTCGGCGGCGATCGGTGAAGAGCTCGGGCTGGTCGGGCTGGTCGCCGTCATCCTGATCTATCTGCTGATGGTGGCCCGCGGCCTGCGTGCGGCCCTCACCTCGACCGTGATCTTCGGCAAGCTGCTGGCGTCCGGCTTCAGTTTCATCTTCGCCCTGCAGATCTTCGCCATCATCGGCGGCGTCACTCGCCTGCTGCCGCTCACCGGATTGACGACGCCTTTCATGAGTCAAGGTGGTAGTTCGCTGGTGGCCAACTGGTTGATCGTGGCTATTCTGCTGCTGATCAGCCATCAGGCGCGGCGTCCCCAGGTGGCCACCGTGCCCGCCACAGTGGCCAACCTCGCCGATGACGAGACATCACTGATCAACCTGAACGAGGGCACTGCCTGATGAACAAGTCGATTCGTGGAGTGGCGCTGTTCGTCGGCGTGATGTTTCTTGCGCTACTGATCAACGCGACGGCCTCCTACTGGATCCGCACCGATGATCTGGTGAATGACGCGCGCAACACCCGCGTCCGCGACGAGGAGTTCGGCGGGCCACGCGGCCCGATCCTGGCCGCCAACACCCCGATCGTCCAGAGTGTGCCGACCGGCACGACGCCCTACGCCTACCAGCGTCAGTACCTCGACGGCCCGCTGTATGCACCGGTCACCGGCTACTACTCCTACATCTACGGACGATCCGGCCTGGAGCAGGAGTTCAATGCCGAACTAACCGGCCAGGCCGACTCGCAGTTCACCCAGCGCATCCTCGACACCCTGGCCGGGCGTTCGCCGGCCGGCGGTCAGGTGCTCACCACCATCCAGCCGAAGGTGCAGCAGGCGGCCTGGGACGCCCTGGGCAACCAGGAGGGCGCGGCGGTCGCCATCGACTACCAGACCGGCGCGATCCTGGCCTGGGTGTCGACCCCGAGCTTTGACGTGTCACAGCTGGCCAGCCTCGATTTCCCCGCCACCCAGGCGGCCTGGGACCAATTCACTGCCGACGGCTCCACCGTGATGAACGATCGGGCGACCCAGGAGATCAACGCCCCCGGGTCGACCTTCAAGCTGGTCGTCGCGGCCACCGCGTTGGCCAACGGCTACACGCCCGACTCGGTCATCGACACTCCGCAGGCGCTGCAGTTGCCGCAGTCGACGCACCAGTTGAGCAACCTGGCCGCCTGCGGCAACACCACCAAGACCATGGACCAGGCGCTCACCTTGTCGTGCAATACGTCGTTCGCGAATATCGGAATGGCGCTGGGTGAGGACAAGATCAAAGCCCAGGCGGAGGCCTTCGGGTTCAATTCGTCGCTGGGTGACGGGCTGACCTCGGCCGCCAGTGTCTACCCGACCGGGATGAGCCAGGCCGAGTTGGCGATGGCGTCCATCGGGCAGTTCGATGTGGCAACGACCCCGCTGCAGATGGCAGTGGTGGCCGGTGCCATCGCGAACGGCGGCACCGTGATGGAGCCCTACATCGTCCAGGAGATCCGTGGCTCGAACGAGTCGGTGCTGAGCACTCACCAGCCGGTGGTCCGCGGTCAGGCGATGACGCAGGCGAATGCGGCGACCCTGGCCGAGATGATGACCCATGTCATCAAGTCCGGCACCGGCACCGCCGCGCAGATCAGCGGCATGACCGTCGGCGGCAAGACCGGCACCGCCGAGACGAGTGTCGGCGGCGGTGACCACTCGTGGTTCACCGGTTACATCGCCGAGAAACATGTGGCGGTGGCGGTCTACCTGGCCACCGAGACGACCACCACTGCGACCCCGATCGCGCGGTCCATAATGGAGGCCCTGCCATGAGTTTTGCCTGGCCCGAATGTGCTGCGTGCCGGAGCAGGAAAGGACTGGTCCCGTGACCGATGAGCCAGTGATCCTGGGAGGCCGTTACCAGCTCGAGACGGTCATCGGACGCGGCGGCATGGCCGAGGTCTGGCGAGCCCGCGATCTGCGGCTGGATCGCCAGGTCGCGATCAAACGGCTGCGCGTCGATCTGGCCACCGACAGCACCTTCCAGATGCGCTTCCAGCGGGAGGCGCAGGCAGCTGCCGGCCTGAACCACCCGAACATCGTCAGCGTCTACGACACCGGGGAGCGAACCGACCCGGCCACCGGCATCTCGGTGCCCTACATCGTGATGGAACTGGTCGAGGGGCACACCCTGCGCGACCTGCTGCGCCAGGGCCGCCCGATCGAGCCGCAGCGCGCCTTCGAGTACGAGATTGGGGTGCTGGACGCGCTGGGCTACTCGCACAAGCACGACATCGTGCACCGCGACATCAAGCCCGCCAATGTGATGCTGACCAATGCCGGCCAAATCAAGGTGATGGACTTCGGGATCGCCCGAGCGGTCTCCGACACCTCGGCGACGATGACGCAGACGGCCGCAGTGATCGGCACCGCCCAGTACCTGTCGCCCGAGCAGGCCCGGGGCGAGCAGGTCGACGCGCGCTCCGACCTCTATTCGGCCGGCTGCCTGCTCTACGAGCTGCTGACCGGACGCCCGCCGTTCCTCGGCGATTCCCCGGTCAGCGTGGCGTACCAGCACGTCCGGGAAATGCCGATCCCGCCGAGTCAGCTCGATCCCGAGATCACGCCCGATATGGACGCCATCACGATGAAGGCGCTCGCCAAGCGCACCGATGACCGCTATCAGTCGGCCAAGGAGATGCGCGACGACTGCTGGCGGCTGCTGAACGGCCAAGCGGTGACCGCGCAGCTGCCCGCGGTCGCCGTCAGCGAGACCCGCGGCGCGCCGCCCACCCGGGCGCTGCCCGCCGAGTACGACCCGGACTATCAGCCGACCGACGAGGCGGCCATCAGTACCTCGAACTCCGAGGTGGTGGCCGATGACCTCGACAAGCCGAAGCGCAAGGTGTCACCCGCGACCGGCGTGCTGATCGGACTGCTGGTGCTGCTGCTGGGTGCCCTGGGCTTCTTCGCCTGGCGCCTGGTCGGCAACACCGCCGACAACAACGTCCAGGTGCCCGCGGTGACTGGCTTCTTGGAGGAGGCCGCCGTCGAGCAGCTGACCGCCGCTCAGCTGACGCCGAAGGTCGAACATGTGTCCGGCTCGGCCGAAGGCAAGGGCACGGTGATCTCGCAGGATCCGCCAGGCGGCCAGGCGGTGCTCGTGGGCAGCACCGTGACGATCACCGTCAATGACGGTCCGCCGGTCTCACCGATTCCAGCTGGGATCGTCGGCAAGCTCCAGGACGAAGCGATCACGCTGCTCAAACAGGCCGGCTTCACCAATGTGGAGCCGCTTGCCGCACCGTCCAATCTCGACACGGTAGGTGCGAAGAAGGGCCAGGTGGTCGCGGTTTCGCCGACCGAGGGCCAGTCGATCCCGATCGACCAGAAGGTCACGCTCTATGTGGCCAGCGGACGCTCGGAGCTGCCCGGCACTATCATCGGCATGCAGGACACCGAGGCGCGTGAGTTGCTGCGCCAGGCCGGTTACACCAATGTGTCCAGCGACTATCTGGCTCCCGGAGACCCGGACGAACCCGTCACCTTCGTGCGAGGGCAGGTCGTCTATTCCGACCCGGCCACCGGCACGGCCGTGGACAGCAGCACCCGGATCGCGCTCTGGTTGGCCTCCGGTGAGTCGGTGATGCCCAATCTGATCGGACTGAGCCATGAGGCAGCCGAGGAGAAGCTGACAGCGCTGGGGTTCACCAATGTGACGTTCGGCCCTGCCGATGACGATCACGACGACTGGGTGGTGACCGCCCAGTCGGTCCCCGCGGATACCGCGCGCGGACGGTCGGACCCGATCGCGATCACCTTGGGTGGCGCCACCCCGACCAGCTCCAAGCCGACGTCGTCGGGCACCTCGCCAAGCCGCTAGGCGGCCCGGCCGTATCCGGCTGCCCGGCTAGCGGGTGGCCATCAGGGGTGACAGGCCGGCGGCGCGGGCCGGTGCGCCGGTGTCTCCGCAGACCGCGAGCCAGTTCGCCAGCATCTGGTAGCCGCCCTCGGTAAGCACCGACTCGGGATGGAACTGCACCGCCTCGATCGGCAGCTCACGATGCCGGACGGCCATGATGACACCGCTGTCGGTGCGGGCGCTGACCTCCAGGCTGTCGGGCAGCGTCGCAGGATCGATCGCCAGCGAGTGGTATCTGGTGGCGGTCAGCGGGTTCGGCAGGCCGGCGAACACTCCTCGTCCATCGTGTTGCACCACCGATGTCTTGCCGTGCAGCAGTTCGGGCGCGCGTCCGACCACGGCGCCCTCGGCCACCCCGATCGCCTGCAGCCCGAGGCAGATACCGAAGATCGGCACTGTGCCGCCCCAGTCCCGCACGACGTCGATACAGACCCCGGCCTGCTCGGGTGTGCCGGGGCCCGGTGACAACAAGATGCCGTCGTATTCCCGAGCCCAGTCGGGCGACGCGAACCGCGGATCGTCATTGCGCCAGACATCGATCTCGGCGCCGATGTGGGCCAGGTAGTTCACCACGTTGTAGACGAACGAGTCGTAATTGTCGATGACGAGAATGCGGACCATGCCCACCATTGTCCCGCATCGCACCAGATTCGGACCGTCTGCCCAAGCCCGGCGCCCTCAGCGTGCGGCCCTGGTCAGCTGCGGCAGCGACCCGGAGAAGGCCGGCATCGTCACTTCGCCGATCCGTTGCTGCTGATAGCCCAACTGGTAGGCCTGGGCGTACTGCCGGTAGATCTGCACTCCCGGGTCGGCCGCCAGCGCGGCCTCCAACGCCGACTGGTTGCCGATCGCGGTGATCACGTAGGGCGGTGCATACGGCACCCCGTGCAGCACCACGGTATTGCCGACGCACTTGACCGCTGTCGTGGCGATCACGCGCTGATCCTGGATGGTCATCGCCTCGGCGCCCCCGGCGAACAGCGCGTTCACCACCCGCTGGATGTCCTGCTCATGGACGACGAGCAGATCGCCGTTGATGCCCGGCGGCGCGAAGTCGGCCGGGGCGTCGGTGAGGGTGACCCGGACCGCCGGGCCTTTGACCGGGGCCAGCCCGACGATCTGGCTGAGCAACTGCTGATCCGGGTCTGCGCTGGCCGCCGGTGCACCCTGGGCTGCGGCCAGCTCTTCGTTCTCCCGGCGCAGCTCAGCGGCTCGGGCGGCGAGCTCGGTATTGCGTTGCTGGGCCTGGGCCACCAACTCGGCGAGGTCGCTCGTGCGGTTGGGGCGCAGATCGGCGCCCTGCGCGGTGATGGCGGTCGCCCCGACCAGCAGTCCGGCGAGCAGCCCGATCGACAGTTTCAGCGCAGCCCCGCGCGCCCTGGTCTTCTTCGACGATGTGGCCGGCTGATCGGGGGCGGCCGGCTGGGGCACAGTCTCGGCGTCGTCGTCGGCGGCAGCGCGGGCCGGAGCCTCATCTCCGGGCCGCACCGCGCTGTTCTCGGCGGACGCCATGGGGCAAATCCTACCTGTGGACCGAGGTTCATCGCGGTCCACAATTGGGGCGAACGGCCTTGACCCGTCATACTGGAGCGGTGGCGATTTCGCCACGCGAAGATGAGTTTCGTGCGTAGCACGCCGGCTGAGGAGCGAAAGCAGTGCCCGAATCGAAGGTCCGCAAGCAGGCCGCGGAGAAGACGGCGGCCAAGAAGAAGGCGCAGACCGAGAAGAAGCGCTCCGACAACAAGGCCAAGAAGGCCCGGCTGGCGGCGGGAACACGCGACTGGGTGCCGTGGGTCTTCATTCCGGTCGGCCTGCTGGGCGTGCTGTGGCTGCTCGTCTTCTACATCGCGGGCAACCGCGTGCCGGGTATGCAGGACCTCCGGAACTGGAACTACCTCATCGGGATCGGCCTGATCGCGACGTCGTTCGGCATCGCCACTCTCTGGAAGTAGCCGCTACCGCGGCGACAGCTGGAAGTAGCCGCTACCGCAGCGACAGCGGCTGGGGACGCCGACGAGATCGCGTCGTCCCGCGGCAGGCGCTGCTCGAGCTAGCGATCTACGGACGACGACGGGTCGTCGGACGAACCGTTTTGAGCCACCTGCTGGCGGGCTCGTTCGAGATCCTCGGCGTACTCGTCCACCACGATGGCTTCGTAGTCGGTTTGTCCGAGTCGATAGGTGGCGCGTCCGAGCATGTGCGCCGAGATCGGCGCCACGACGAATTGCATCATCACCACGAGCACGAGCGTTGCCGCCACATGCGTACTCTGCATCACGCAGGCCAGACCGGCGCACATCAGCACCAGGCCCAGCACCTGCGGCTTGGTGGACGCATGCATCCGCGAGAACAACGACCCGAGCCGGAGCATGCCGAGCGCGGTGAAGAAGGTCAGTGCCACACCGGCGGTGATCAGGCATACGCCGACGAGCTGCAGCCAGACGATCATCGGGTCTCCCCTTCCAGATCGAAGCCGGCGCCGATCGGGGCGTCGGGATCGTCCTCGTCGTCGGAGACGTCCGGATGCACCGGAGCGTCATCGTCGGCCAATTGGGGTCTGGCCGCCCGGGCCGCCTCCTCGGCGGTCAGCACCCGGCGGTCACTGATCGACTCGGCCTGGGAGAAGCGAGCGATCGTGGTCGACCCGATGAAGCCGACCGAGGTCAGCACCACCAGCAGCGGCAGCAGGTCGACGCGGCCGGTCAGGGCCATCAGGACCACCACGATGCCCACGGCCGAGGCGGTGATCACATCGAGGGCCACCGCCCGGTCGAGATTGGTCGGGCCGATCTCGAGGCGGATCAGCACCAGGCCCATGCCGATCACCAGCGCCGCGAAGCAGATCCACAAGGTCACGATCATGCGATCACCTCGCTGCTCGGGCCGGACCGGCCGGAGGTGTCGCCGGCGGCGCGCTGCCGGGCCCGGAACTCGGCCATCTCGGTCTCGCTCAGGCGGCCGGCCTTCATCGACCCGCCCGGACGGAAGCCGGCGGTCATCAACTCGTCATCGCTGGCCAGCGCCCGCAGAATCCGCTCTTCCTGCCGGAGGACCTGCTCGTGCGCCTCGTCCATCGCTTCGGGACCCTCGTCGACGTCGAAGACGTGAATGTAGAGCGTGCCGGTCATCCGGTGGGCGTCGATGACGATGGATCCCGGCACGAGGGCGGTGAAGCCGGCGGTCGCGGCGAGGAAACCGTCCGAATGGGCCCGGGTCTGGACGCGGATGATCGCCTCACGCGGTCTGCGCCCGGTGATGATCACCCAGACGATCTGGGCTGCGGCCACCGCGGTGTCCTTCGCGAAGACCAGCATCAGCCGCGCGAGGGCGATCGGCCGGATGGTCAGCCGTCGCTGCGGTCCGTGCGGCATCGGGGCGAGCAGCAGAATGGTCAGGGCCAGCGCGAGCCCGGCCACCACGTTGCCCCAGCTCAGGTCGCCCCACAACAGCACCCACATGAGTGTCAGCAGACTCGCGCCGACCGGCGAAACGCGCTGACGCCAGAGGTCGAGGAATTTCCTCCCGGGACCGGTGCTCATCGCTCACCTCCGGTGGTCGGGGCTGCAGCTGCCGGGGTGGTCGCGGTGACCGTCGGCGCCGATGCCGATGGTGTCCCCAGCGGCGGCACCACTGGGGTCTCGTCGACGCCCGGATTGGGCTCCTCGTGGGATTGGCCGGTGCCGCGCTCGGCCTCGGGCAGCACAGCGCTGATGTAGGGCTCCTGTTCGCGCAGTTCGACGGCTCCGCCGTGCGCATAGCGGTAGATCGGGCCGGCCAGCACGGCCAGCAACACCGATGCGGCCACCAGCAGCACGGTCGCGAATGTCATCGTCCACGGCACGGTGGCACGCTCGGTGATCTCTTCGGTGCTCGACTGCCAGAAGGCCATGTTCCAGGCGCGCAGCAGCGCATAGAGGGTGAGCAGCGAGGTGATCAGCCCGCCCGCGATCAGCGTCCAGTCCAGCGGGCTGCCCACCTGCGCGGACGCTTGGATCAGGCCGACCTTGCCGAGGAAGCCGGACATCGGCGGGACGCCGGCCAGGTTGAGCGCGGGGATCAGATAGACCACGGCCAGGAACGGCCAGACCTTGAGCAGCGAGCCGAGCTTGGTCAACGAGGTGCTGCCGCCGACCTGTTCCATCAGCCCGGACACCAGGAAGAGCGCGGTCTGGACGATGATGTGGTGCGCGGTGTAGAAGATCGCCGCAGTGAGCCCGTCGACGGTGCCGATGCCCACACCCCACAGCATGAAGCCGATATGTGAGACCAGCGTGAACGAGAGCAGACGCTTGATGTCGTCCTGCGCGACGGCCCCGAGGATACCGATCACCATGGTGGCCAGCGCCACGACCATCAGCGCCTTGTTCAATCCGGCGTCGGCGAAGATGGTGCTCTGGGTGCGGATGATCGCGTAGATGCCGACCTTGGTGAGCAGGCCTGCGAAGACCGCGGTCACCGGGGCGGGGGCCGTCGGGTAGGAGTCAGGCAGCCAGGCGGACAAGGGGAAGACCGCCGCCTTGACACCGAAGGCGACGAGCAGCATGACCTCGATGAGTTGCGCGGTCGCCGGGTCGATGCTGTTCATCCGGATCGCGATCTGCGCCATATTGACCGTGCCGACTGCGGCATAGACCATGGCGAGAGCGGTCAGGAAGATCGCCGAGCTGACCACCGACACGACCACGTAGACGGTGCCCGAGCGGATCCGTTCCCGGCTGCTGCCGAGGGTGATCAGCACGAAGCTGGCCACCAGCAGGATCTCGAAGCCGACGTAGAGGTTGAACAGGTCACCGGTGAGGAAGGCATTCGAAACCCCGGCCGACAAGATCAGGAAGGTCGGCTGGAAGACGGCGACGGGCAGCTTCCTGCCCATCGACGGGTCCTGGGTGAACGAGTAGATGAGCACGCACAAGGTCACGAAGACCGAGACCACCAGCATCAGGGCGCTCAGCCGGTCGGCGACCAGGGTGATGCCCACCGGCGCGGACCAACCGCCCACATCAAGGGTCAGCGGGCCGCTCATCGACAGGTAGGCGATGAAGACGGCATCCACCTGAACGACGACCAGCGCGATCAGCGCCACCACCCGCTGGGCGGTGTGGTGGCGAGCCAGCAACAACGCCAACGCGGCCGCGGCGAACGGGACGAGCACCGGGATGCCCAGTACCCACGACCAGTCAGCGGGGTTCACTGTCGGCACCCCCCGCCTGGGTCTTCCTAGCCTTGGGCGGAGGGGTCACCATTACCGCAGGCAGGTCCTCGGTCTCATCGAAGATGCTCGCGGCCTGCTCGTCCAAGGTGGCGCCCGAGTCATCCGTCACGCGTTCGGCAACCGCATCACGGGCCGCAGCAAGAGCGATCCGGCGGTCCTCACGGTCGTCCTGCACCTCGTCGTCGCCGTTGAGCTGCCAGGTCCGATAGGCCATGGCAAGCATGAATGCGGTCAGAGCGAGCCCGATGACGATCGCGGTCAGCACCATCGCCTGCGGCAGCGGATCGGCCATCTCGGAGACTTCGGACTGCCCGAGGATCGGCGGGCCACCGGCCCGGCCGCCGGCCATCAGCAGCAGCACGTTCACGCCGTAGGTGATCAGGCTGACCCCGATGATGATGCGGCTCAGCGAGCGCTCGAGGACGAGTATCACCCCGGCGCCGACCAGGACGCCGACCAGGATGAGCAGCGGCAGCGAGGGGGCCATGTCGATCATCGCTGCACCTCACCTTCGGATGCCTGCGCGTCTGCTGGGATGCCGGCCGCAGTCCGCTCGAGGGCCGCGCGGAGATCGGCACCCACATGGATCTCCTCGTTGACCTCGAGGGCGGTCGCGTCGTGAGCGATGTCCGGCGCAGAGCTGCCCTCGGCCTCGGCCTGCCGGTCGATCTCGCCGCCGAGCGAGCTCAAGATGTCGAGCACCAGGCCGACGACGATGAGATAGACGCCGGTGTCGAAGAACAGCGCCGTCGCGAGATGCACCTCATGGAAGATCGGCAATGTGAAGTCGAAGACGGTGGTCTGCAGGATCGTGCCCCCGAACAGCACCGGAACCAGGGCTGCCGTGGTGGCCACGGCCATGCCGAGACCGAGCAGCGCACCCGGGCGTATCCGGATCGCCAGCGCCAGCTCGTATCGTCCACCGGCCAGATAGCGGATGATCAGTGCGATGCCGGCGAGCACGCCGCCGGCGAAGCCACCGCCGGGGCTGTTGTGGCCGGCGAACAGCAGGTACAGCGAGAACAGCACGAGCGGGTGGAAGACGAACCGCGCGCCGATCTCGAAGACCAGGGAGCGGCGGACCGGGGCCAGCGTCGCGGCGCCGGGCAGCCACGTGCGGCCACGGCGCTGCGAGGACGGCTGGTTCGGGTCGGGTGGATGAGTGAAACGCGAGACCATCAACTCGGCCTCGGCGGCGCGCGGGATGCCGCGTCCCCAGACCTGCGGCGCCTTCACCGCGGACTGCAGGACCTTGCGCAACTCCAGCGACTGATGGCGTTCGCGGACGAAGATCAGGGACGCGACGCCGGTGGCTGCCGCGAGCAGCACCGACACCTCCCCAAGGGTGTCCCAGGCTCGGGTGTCGACCAGGGTGACGTTGACGATATTGCGTCCATAGCCGAACGCATAGACCTCTTCGGGATAGTGCACGGTCACCGGCGGAGCAATGCGTGCCGAAGCGGCCACCCACCCGAGCAGGGCGACCGCGGCACCCACGACCGCCCCGATGACGATCCGCCGGACATGGTCGGACGTATAGGGCCGGTTGGAGAAGTACGGCGGTAGCCGCCGCAGCACGAGAACCAGGACGACCAGGGTGACGGTCTCGACGAGCGCCTGGGTGAGCGCCAGGTCGGGGGCGCCCTGCAGCGCGAACAGCAGCGCAGTCGCGTAGCCGATGAACGCGGTCAGCATGACAGCCTTCATGCGGCGCCGCGAACGGACGACCAGCACCGCCGCGATACACGCCAGCACCACGATGCCGGCCTGCACGGGGTTGTCCCAGATCCTTGGCACATCGAGCCCGGGAACGTCCCCGCCGATGATGATCAGCAATCCGCAGGCGCCCACCATGGTCAGCAGGATGACCGCGAGATAGTTGGGCAGCGAACCGGTCTGGATTCCCGCTGTGACATCGGCCGAGAAGTTGTTGATGCCGTGGATGATCTTCCGGTAGACCTGATCGGCCGCCGGGATGGTGAACTTGGCCTGGAACTTGTTGATCTGGTTCCGGTAGACGAACAAGACGATGCCGCCTGCGATGACCAGCACGGTCGCCGCGAGCGGTATTCCGAAGCCTCCCCACAAGGTGAGATGACCGTCGTAGCCCTCGAAAGTCCGGGCGTAGGGGGCGAGCAGGCCCTCGGTGAAGCCAGGCGCCATTCCCGCGGCCAGGCCCACGAACGCGAGGATCCCGATGGGCAGGCCGAGCCGGGCGTCCAGCCGGTGCTCGGCGGCCGGCTCGACACCGGGTTTGGACGCGAAGGCGCCCCACCAGAAGCGCAGGGTGTAGCCGACGGTGAAGATCGATCCGATGACGATGACCGCGAGAATCAGCCACTGGCCCTCATGGGTGAAGGCCTCGAGCGCGGCCTCCTTCCCGACGTAGCCCAGCGTCGGGGGAATACCGGCCATGGACGCCAGCGCCACCGTCGTCGCCACGGTGAAGCCGGGCATCGCGCGTCCAACACCGGAAAGCTCGCGCAGATCGCGGGTGCCGTACTCGTGGTCGATCGCGCCGACCGCCAGGAACAGCGAGGCCTTGAACATCGCGTGGGCAAAAAGCATGGTCAGCCCGGCCAGCGCGACCGCGCGCTCGCCGTAACCGACCAGCACCATGATCAGGCCGAGCTGTGAGACGGTGCCGAACGCGAGCAGCAGTTTGAGGTCGTGCTGGCGCAACGCCCGGTAGCCCCCGATGATCATGGTCGCCAGCCCCGCGACGAGGATGATCGGACGCCAGCCCGGGAAATCGGCGAAGCCGGGAGCCAGCCGTGCGACCAGGTAGATGCCGGCCTTCACCATGGCGGCCGCGTGCAGATAGCCGCTGACCGGGGTGGGTGCAGCCATCGCTGCGGGAAGCCAGAAGTGGAAGGGGATCTGCGCCGATTTGGTGAGCGCACCCAGCAGGACCAGCACCACCGCGACCGGGACGATCGCCGGATGTGCGCCTTGGCCCAGCGTCCCGGCGGCCGCAGACTCGACGAGCTGCGAGACCGAGAAGGATCCACCTGGGACGATGCCGAGCATGATCAGCCCACCGAGCATCGCCAGCCCACCGAAGGTGGTGACGATGATCGCCTGCATGGCGGCCACCCGGGAGGGCT
Source organism: Brooklawnia propionicigenes (assembly GCF_030297015.1). NCBI lineage: Bacteria > Bacillati > Actinomycetota > Actinomycetes > Propionibacteriales > Propionibacteriaceae > Brooklawnia > Brooklawnia propionicigenes. The sequence goes on along the minus strand of NZ_AP028056.1, from coordinate 1,675,250 downwards.
GCCGGTCGTGGTAGTGGCCGATCAGCAGGAAGCTGAAGACGGTCGTCAGCTCCCAGAAGAGATAGACGATGAGCGTGTTGTCGGAGGTGACCAGGCCGAACATCGCCCCGGCGAAGGCGACGAAGACCCCACCGAAGCGTCCGAGATGGCCGGCGTTGTGCCCGAAGTAGCACCAGCAGTAGATCAGGATGAGCGCGCCGACCCCGCTGACGATCAGCGTCATCAGCCAGCTGAGCACGTCGAGCCGGAAGACGAGGTCGAGGCCCAGTTCGGGCACCCAAGGCACGGATTGGCTCGGATAGGCACCGGCGAAGACCTTGCTGGTTTGGGTGACCGCCCACCCGGCCGTCACGGCCGGGACGATGGCCAGCATCCCGAACGCCTTGCGTCCGAGTTCTTTGAACAGCGCTGGCGCGAGCACGGCTGCCACTGCGTAGGCGCAGAGCAGCTGTATCAAGGGGCCCTCCAAAAGGCTGGATAAGGGTCGCGGAATCCCCTATTGAGGTTAGCAGGATACCCACCTGGTAGCCGGAGCATCCCATGGGCCGGCGCCCGTTCCCATGGCCGTCGTCCCCCATGGCAGTTCGCCGTCGGTACAATCCGCTCGAACTGAGGGGTGGACGAGCGCGAGCCCGAGGACGGCTCAGGCTTGCGGGCGAAGCAACGGGAACAGGATCGTCTCGCGGATGCCCGCATCGGTGAACAGCATGATCAGCCGGTCGATGCCCATGCCCATGCCGCCCATGGGGGGCGCACCCAGCTCGAGCGCTGCGAGGAAGTCCTCGTCCAACTGCATGGCCTCGGGATCACCAGCCGCTGCGGCCAACGACTGCGCGGTGAGGATCTCGCGCTGGATGATCGGATCGATCAGCTCATTGAAGCCGGTAGCCCGCTCGACCCCGCCGATGATGAGATCCCAGGCCTCGATCAGACCCGGCTTGCTGCGATGCCGGCGGGCAAGGGGCTGCGCGACCTCCGGGAAATCACAGACAAACGTCGGGTTGACCAGATCGGGCTCGACCAGATGCTCGTAGAGCTCCATCACCAACTTGCCATTGCCCCACTTCGGATCGAACTCGACCTCGCGGGCCTCGCAGAGCTCGTGCAGATGCTGGATCGAGGTGTCGACGTCCACAACCTCACCGACCGCGTCACTGACCGCGTCGTAGATCGGCAGCCATCGCCACTCGGCGTCCAGATCGATGACCCGGCCGTCCGACCGCTCGATCTGATGCACTCCGGCGACATCGGCCGCATTCATGATCATTTCCTTGGTGAGAGCGGCGATCGTCTTGTCGTCGCCCCACGACTGGTAGGCCTCCAGCATGGTGAACTCGGCCGAATGCGTCGAGTCGATGCCTTCATTCCGGAAGATCCGGCCGATTTCGTAAACCGCGTCGATGCCGCCGACCATCACGCGCTTGAGGTACAGCTCGAGCGCGATGCGCAGGGTCATGTCGGTGTCGAACGCATTGAGGTGGGTGTTGAACGGACGCGCCGCCGCACCACCATGGATCAGTTGCAGGGTGGGTGTCTCGACCTCAAGAAAGCCCTCGGAGTCGAGGGTCTCGCGCAGGCTGCGGGTGATCGCCGCACGCAGTCGCACCATGTCGCGCGCCTCGGGGCGCACGATCAGGTCGGCGTAGCGCTGCCGCACCCGCGATTCTTCTGAAAGCTCCTTGTGAAGAGCGGGCAGCGGACGAAGCGCCTTGCTGGCGATCTTCCACTCGGAGGCCATCACCGACAGTTCGCCGCGGCGCGACGAGATGACGCGCCCGCGCACCCAGACGAAGTCGCCCAGATCGACATCGGCCTTCCAGTCGGCCAGCGCCTGCTCACCGACCTCGGCCAGCGAGATCATCACCTGCAGCCGCTCACCGCTGGAATCCTGACTGAAACCGTCCTGCAAGGTGGCGAAGCACAGCTTGCCGGTGTTGCGCAGGAAGACGACACGGCCGCCGATCTCGACGACATCTTGGGTCTCCTCGCCCTTGTCCAGATCGGGCCAGCCGGCCCGCACCTCGCTCAGCGTGTGAGTGCGGTGCATGTCGACGGGGTAGGGTTCGCGACCAGTTCCGATCATGCGTGCGCGCTTGTCGCGACGCACCTGCTGCTGTTCGGAGATCTCGGCGAGATCTGCGGCTGTGCTGGTTTCGGTTGACTGGTCACTCACCCGGGCATTCTAGCTGCGGCCACCAGCACGGTCATCTTGGCGCCGAGCGCCATCCCCGATGACGAGGACGGGTAGCTGCGCATCGAAGAGCCCAGCTACCCGCCACCATAAGAAGTCATCGCCTTCGGCTACTCGCTGCGGTAGACGTCCTGCGGGCCGCGCCCCACCTCCGGGGTCCAGCCGGTCAGCCGATCCCCGGTCCAGTGCACGGTGCCCTGCTGGCCCCGCACCATGACCTCGGCCTGGCTCGCGGTAGCCATCAGCTCGCGCTGGTGGCCGTCGCCGAACTGCATCTTCACCCAGTGCTGCTGGCCGCCTCCGCTCGAGATCTCGCGCACGGCCAGCACCTGCGCGGGCGCCGACAAGACGCCGCCGGTGCTACCAGTGCCCCGGGACGCGCGCCCCAGCAGCGCTGCCAGCCCGGCGATGGCCAGCCCACCAGCGCACAAGGCGACCGCTACGAACAACATCCCGCTGAACATGTCGCCGTCCGCTTCGTCCTAGGCGTTGGCGATGATCAGTGCGGCGTTCTCGTCCAGGGCAGCCAGCTTCTGCTCGCCAGGCATGTCCTTGGGACGCAAAGCGATCTTCAGCCCATAGCTGACATCGCCGGCCGCCGCGATGGCAGCGGCAACTTCGGCGGCACCCAGCAGCGAACCCTCGGGGGCTGCGGCAGTGCCGGCAAGCGGCACGTGCTGGTCGGCCCACGGGCCACCCCAGGCATTCTCCGAGTCTGCGCAGCTGGAGAACCCGACATGGCGCAGCCAGCCTGATGCGGCCGCGGTCTTGATGTGTTCCAGCGGGGTCTGGGCGCTGCGGCCCTCGATGGCGCTGCGCGCCCAGTTGATCACCAAACCCCAGCTGACCTGCGGAACTGCCGCAGACACCTGCTTGAGCACCGCGATCTCCTCGTCCAGGCTCAGGTAGCCCTTCTGCGGTGCCTGACCCTCGACGTGGGCGTCGCAGTGCTCCACCCACAGCGGGATGCCCCCCCAGTCGAGCCCGGCCAACTCGATCAGCGAGTCGGCGAACTTGGCCGCATCCGCCTTGCCGGTCGGCGCCGAATGCAATTGGACGGCCTTGATGGGATGTCCCTCGGCGACCAGCCTGGCCACGGCCAGAGCTTCTCCGCGGGCCCATTCGAGGGCACGCTGACGTCCGGCTTCATCGGGGGAAGCAAGGCCGAAATCGGGGTCCGTGGCGTTGTGACCAGTGGTTCCGGGAACGCCGCTGACGATGGCGGGCAGATCGGCCGGCGCGCCGGCGGGCCAGGCGAGCGAATCGGCGTAGCCCAGTTCCAGGCCACCCACCCAATCGCGCTCAGCCAATTCGGTCACGAACGCGAGTCGGCCCTCATTATCAGCGGGCCAGGTGTTGTAGGCGGACGAGAACAGTTTCATGTCAGACTCCCTTGGTCGTCGTTGGCTCCGGTTTGGGTCCTGTTGGTAGCACCAGTTTGGCACGGACCACCCACAGAACCACTGACGCAGTTGCCATGCCCGGGCTCAGCCCTGCGATCATCAGCGGCTGCGCTCAGCCGGCCGGCGCGCCAGCCAACCACATCGGCCGAGGGCACCTCCGCTCGCGCTCGCCGCTCAGAGGTCGGCTCACCAGCCCGTTTGTGAGTGAGCGCTCACTCAGCTACAGTTGTCCGCCGTGCGCAGAGCTCAACCCATGTCACCGGACGAGCGCCGGCAAGCCATCATCGCGGCCACCAGGCCGTTACTGGTGGCCCGCGGCGGCCAGTTCACCATCAAAGAGGTCGCCGAGGCCGCCGGGATCGCCGAAGGCACCATCTTCCGCGTCTTCGCGTCCAAACAAGACCTGATGCACGCCGTGGTCGCCGACATCCTCGACACCGCATCGCTGTGCCGGCGAATCGAGGCGCTGCCCGACGTGCCCGACTTCACCGCGCATCTGACTGCCTTGATCACCCTTCTCACCGCAGACGCGGACGCCACCCACGCGGCCATCGCCGCGCTCCGGCTGGCCAGCTGCGAAGAATCCGACAGCTCGGCGCGCCTGGCGCACGGTGGGCATCACCAAGGCGGGAAGACCAATTTCCACAAGCGCATCACTCAGGTGCGCGACGCCATCATCGCGTCCATCACGCCGTGGGAGGCGCAGCTACGGCTCTCCCCCGAGCAGGCGGCGTTCCTGATTCAGAGCACCGCTTTCAGCGCTCTGCATTTCGTCCTCGAGGACCATCCCCTCTCCGACCCAGCCTTGCTGGCCAGCACCCTGACACACGGAATCTACAAGGACTGACATGCTCATCAAGCTCATCGGCCGCTATATCCGGCCTTATCGCGGCGAGATCATCGCCGTCCTGATACTTCAGCTGATCGCAGCCGTGGCATCCCTGCTGCTGCCGAGTCTCAATGCCCGGATCATCGATGACGGCGTCGCCAAGGGTGACACCGCTTTCATCCTCAGCCATGGCGCGATCATGCTCGCGGTGGCGCTCACCCAGGCCGTCAGCCAGGTAGCCGCGGTCTATTTCGCGGCCCGCGCCGCGATGGGGTTCGGACGCGACATTCGCGCCGGGATCTTCGATCGGACGCTGTCGTTCAGCGCCCGCGAGGTGAATCAGTTCGGTGCCCCGTCCCTGATCACCCGCACCACCAACGACGTCCAGCAGGTGCAGATGCTCGTGCTGATGACCGGCGCCATCATGGTCTCGGCGCCCATGATGATGATCGGCGGTGTCATCATGGCGCTGCGTGAAGATGCCGGCCTGAGCTGGCTGATCGTCGTCGCGGTCGTCCTGCTCGGCTCGGTGGTCGGCGTCCTCGTGTTCAAGATGACCCCGCTCTTCCAGGAGAACCAGCGCAAGATCGACAACCTTAACCAGGTCGTCCGAGAGCAGATCACCGGCATCCGCGTGATTCGCGCCTTCAACCGCGAGCCGCTCGAACGCGAGCGCTTCAGCGGCGCCAACGACGCCCTGATGCGCCTCGGCTATTCCATCGGCGCGCTGTTCGCGGTGCTGTTTCCGTTCGTGATGCTGGTGATGAACCTCGGCAGCGTCTCGGTGATGTGGTTCGGCGGGCTGCGGGTGGATGCCGGCGAGATGCAGATCGGTCAGCTGACCGCCTTCCTCACCTATCTCATGCAGATCCTGATGAGCGTCTTGATGGCGACGATGATGGCGATGCTGGCCCCGCGCGCAGCCGTCTGCGCCGATCGCATCATGGAGGTGCTGAACACCGAGTCGTCCGTGGTGCCTCCCGCCGATCCCGTCACGCAGCTGCCCGAGTCGGGCACCGTCCGCTTCGACGATGTGCAATTCAGCTACCCGGGAGCCGATTCCCCGGTGCTGACCGGCATCAACTTCGAGATGCAGCCCGGCCAGACCACTGCGGTGGTCGGCTCGACCGGTTCCGGCAAGACCACCCTGGTCAGCCTGATCCCGCGGCTGTTCGATGTCACCGGCGGACGAGTGCTGGTCGACGGCGTCGACGTGCGCGACATCGATCCCGATGTCTTGTGGTCACGGGTCGGACTCGTGCCCCAGAAGCCCTACCTGTTCAGCGGCACGATCGCGTCCAATCTTCGTTACGGACGCCCGGATGCGACTGACGAGCAGATTTGGCAGGCGCTCGACACCGCGCAGGCCAGCGATTTCGTCGAAGAAATGGATTCGACGATCGATGCGCCGATCGCCCAGGGCGGCACCAACGTCTCCGGCGGCCAGCGCCAGCGGCTGTCGATTGCACGCGCCCTGGTCAAGCGTCCAGAGATCTACGTCTTCGACGACGCGTTCAGCGCGCTGGATGTCGCCACCGATGCGCGACTGCGCGCAGCCCTGGCGGGCCAGACCAAGGACGCGGCCGTGCTGATCGTCGCGCAGAGGGTCTCCACGGTGCGTCAGGCCGATCAGATCATCGTCTTGGACGAAGGCACCATCGTGGGCGTGGGCACCCACACCGAACTGTTGGACAGCTGCCAGACCTACCGAGAGATCGTGGAATCCCAGCTCAGCATTGAGGAGGCGGCGTGAACACCAATCGACGGACGCCGGTCAAGGCAAACGCGCGCCCCAAGAACGCACCCCGCCTGGGCCACGGTCCGGGCGCTGGAGTGGCTGTCGCGGAGAAGGCCGTCAACTTCGGGCCCTCGCTGATGCGGCTGCTGGGATTCATGAAACCCGAGCGCTCGCGGTTCGCGGTCGTCGTGCTCATGGGTATCGCCTCGGTGGCAGGAACCGTCGTGGGCCCGAAGATCTTGGGCAAGGCCACAGATGTGATCTTCACCGGGATCATCGGCAAGAATCTGCCCGCCGGCATGACCCAGCAGCAGGTCATCGACATGCTGCGCGCCAGCGGTCAGGACCAGTTGGCCGACCTGCTGTCGGGCATGACGGTCGTCCCCGGCCAGGGCATCGATTTCAGCACGCTTGGGCACTGGCTGATGCTGGCGCTCGGCCTCTACCTGGTGGCCGCGGCCCTCGGCTTCTTGCAGAACTACCTGTTGAACCGGGCCGTCCAGCGCACCGCCTTCCGGATGCGCGACGAGATGCGGGCGAAGATGGACCGCCTGCCGCTCAGCTATTTCGACTCGCAGCCCCGCGGCGAATTGCTCAGCCGGATGACCAACGACATGGACAATGTGCAGCAGACGCTGCAGCAGACGCTGGGGCAGCTGCTCAACTCGGTGCTCACCGTGCTCGGCGTGACGGTCATGATGCTCTCGGTCAGCGCGCTGCTGACCGGCATCACCGTGCTGATCGTGCCGTTGGCGGCTGTGGTCTCCATGTTCATTGGCAAGAAGGCTCAGCGGCAGTTCGTGGCCATGTGGGACGCCACCGGCGAACTGAATGGCCAGGTCGAGGAGGCCTACACCGGTCACTCGCTGGTGAAGGTCTTCGGACGCCAGCGTGAGGTCGAGGCCACCTTCGGTCAGACCAACGACCGGCTGTTCAATTCGGCGTTCCGCGCCCAGTTCATCTCGGGCATCATCATGCCGGTCAACTTCTTCATCGGGAACCTCAACTACGTCGCGATCGCCGTTGTCGGTGGCCTACGGGTGGCCAGCGGGCAGATGCCGCTGGGCAGCGTCCAGGCGTTCATCCAGTACTCCCGGATGTTCACCCAGCCGATCACCCAGATCGCTTCGATGGCGAATCTGCTGCAGTCCGGTGTCGCCTCGGCCGAGCGCATCTTCGAGGTGCTGGACGCCGACGAGATGAGCCCGGAGCAGTCCGGTTCGCTGCCGGCCGGCATCAGCGGCCATGTGGCCTTCCGCGATGTCGACTTCTCGTACTCACCGGACCACCCGCTGATCCAGGGCCTGAACATGGAGGCGCTGCCCGGCCAGACGGTCGCGATCGTCGGACCGACCGGTGCCGGCAAGACGACTCTCGTGAACCTGCTGGAGCGGTTCTACGAGATCGACGGCGGACAGATCAGTATCGACGACACCGACATCACGTCGATCTCCCGCTCGGCACTGCGCGAGCCGCTCGGCATGGTCCTGCAGGACACCTGGCTGTTCGGCGGCACCATCCGCCAGAACATCGCCTACGGCAAGCCGGACGCTTCCGAGGAGGAGATCACCGCCGCCGCCGAGGCCGCCCACGTCGACCAGTTCGTGCACCGGCTGCCGGCGGGCTACCAGACGGTGATCAACGACGAGGGAACCAACGTCTCCGCCGGCGAGAAGCAGCTGATCACCATCGCCCGGGCATTCATCAAGCAGCCCGAGGTGCTGATCCTGGACGAGGCGACCTCCTCGGTCGACACCCGCACCGAACTGCTCGTCCAGCAGGCGATGGCCCGGTTGCGTTCGGGACGCACGAGCTTCGTCATCGCGCACCGGCTGTCGACGATCCGCGACGCCGATCTGATCCTCGTGATGGATCACGGCGCGATCGTCGAACAGGGCAATCACGATGAGCTGATCGCGGCCAAGGGCGCTTACTACGACCTCTACCAGTCACAGTTCGCGGCAGCCATCAATGAGGCCTGAGCCCACCCCCGCGCTCTAGGGGTGTCCTTGTAATCTGGCCTATCGTGGAGAAAGAGATCCTGGTCGATACCGACATCTTGGCCGATGAGCGCCATCGACAACGCAAGTTCAGCCGTATCTACCGGATCATCACCGCGATTCTGCTGCTGGCAGCCTGTGTCGGACTGGTCTATGCCGGGTTCTTGTTCAGCGTCCGCTCGGGCTGGGTGGTACTGATCGGCATCCTCGCTGTGGTGGCGGTGATCGTCTTCATGGTCTGGCGAATGGATCGCAAGCGCCCCGAGGATCTGGTCAGCACCGGCCCATGGTCGTGGGGACAGGTCTATTCGGGCGCCCAGAGCCGGGAGATCTGGAATTCGATGGGCGGAGTGATCCTGCGGCACGGCCTGGGGATCACCCGGATCACCCGCAACACCGCGATGCTGGAACGCAAGGGCAGTTTCCTTTACCGCAAGGGGATTCACCTGCTCGATGTGCGTGAATCGGTCGATCATCCGGGCTGGTTCGTCGTCACCGTGCAGTCGGCTCCCGATCTGCCCACCAGCATCACCGATTTTGGACGCGGTCACGGCATCAACACCGAGTTGCTCGGTTCGGTGCCGGGATTCCGCAAGCCGGACGACGCCGAGCTCACGCTCGGGTGATTCCGGTCGGCGGACACAACCAGGTGGGGCAGGATAGTAGGCATGGAATCTGAATTGCTGGCTGGCCGCTACCAACTCGTGGCCCAGATCGGCGAGGGGGCAACCGGACGGGTGTGGCGGGGCTTCGACACCCTGCTCGAGCGCGCAGTGGCGATCAAGATCGTCGATCTGGCCGGCTCGACCGATCCGGCGATGGCCGAGCGATTCCGCCGGGAGGGCATCGCCATCGCAGGGCTGAGCGATGACGCCATCGTCAAGGTCTGGGATACCGGAGCTGACGACCGCCGGGGCTGGCTCGTGATGGAGCTGCTCAGCGGGCCCAACACCAGCAAACTGATCAAGGAACGTGGGCCGCTCAGCCATGAGGTGGCCATGCCCATGCTGGCCGATGTCTCCGACGGCCTGCAGGCCGCCCACGATGCCGGCATCACCCATCGCGACGTCAAACCTGCGAACATCGTGCTGGACGCGCCGGCCGAGGCCGATGGCACGCTGCCCGACCTGATGGCCCACCCCGAACTCGGACGCCCGGTGCTGGTCGACTTCGGTATCGCCCGCCTGGTGGACGAAGCAGGAAAGCAGCTGACCCGCCCGGCCACCGCGATCGGAACTGCCGCCTACATGTCACCCGAGCAGGCCCGGGGCATGGAGGTGGGGCCGGCATCCGACGTCTACTCGCTGGCCTGCGTGGCCTACCATCTGATTCTCGGACGCCCGCCCTTCCTGGCCGACAGCTCGATCGCGGTCGCCCATGCGCAGGCGTTCGACACCCCCGTTCCGTTGGGTGAGCTGAGTCCCGATATTCCGCCCGCGCTCGACACCCTGATCACGCGGATGCTCGCCAAAGATGCTGCGGCTCGTCCCACTGCCCGTGAGGTCGCCCATGAGTTGCGCGCGATCGCGGCCAATCCGAAGATGTCGCCGACCGTCCCCCTCGATGCAGCCGCCACCGCGCTGATGGGTGCTACCGCAGAGACTCAGCTGCTGTCCGGTGAGCCGGGTCCGCCGACCGCCGACACGCGGGTGCTCTCGCCGACCCAGACCGGACCGACCTACGCCCAGACCGCGTCGACCGATCCGGGGGGTCAGACAGGCGCTGTCGCACCGGTCGGCACCGATCAGGAGCCGTCTTCCGATCAGGAGGGAAACCGTGCCACCCGGCATTGGGGACGCTGGCTGGTCGGGCTGTTGATCGTCGCGTTGGCCGCTGCCCTGGTCTATTCGTGGACCGCGGCCAGCAGGAATCCGGTGACCATCCCGACGGTCACGCTGACCGCGACCGCAACGACGAGCCCGACCACCACCTCGGCCAGGCCGACCACCACCGTGGCGCCCCCCACCACGATCGCTCCGCCCACCACCACCTTCCCCCCGACCACGACTGCTCCGCCGACCACCACGGCTCCGCCCACCACGACGGCGCCGCCCACCACGACGACGACACAGCCTCCGACCACCACCGCTCCACCGACCACGGCCACAACAAGTCAGCCACGGCCGACCTCAACTGATACCGATGACGGCGGCGGCGAGGTTTCGCCGTAAACTTTTGCCTGCTCACTGAGTGAAACCAGGCGCGCGCGCACGTGTGCGCGGTCTCACACCGCGAATGAGCACGACGAAAGGACCCCTGTGGAAGCCCATTTGACGCATGTCTACAACCAGATCATCGCCCGCAATCCCGGTGAGGCAGAGTTCCACCAAGCAGTACGTGAGGTCTTCGACACTCTCGGCCCGGTGATCGACCGCAACCCCCAGTACACCGAAGCTGCTGTGCTGGAGCGCATCTGCGAGCCGGAGCGCCAGATCATCTTCCGCGTGCCGTGGGTCGACGATGCCGGCAGGGTGCAGATCAACCGCGGTTTCCGGGTGGAGTTCAACTCCGCGCTCGGCCCGTACAAGGGCGGTCTACGTTTCCACCCCTCCGTGTATCTGGGCATCATCAAGTTCTTGGGCTTCGAGCAGATCTTCAAAAACTCGCTGACGGGGCTGCCGATCGGCGGCGGCAAGGGTGGCGCCGACTTCGACCCGCACGGGCGTTCCGACGGCGAGATCATGCGCTTCTGCCAGTCGTTCATGACCGAACTCGCCAACCACATCGGTCCGCAGACCGACGTTCCCGCCGGTGACATCGGGGTCGGCGGACGCGAGATCGGCTACATGTTCGGCCAGTACCGCCGGATCACCAATCGCTATGACGCCGGCGTGCTGACCGGCAAGGGCCTGACCTGGGGTGGTTCTCTGGTGCGCACCGAGGCCACCGGCTACGGACTCGTGATGTTCACCAATCGCATGCTCGGCACTCGCGGCCTGAGCTTCGACGGCAAGACGGTGTCGATCTCCGGCTCGGGCAATGTCGCGATCTACGCCACCGCGAAGGCCCAGGAGCTCGGCGCCCAGGTGATCACCTGCTCGGATTCGAGCGGATACGTGATCGACGAGGCCGGCATCGACCTGGAGTTGCTCCGGGAGGTCAAGGAGGTCGAACGCGGACGAGTCTCCGACTACGCCATCCGCCGCGGCTCCGCTGCCACCTTCGTGCCCGGCGGTTCGGTCTGGGATGTTCCGGTGGATGTCGCCCTGCCGTGCGCCACCCAGAACGAACTCGATGGGGACGCCGCCGCCGCGCTGCTGAGCAACGGTCTCGTCGCGGTCGCCGAGGGCGCCAACATGCCCTGCACCCCGCAGGCGATTCTGGCGTTCCAGAAGGCCGGGGTGCTGTACGCGCCGGGCAAGGCGTCCAATGCCGGTGGCGTGGCCACCTCCGGGCTGGAAATGCAGCAGAACGCCTCCCGCGACTCGTGGAGCTTCGACTACACCGAGAACAAGCTCGCCGAGATCATGGCGAACATTCATGACACCTGCGCGCAGACGGCGGAAGAGTACGGCCATGCCGGTGACTATGTGATGGGCGCCAATATCACCGGCTTCATCAAGGTCGCGGACGCCGTCATCGCCCAAGGCCTCATCTGATCGGCCCCAATCTGATCGGTCCCTGATCGGTCCCGAGCCGAGCGGCCCAGCAGCTCCCGGATGTCACCTCGATGTCTCCGGGAGCTGCTCGCGTTCAGGCCGAGCGGCGCACCCCGCGCCGCCGTCAGCGTTTCGACGGCCAGTCTCGCCGGTAGTGGGCGAGCCATTCCTGACGGGATTGCCGCATCATCATGGTCGCCCCACTGGCGCACAGCGCCACGCCGGCATAGGCGACCGCATGCCAGCCGTCCGCCGGCTGACCCCACAGCACCGCGATGAACGCCCCATAGCCGGCCATCAACCACATGAGGATGGCGATCAGCATCAACCCGATCACCATCAGCCTGCGAGGTTCACGTTCGGGCAGCCTGTCGGTGCCGGTGGCGCGCAACCGCCGCTGGCCGCCGAGCGCCAGCAACCACATCATGGCTCCGAAGAACAGGGAGAAGAACGACATGAAGATGACCTGGCCGGTTGACGAGTCCTGAGCGATCTGCCCGGCGATCATCCCGATCACGCCCAGCACGGCTCCGGACTGCAATGCCCGGATCGGCGCCCTGTCGCGCCAGTCACGCTCGTCCATCATCGCCGCCGCGCGGTGCCGAAGATCGAGCGGACGACTTCGCGTCCGGCCGAGCGGGCGAACTGTTTGAATGCGCTCGAGTCGGCGACCTGCTCGATGACCGACTTCTGAGCCTTCGACGACTTCGACGGGGCCTTGGCCTGGGACTGCTTCGGCTGGGACTGCTTGGGCTGGACGCCGGCGCTCACCAACGGCATCCCGTTCGTCCGGTCGGCGTTGTGCGCGGACGTTGTCGATTGAGCGTTCTCAGCGCCTTGGGCCAGCTTGCGGGCCAGCATCTCGTAGGCAGAATCCCGGTTGATCTGCCGGCCGTAGCGGGCCATCATCGGGCTCGCCGCGATCATCCGATCCTGCTGCGCGGCGTCGGTCGGCCCCATCTTCGACTCGGGTGCGAAGACCCGCGTCCAGGCCACCGGGGTCGGAACCCCATCCGGGTCCATCACCGTCACGACGGCCTGCCCGATGCCCAGCTGCGTCAGCAGCTCGGCGAGATCGTAGCTCGATCTCGGGAAGGTATTGACCGTAGCCTTCAGCGCTTTGGCGTCGTCGGGGGTGTGCGCGCGCAGCTGGTGGGCAATCCTGCTGCCGAGTTGGGCCAGCACATCGCCGGGCACATCCTTGGGCGTTTGCGTGACGAAGAAAACCCCGACGCCCTTAGAGCGGATGAGCCGGACCGTCTGGGTGATCTGCTGGACGAAAGCCTTGGATGCTCCGCTGAACAGCAGGTGCGCCTCGTCGAAGAAGAAGACCAGCTTCGGACGATCGGCGTCGCCCACCTCGGGCAGATCGTGATACAGATCGGCGAGCAGCCACATCAAAAAGGTCGAGAACAGCGCCGGACGATCCTGCACATTGGGCAGTTCCAGCATGCTGACCACACCGCGTCCATCGGCGGTGGTGCGCAGCAGATCGTTGGTGTCGAACTCGGGCTCGCCGAAGAAGACGCCGGCGCCCTGTTGCTCGAGATTGACGATCGATCGCAGGATCACTCCGACGGTCTGGCTGCTCAGTCCACCGATCTGCTTAAGCACCGGTTTGCCCTCGTCGGAGTCGAGATACTTCAGCACGGCCACCAGATCCTGCAGGTCCAGCAGGGGCAGACCGGCCTGATCGGCGAAGTGGAAGACCAGCCCGAGGCTGGACTCCTGGGTCTCGTTCAGTTCCAGCACCTTGCTGAGCAGGATCGGCCCGAAACTCGAAATGGTGGCCCGCAGCGGTGTGCCCTTGCCCTGGCCGCCCAGTGCGTAGAACTCGACGGCCGACGCCGCGGGCCGCCAGTCCTGACCGTTCTTCGCGGTACGTGCGAGCAGTTTCTCGGTGGGCTCGGCAGCGGTGGCCATGCCCGAAAGGTCGCCCTTGATGTCGGCTGCGAAGACCGGCACCCCGGCGCGAGCGATCTGTTCGGCCAGCACCTGCAAGGTGATGGTCTTGCCGGTGCCGGTCGCCCCGCTGATCAGCCCGTGCCGGTTCAGCATGGCCAATGGAATGCGGATGCGCGCATCGGGAACCGGCTCGTCGTCCACACTCAGCACACCGACATCAATGGCAGGTTCGGTAAAGGTGTAGCCCGAGCGGATCGCGTCGATCGCTTCTTCACGGGCCGCCTCAACCGGCCGATCAGCTGACATGGCACCAAGCATGCCACGGGGCAACCGCCGGCAGACAGACCGGCGCCGGACGGATGCATCCCTAAGACTCGCCGAAAGGTCTTCCGCAATGACCCAGGTGCCCAGTCATCGGCTGGTTAGGATGGCCGGGTGATCTTCAAACGAGTCGGCGAAGACAGGCCCTACCCCGATCACGGCTACACACAGCGTGAATGGGCCTCAGTCGCACCACAGCAGGTGCGCCTCGATCAGTTGGTGACCACCAAGCGCACCCTCGACCTGGACGCGCTGCTGGAGGAGGATTCCACCTTCTACGGCGACCTGTTCGCGCACGTCGTCTTGTGGAACGGCGAACTTTATCTCGAGGACGGCCTGCATCGCGCGTTGCGTTCTGCGCTGCAGCAGCGACAGACGGTGCATGCTCGTGTGCTGGATCTTGACCAATCCTCGAGTGCAGTAGGCTGACGCCATCCACCCGGCCTGCGGGCCCTAGCGTTCAGGAGCAGAAGTGAGGAGTGCGGTGCGCCGGTGGGCTACCCCCATCACCCTGCTGGTGCTGCTTGCGCTGCTGGGTTACGGACTGTGGTGGGGCTGGGAGCAGCTGACCCGTCCGTTCAGCGATTCCACCCCCTGCGTTACCCAGTCGGCGTCTGTCCTCATCACCACCCAGGTGACCGTCCAGGTGTTCAATGGAGGCAGTGCCTCCGGTCTGGCCGGGCAGGTCACCGAGCAGCTGGCCTACCACGGCTTCCACACGAAATCGGCGGCCAACACCAGTGAGCAGGTAGGCGCGACCACCATCGTCGGCGCCGCAACGGATTCGCCAGAGGTCCAGTTGGTGGCAGGTTTCTTCGTGGACCCGCAGACCCGCGGCGACGACCGCACCGACGGTACCGTCGATGTGCTGTTGGGTGACAGCTACTCCGGATTCAACGATGACGCCCCCACCTCGATCGATGTGCCCGGCGGTGTCATCTGTATCCCTGGTGCGACCGAAGCGCCGGCTGATGGGAACGCCGGCTGACCACGTCTTTGCGTTAGGCGCGAACGACTGTCTTATCGCTGCGCCACTGGGGCTGCTCGCGAGGGCAACAACCACGACGGCGCGCTGCTGGGGGCGGTGACCCAGCATGGCTGTGGTCACCGCCCCCGGATCAGATCAGGACTTGACTCGGCGTGATCGCGTGATGCCGCTAACGATCAGGCCGATTCCGACCAGGACGGCTACGCCCGAGGCAGCGGCCAGTGGATTGCCACCGGACGCGCCGGTATTCGGAAGCGCCGTCATACTCGGTCCGGAGGTCTCTCCGCCGGATGGTTGCTCACCGCCACCGCGTGGTGGTGTGGTGTCGCCGGGGTGAGTGCCGGGACCGCCGGGCTGCGTACCGGGACCGCCCGGCTGCGTACCGGGACCTCCGGGGTGTGTGCCGGGGCCGCCGGGATGCGTGGCTGGCGGAGTCGTCGGGGTATCGGTCGGCGTGTCCGTCGGGGTATCGGTCGGGGTATCGGTCGGCGTGTCCGTCGGGGTATCGGTCGGCGTGTCCGTCGGCGTGTCGGTCGGCGTACCCGTCGGCGGGGTGTCCTTGCAGACACTATTGGTGAAGGTATTCGTGTCGAGGGTGACTGAACCATTGCGGGCGAGCGCTCGTCCGTCGACGGTGGTTCCATTGTTCGCGGTGATCGACGTCAACGCCATGATCGTGCCCACGAATTGGGTGTTGGTGTCGAGCGTGGCGGAACTGGCGACCTGCCAGAAGACGTTGCAGCTCTGCGCGCCGTTGAGGAGAGAGATCGTGCTGTTCGGCGCTGTGATCAGGGTGGAACCGATCTGGAAGATGAAGACCGCGTCCGGGTCGCCTTCGGCATCGAGCGTGAGGGTCCCCGTCACTCCGATGGAGCTGGAGGCGGTGTAGACGCCGGCGAGGAGAGTGCTGCCGCCGAGGTCATCGGAGATGCTGGCATCTGACGCCTGACTTGCAGCGCTGTTGTAGGCGATGCCGAGATCCGACTGCGCCTGGGATGCGTGGGCGTCGGTCGTATGAGTGTCACCGAGGACGGTGCCCGGCGGGAATCCGGTTATCGAGGTGCCGGGGCTCACTCCGAGATCGCCGGCTAGGACTGACGATCCCGTGTTGGTAACGGACTGGCCGCCGAGAACAGAGTAGCTGGCGCTTGTGCCGAGGTCGACCGCTGTGCCGGTCGCGTAGGCCGACTGAACCGGTAGTGACAGTGCGACAACACCGACCATCACGAGTGCAAGGCCGGCGGCGGCACGAGAAAATAGAGGTGACCGTTCGGACGGTCGAGAATGCTGGGGTATTCGGCTTTCCATGAAGGCCTCCAAAATCCTCCGAATCACGGAGGAACCATCACAAACTGTGAATACTCCTGAGCGTAAGCTATCAGAGACAAATTACCTAAAAACGCCACACAGCTATCGTAAACTCGAAATTGAATCGGGAGACTAGCCGCTCGGATCTATATCTTTCCTTGTAGATAGCTGGTTGGCGAGGATGAGGAAGCACGATTTCGGTGGCCGTAGGCGCAGCCGCCCCCGGACTCTCGCGTAGAAATCTCCTCAGAGTACCCACTTCTGTAAGAATTCGCGCCGGTGAGATTGTGTGTGGCGCGCCGCCGATCCGCAGCGGCAACACGGACAATTTTGATCAACGAGTTTGTGCTTGACGGCCTCCAGAATCGTCTGAGCACCACTTTTCTGCATGAGCTTTTTGGCCGGGATTTTTCTTTTTCGAAGCTGGCGTCAGCGACTCAACCGGCTCACGCGCGTACCCGAGGGCGGTCCGGCCTCAGCCGCCGCGAACCCCGAGTTTGAGCGCAGGACACTAGTCTTGGTGAGGCAGTTCTCGCTTCGAGGAAGAGTCCTCGTCCGGCTCGGTGGAGCGGTCTTCATCGGGGTGCGGTCCGACGGCAGGCAACTGCTCGGTCCCCCAGATCGTGGACGCCAACTCGACCTCGGGAGCAGTCGGGTCCTCATCGGGCTGATAGTCCCCGATGTCGGCGAGCACCGCACGCGCCTGAACCATCGACAACCCGGTGAGTTCCAGCATGTCGACCGCAACGGCTCGTAGCATCGACACCAGCGCCGCGCTGCGCCAATCGTCTGGATCGTGGACGAACGTCGACGGCCCGAGTGTGCTTGCCAGTTGCACGGCCTGATCGCGGGCCTCGGTCGGACGCTTCCAGTCGGCGACACCCTTGGAGACCTGCTCCAGCAGATCAGCCGCATGCCACATCGGAGCCGCCAACTCGGGCATCGGTCCCACCTCGGAAACCATGCCGCGGCCCTGTCGTTGCATCATGGACAAGGTGACATGCATGCGCTCGATGAGTCCCAGCATGCGGTCGAGTTCTGCCAGGCCCTGTCGGGATCCGAATGCCCGCGGGCTAACCGCGGCGGTTTCCTGGGCGCTGGTGAGCGCACGGCGTCCATCGTTCAGCAGCTCACGCATGGAGGTGAGGCGGCCCTGCAACTGAGCGATGCTCTCGGCATCGCCGTCCAGCAGCCCCTTGCTCAGCCGCCGCATGATGCGCGACGCCTCCAAGATCGCATACGCCACATAGCGTCTGGGGCGCGTCATGACGTTGGTTGGCAGGATCACGGTGGCCAACAACGCCACGGCCGAACCGACGATGGCACTCAAGAACCGCTCGAGAGCGGTTGACCCGGCGTTCATCAGCGCAATCATGGCAGCCACCACCATCGACTGAATCGCCATCTGAAAGGCGACCATCTCGGCACGGTCTATCAGACGCCCGAGCAGCGGGCAGATCAAGAAGAGCACGAAGAGTTGGACGGGACCGAAGCCCCAGTACTGCCCGACCAGCCCACCGATGAGCACGCCGATGCTGGCGCCAAACCCCATTTCTGCTGTCTTGCGCAGTTCGCGGTTGCGGCTGAGTCCCATGCACACGAAGGTTGCGATCGGCGCGAAGATCGGGGCCGGGTCGTCGAGCACGTAATAGCAGAACAGCCATGACAAGGTGGCGAAGAAGGCGGTCTGAACGGTGGGGATCGCCGCGCCCTTGACGCGGATCCGGCCGGCGCGGAAGTTGGCAACGAAGTAGGACGACCAACGTTCCCACCAGGGATCCACATTCGCTTCACTCACCGCTGAGAGTCTACCCACCGGCAGCGGGCCCCCGTCACGAACTAGGTTGGTGGACGAACCCATGATCATTTTCGACGGAGGAAACCGTGACTACTTCCATGATGGCGCTGGCCAGTTCGCTGATGGCCATCCTCAGCCTGTTGATCGAACTCGGACTGCTGATCTGGCTGATTGTCGCCGGGCGCAGCAGCGCCCGTGCTCTGGCGATCATCGGCATCACACTGCTACTGGGCGCGCGGGCGGTGGGCTTCGCGCTGCCGATGGCAGCCGGTGCGCTGGGTCTGTGGGCGGTCACGGCCAGCACCGTGATCTCGGGGCTGCTCGGATTAGCCGGCATCTGCTGCCTGGCGGTTGCCTTCATGCGCACCGACCGCCTGGCGGCCCTGGTCGAACGGCAGCGCGACGGAGGTTCCACACCGCAGACATGGACGCCCGGTCCGCAAGACGCCTATCGCCACGACGCCGGCGGTCCCGGTCAGTTCCCGGGCGCTCAGCAGCGCTGAAACCTCGCGATGAACTCCGGCTGGGTGCGAGCGGATAGCGGACGCGGTGAGGCCGGCCAGCCGCCCGGGGTGACGAACAGCTGACCGGCCTGGAATCCGGAAGGTGTTGGTGACAAGCAGCGCTAGCTGCCGGGTACCGGGGTCTGCCGTTGTTCGGTGACCTCGATGACCGCCTGCAGGTCGTCCTCGGTGGACCATGACTCCGGCTCGACGATTTCGCTGGTCAGCACCAGCTCGTCTCGCATCGCGGGTTCGGGGCCTTCCGGAACCGCACCCTTGGCCTCGAAGTCAGGATGACGCCTGCGTCGCACCGCGTAGATGAGGCCCAGCACGATGAACCAGATGGGCGTGAACATCAGCGCGATCCTGGTGTCCGGCTCGAGCGCCAGGATGCCGAGCATCACGACGAAGAAGAACAGCACGACATAGGTCAGCGGGATGCCTGCCGGCATCTTGTAGGTCGAGGCCTCGTGCAGATCGGCGTTGCGGCGGCGGTACACCAGGTAGCTGACCATGATGATGCTCCACACGAAGATGAAGAGCACCGAGGCGACGGTGGTCGCCACCGTGAAGGCCTGGATGACCGAATCCGACAGGTAGAGCAGGACCAGTCCGGGCAGCAGGCAGCTGCAGGAGAAGATCAGGCCGTTGGCCGGCACTTTGTGCTTGGTCAGGCGTCCGAACCGTCCCGGGGCCTTGTGGTCCAAGGCGAGCCCGTACAGCATCCGGGAGGTCGAGAAGATGCCCGAGTTGGCCGATGATGCAGCTGAGGTCAGGACGACGAAGTTGACCACCGAGGCAGCAGCACCAAAGCCCGCCAACCCGAACATCGATACGAACGGGCTGACTGCCGGGTTGATGGAACGCCACGGGGTGACGGCCATGATGGCGGCCAGTGCGCAGATGTAGAAGAGCATCACCCGTAGCGGAATCGCATTGATTGCCTTGGGCAGGGTCTTCATCGGGTCTTTCGTCTCAGCGGCGGCGGTGCCGACGAGTTCGATACCGACGAAGGCGAAGAAGGCGATCTGGAAGCCTGCCAGGAAACCGCCACCGCCGGTCGGGAAGAACCCACCGTCATTCCACAGGTTGGCGACCGAGGCCTGATGGCCCTCCGGAGAGGTGAAGCCGGCGACGACCATCACCACTGCAACGACGATCAACGAAACGATCGCGACGATCTTGATCATGGCGAACCAGAACTCGACCTCACCGAACAGTCGCACGGCGATCAGATTCAGGCCAAGCAGCAGCGCGACCAGGCAAGTGGCGGCGAGCCACTTCGGCACGTCCGGCCACCAGTACTGCACGTAGGCGGTGACCGCAGTCAGATCGGCGATACCGATCACGATCCAGCAGAACCAGTAGGTCCAGCCGGAGAAGAAGCCGGCCCACGGGCCGAGAACTGACTCGGCGATATCGCGGAACGACTTGTATTTCAGGTTCGACAGCAGAAGCTCGCCCATGGCCCGCATCACGAAGAACAGCAGAATGCCGATGATGGCGTAGACGAGAAGGATGGACGGGCCGGCCAGCGAAATGGTCTTGCCGGAACCCATGAACAGGCCGGTGCCGATGGCGCCACCAATGGCGATCAGCTGCAGGTGCCTGTTGCCCAGCCCCCCGCTCGAGGCTTTCGCCCGAGTCGGTCTCGGACGTGGCCGCGGTCGGCTGGCTGGTATGTAAATCTTGACTACTCACGTGGGAACTCCTTTGTTTCCATGCGACGATGACGCCGGCGGAAACCGGGTGGGCGCCGTGCCCACCCGGACGAGAATACTCGTCTGCCCGTCTTGCGTCCGGGCAGCCCCGTGATCTCCGTCGGCAGTGCCTCGCAGACGAATCTGTGAGGCGCAGGCCTATGCTGCGAGCACGTGCTCGATGGATGTGAAGGCGTGACCCCAGGCAGCGGCGACAGGCTCGCTGGTGAGCTCACCGGCGACCGTGGACAAGCCGCGGGCCAGCGTCCGGTCGCGGCACAACGCCTCGCGCCAACCGAGATCGGCCAACTTGGTCACGTAGGGCAATGTCGCATTGGTGAGTGCGTAGGTCGAGGTGACCGGCACGGCGCCCGGCATGTTCGCGACCGCGTAGAAGACGCTGTTGTGCACGGTGTAGATCGGGTCGGCGTGGGTCGTCGCGTGAGTGTCGGCGAAGCAGCCACCCTGGTCAACGGCGATGTCGACGAAAACCGAACCGGGCTTCGCAGAGGCGACCATGTCATTGGTGACCAACTTGGGCGCCCTGGCGCCGGGAATGAGCACCGATCCGATGACCAGGTCGGCATCGGCGATCGCGTCGCGGATCGAGTAGGAGGTCGATGCGATGGTGGAGACGCCGCCGCGGAACTCCGAATCGAGTTGGACGAGCCGCTCGGCGTTGACGTCGAGGACGGTGACCTGGGCGCGCATGCCGTGGGCAATCTGCGCCGCGTTGTAGCCCGCGGTACCGCCGCCGATGACCACGACCTTGCTGGGCTTGACGCCGGGCACACCCGAGATCAGCATGCCGTCGCCGCCGTTGTGCTTGAGCAGGCACTGCGAGCCGACCAGGGCGGACAGGCGTCCGGCGACCTCACTCATCGGCGAGAGCAGCGGGAGTGCGCCACGGTCGGTCTGCACGGTCTCGTAGGCGATGGCTGTGGCGCCGGACGACAACAGGGCCTCGGTCTGGGGCTGGTCCGCCGCCAGATGCAGGTAGGTGAACAGCACCATGTCGGGACGCAGGTACTGGTATTCGGATGCAATGGGTTCCTTGACCTTCAAGAGCAGGTCGGCTGCACCCCAGGTCTCGGCAGCAGATCCGACGAGAGTTGCACCGGCGTGCTGGTATGCCTCGTCGCTGATTGCAGAGCCGATACCAGCCCCGGCCTCGACCAGGACCTCATGACCGTGCTGAACCAGTTGATGCACGCCGGCCGGAGTTACAGCGACGCGGGACTCCTGGCTCTTGATCTCTTTGGGAACACCGATTCTCATGTTCAACCTTCCGGATTGATGAGGTCCCGCGGCGTTGCGGAACCCATACCGAAAGAATGGTCAGGAAAGTTCGACAAAGGAACCGCCAAGTCCTTCATCATGAGGATCCTTCAAGATAAATTTGCGTCGTGACACCTAAAAATGATCACGCCAAGGCAACGGCGCCGAAGAATCCTCGACCACTGGACGCGATAGACCGTCTGATCCTGCAAGTTCTGATGGCTCGCGGACGAATACCCAACAGCACACTGGCCCAGACCGTTTCGGTGGCGGAGTCGACCGCCCACAACCGTGTGCACGCCCTGATCGATTCGGGGGTCATACGCGGAGTTCATGCCGACGTCGATCTCGCCGCTGTCGGACGCCCGCTCGAGGCGCTCATCCAGATCCAGATCCAACCCTCCGCCCGGGCGCAACTGCGCACCAAAGCCGAGCGGCTGGCCCATTGTCCCGGCGTCATCGAGGTCTATTTCCTGGCGGGCTCACGCGATCTGCTGGTCCGGGTCGCCATGGCCGATTCTGCGGGGCTGCGCGACTTCGTCCTCAATGAACTGAATCAGCATGCCGCCGTGGCCTCCACGGAGACATCGACTGTGCTGGAGCACTTCCGTGGGGTGCACCCACTGATCGCCCCGACCTGAGCGAGATCCCGCTGCCCGGCCGCTCAGCTCAGCAGTTCGCCGCCACCCATCGACAGCAGCATCGCGCCGGCACCGATCAGCAAGGTACGCACTGCCGTGCGCCAGACGCTGGTGTGCCCGGCTCGCGCCACCAGGATCGAGGTCAGTACCAGCGCGCCAAGCACCATCGCGAAGGTCACCAGCACATCCCACTCCGGCGGTGCCAAGAGGATGCCGGCGAGCGGGACCAACGAGCCGACCGCGAATGCGAAGAAGGTGGTAATACCCATCATCACCGGGTGAATGGCGAGGTCGTCCTCGTCCAGACCCAGTTCCTCACGGATGTGTGCAGTGACGGGATCCCTGGCACTGAGCTGAGCGGCAACCTGGCGTGCCAACTCTGGGTCCACCCCGCGAGCTACGTACAGGGAGGCCAGTTCGCTCAGTTCCAGGTCCGGGTTCGCGGCGTGCTGGGCGCGTTCCTGTTCCACGGCGGCCACGATCGCGTCACGTTCCCACGACGCCTCGTAGTACATCACCGATGCGGCGGCGATGCCGCCAGCGAGCAGGCTGAGCAGCGCGGCGGTTGACAGCACCGAGTCAACCTGGTCGGCCGCATTCAGACCTTGCACGATGCCCGCGGTTGCGACGATCCCATCAGCAGCGTTCATCGCGAGCCGACGCAGTTCCTCGGCATCGAAATGCCGGACGAAATCCGACACCGGCTGGAGAAACGCCCACATGCCCTCAGATTACCGAGCAATACAGCACCTGCCGGGCTGCCCACCAGCTGACCACTCTGCCGTGATACGACGGACGCCTGAACCCACTGACTCGGTTCAGGCGTCCGCAATGTCTGCGACATCACACGCGGTGACGGAGGGATTTGAACCCTCGGTGGCTTGCACCACACTCGCTTTCGAGGCGAGCTCTTTCGGCCGCTCAGACACGTCACCGTCGACTAGGGTACGGCATCGGCGACCTGTTTTTCCAGTTGACCGCTCTGCCGGTGCTGCTAGCCGCGGCGTCCCCCGAAAAAACTCCTCAGCTGCTGCTCGGCCTCGCCGGCGAGTATCCCCGAGATTACCTCGACGCGGTGGTTCAGGCGCGGATCTCGCACCAGATCCCACAACGACGCAACAGCTCCCGCCTTCGGGTCGAATGCGCCGAAGACCAGCCGCTGGATACGGGCCGCCACGATCGCGCCCGCACACATCGCGCAAGGCTCCAATGTCACCACCAGCGTGCAACCGGGAAGTCGCCAACCCTGCCCGACCACAGCGGCCGCCTGGCGCAACGCAACGATCTCGGCGTGCGCGCTGACATCGGCAAGCAGTTCCCGCTCATTGCCGGCCACGGCCAGCATCTCACCTGTCGGGGACAACACAACCGCGCCGACGGAAACGTCGCCGGCAGCCGCCGCCTGATCGGCGACCGCAAGCGCGCGCCGCATCGGCGCATCCCAACGGCTCAGTTGACTGCCCGCTCGAACGGTCCGCTGAACTTCATCAGGTCGATGATCTGACGCGCCAGTTGGTCGGAATCCTCCTCGAGGTCACTGGCGATCTGCTCCATATCGAACTCGCTGACACCCTGATCGGTCAGCATGTCGAAATCGCCGAGCGCTTCGGAGTCATCATCCGGATCCGGCACCTCGATGCCGAGGTAGTCGACCACGTCACGCGCGATCGGCCAGTCGTTGGCCGACAGCGAATCGCTCAGCAGCACCTGCACCATGCGTCCACGCACCCGGCAGAGCACGAAGAACTGCCCCGCGATCGACACCACACCCAACGCACCCGCGTCCCCCGGAAGCCGCCGCAACTGCTCGACCAGTTCGTCCAGGTCATTGGCCAGCTGCGGCGCCAGCTCGGTGACTACCGCGACCCCGTCCTCACGGTAGAGCGCGACGCAGAAATCGATGTCCTCCTCGGTGGCGTCTTCATAGTCGTCGTCATAGTCGTCGTAGTCGTCCTCATCGTCCGACCCGTCCTCGTCGTCCGAATCGTCATCCTCGTCCGCCTCATCCTCGTCGGATTCGTCGTCGTCGGACTCGTCGTCGTCATCGGTCGAGTCGTCATCGAGTTCGTCATAGTCATCGGGGACGATGCCACCATCCAGATCGGAATCGTGGTCGTCGAACTCTTCGCTCAGGTCATCAGCGTCCGGGGATTCCGTGTCTACGAACTGCTCGTCATCAGCGCTCATATCCTGGCTCCTCACAGCTACCCGCGCGTACATCCCCCATGGTGACAGATGCGCCCCCGGGCTGAAAGTCCAGGGGTCACTTTCTGCACCCCGCGCGCAGCACCGCGTCCGGCTGTGCAAAGGTAAGTCACGTGGATTTCAAGGTACTCGATCACCCGTTGGTGGCCCACAAGCTGACCTGTCTGCGCGATATCAACACCAAGAGCCCGACCTTCCGCGATCTTGTCGACGAGTTGGTCACGTTGCTGGCATACGAAGCAACCCGCAATGTTCGGGTGCGGCCGATCGCTATCCAGACGCCTGTCGCCGAGGCGGCGGGTGTTGCGCTGCTCGACCCGAAGCCGCTGGTGGTGCCGATCTTGCGGGCGGGTCTGGGAATGCTCAGCGGCATGACCCGGCTGATGCCCACCGCTGAGGTCGGGTTCGTCGGCATGGTTCGCGACGAGGAGACCCTGGAGCCGTTCACCTACGCCGAGCGGCTGCCGCACGACCTGTCCGGACGCCAGTGCTTCGTGCTCGATCCGATGCTGGCGACCGGCGGCTCCCTGAGTGGTTGCGTCGAGTTTCTGGCCGAGCGCGGCGCCAACGACGTGACCTGCATCTGCCTGCTCGCCGCCCCGGAGGGCGTCGAGAACTTCCGGGCGCTGGTTGACGACCTCAACATCACCACCACGTTGGTCGTTGCCGCGGTGGACGAGCGGCTCAACGAGCATGGCTACATCGTCCCGGGTCTCGGGGATGCCGGCGACCGGCTGTACGGCATCGTCGATTGACCAACCCAGGTCTTGGGTCCGGGACGACCAGCGCCGTCCGCCCCGGCCCATGCTGAAATTGCTGGTATAGACACAGATCGCGCCGACCGGGTCGTCCGGCCGGCGCGATCTTTGTGACGAACTCCCTACTCAGCGGCTGCTTCGACGGTTTCCTGCGCGGCGTCCGCTTCTTCTGGCTTGGCGGCCGCGGCCTGCTCGGCCGCCTCCTGCTTGGCTGCCCAATCCTGCGCGGTGCGCGGGTTGGTCGGGTCGATGAATGCCTGCTGTGGTCCGCCGAGGGTACCCAGCATCTGCCGTACGTTCGACAGCTGGGCAGTGATCGAATCGCGGCGTGCGGTGGCGGCCGCCAACTCACGTTCGGAGTTCTGCCGGATGCCCTCCGCACGCTGCTTGGCCTCGGTCAACAGCGTGTTGGCCTGGTTCTGCGCATCGCGGACGATCTGCTCGGCCTGCTCGCGGGCATCACTGGTCACCCGCGCGGCCTCGGCACGGGCCTGGTTCAGCTTGTCGGTGGCGAACTCGACCTCGGTGGTCTTCTTCTCCAGGGCCGAGTTCAATTCGTTCATGGCCTCGGCGCGACGCTCGGCGAGCGTCTGCTCGAAGTCGGCGGCCGCAGCGGCGGCTTGAGCGCGCTGCGCCTCGTAGACGGCCTCTGCCTCTTCCAGCCGCGCGGTCGCCTCACCGTCGGCCGACTCGCGTAGGTGGTCGGCCTGCTGCTTGGCGTCCTCAATGGTGCGGGCCGCGTCGGCCTCCGCACGGGAACGCAGTTCCCCGGCCTCCTGCTGAGCGGCCGCCAGCGCATCGGCTGCCTGCTGCTTCGTATCGGCTGTCAGCTTCTCGGCTTCGGCCTGCGCCGTGCTGCGCAACTCGTCGGCCTCCTCCTGAGCGAGCGTCAGCATCTGGCCAATACGGCCACCCAGGTTGGCGAAGGTCGGCGGCACGCCGTTGTCACGCTCGTCGCGGACCTCCTGGACGGCCTGCTCGAGCATCTCGATGCGGCCGGCCAGATCGCTGTTCGCCTGACGAAGTTTGGTGTTCTCGACCGCCTGGACGGCGTTGTCGTCGTGTGCGCGGGCGAGATCGGACTGCAACTGCTGAATGCTCGCACTCAGCTGGGCAACCCGCTGATCTACTTCACTGGGTTCATAACCCTTGCGGACGAGGCGGAAAGATGCCTGCGTCATAATTGCTCTCCTTGGCTATTCGGCGTTGTCAGGATTGTCAGTGTCGTTGTCTTGGACGGTTGGCACGGGGACGGCGAGTGCCTCGATGACCCCCGACAGATGGCCAAGTTCACTGGCGATGTTGTCGCGGCGGGCAGCCAGGCGGGAGACCTCGGCACGAGCCTTCCACAACATCTCATCGGCTTCGCGGCGCACTCGGTCGGCATCGTTGCGGGCCTCGCGCAGCAGCTGAACTGCCTCGGCACGGGTCAGGCTGGTCTGTTCGAAGGTGTCCTGGCGCAACTTGGTCAGGTCGGCGTTGACACGTTCGCGGATCCGCCTGGCTGAATCGTCGGCCTCGGCCTTCTGGGCGGACGCGCGGGCGAGCACGCCCTCGGCCTCGCGGGTGGCCGATTCGAGGCGGTCCCTGGCGGCCAGCTCGGCATCGTGCAGGGTACGCGCCGCATCGGCCTGGGCCGCGCGGAGGGTGGCTTCGGCCTGGGAGTTCAGCTCCGTGCTGCGGGCTTCGGCGTCGCGGATCATGGTTCGCGAACTGTGGGCCTGGCGCGCGATGAGTAGCTGCAACTTCTGGTGTACCTGCTTGCGATGCGCGGCGGCCTCGGCCACCGCCTGCTCGCCGGTCTGCTCAGCCTCCGCCTTCGCGCCGGCGAGCAGCTCGCTGATCGTCTGTTTCGTCCAGTCCAGCTGCTGTTGCGCCTCGTTCGTGATGCGTTCGTATTGGGCCTGGGCATCGGCACGCTGCTGGTCGGCGTTCGCCTGGCTGGTCTCGATGATGGACGCGGCCTCCGCTTGGGCTTGCGCGAGCTGCTCGGCGGCCTCGCGGGTTGTCTGCTCGGCGGCCTGGTTGGCTTCGTCCAGAATGCGGGTGGCCTGCGCCTGAGCCTGCTCGACCATGATGCGGCAGTTCTGCTCGGCCTCGGCCTTGTCGGCGGCGATCTGATCGCCCGACTCCTTTGCCTGGGCAGCGATCGTCGCCCGGGCAGCCGCGAGCTCGTTGTCCGCCTGCTGTCGCACCTGCGCGGCGTCGGCCTCGGTGCGGGCGATGAGATGATCCGCCTTGTCGCGAGCTGCCGCGGTGATCTGATCGGCCTCGGCGAGAGCCTCGGCCAGCGCGGTGTTCGCCTGCTGCTCGGCGGTTGCGGTGATCTGGTTGGCTTGCACCAGTGCTTCGTCCATGCGGGCATCGGCGTCGATGCGGGCCTGGATCTGGATGCGTTGGGCTTCTTCCTTGAGGTCGACGGCGAGCTGATGTTGCCGGGCGACATCGGCGTGCATGCGCTCGATGTCGACATTGGCGTCGTCGGCGTCCTGTTTCTTCTTCACCGCGTACTCGTCCGCCTCGCGGCGCACCTGGTCGGCGAAGTTCTGGGCGACTTCTAGGATGCGGGAGGCGCGACGGGCGATGTCACCTTCGAGGGTGACACCATCGTGCAGCTCAGCCATGGGTCCATTCTGCCATCACGCTTAGTGCACCCTTTCATCGAGTCACGCTGCCAGACAGTGGCTGGCATCGAACGGGCTCGCGCCACAATACAACTCCTGGCCACCACCTGAACACCCGGGTCGGACCTGGTTCGCCGATCTTGGGTTGGGTTGTCTGGCCTGCGGATAACCCGACCCAACTCTGACCAGTAGCTTGGGCTTCTCGCGCTCCACGTCTGAAGGCCCGCGCTGGCGCTCAGTAGTAATAGGGGTAGTCGGACCAATCGGGCGGGCGCTTGTTCAGGAACGAGTCACGGCCCTCCACCGCCTCATCGCTCATGTACGCGAGCCGGGTCGCCTCACCGGCGAACAGCTGCTGGCCCATCAACCCGTCATCGGCGAGATTGAAGGCGTACTTCAGCATCCGCTGGGCAGTCGGCGACTTGCCGCAGATCTTCGCCGCCCAGGCCAGCCCCTCGTCCTCGAGTTGCGCGTGCGGGACGACCTTGTTGACCATGCCCATCCGGTAGGCGTCGGCCGCGGAGTAGGTATCGGCCAGGAAGAAGATCTCGCGGGCGAACTTCTGACCCACCTGCCGAGCCAGATAGGCCGAACCGTAGCCGCCGTCGAACGAGGCGACATCGGCATCGGTCTGCTTGAACTTCGCGAACTCTTCGGAGGCCAACGACAGATCGCAGACCACGTGCAGGCTGTGACCGCCACCGGCCGCCCAGCCGCTGACCAGCGCGATCACCGGTTTCGGCATGAACCGGATGAGCCGCTGCACCTCGAGGATGTGCAGCCGCCCCGCCCGGGCGCGATCGATGGTGCTCGCATCGGTGCCGGACGCGTACTGGTATCCGGCCTTGCCCCGGATCCGCTGGTCGCCGCCGCTGCAGAACGCCCAGCCGCCGTCCTTGGGGCTCGGGCCGTTGCCGGTCAGCAGCACGCAGCCGACATCTGCCGACTGGCGGGCATGCTCGAAGGCGAGCAACAACTCGTCCACCGTGTGCGGGCGGAAGGCGTTGCGCACCTCCGGGCGGTCGAAAGCGATCCGCACCGCCGGCACGTCCTTGGCCCGGTGGTAGGTGATATCGGTGAACTCGAAGCCGGCCACCTCGTCCCACAACTCAGGACGGAACGGGTTGACGACCGATTCGCTGCTCATAGAGTCAACCTATCCGCAATTCATCTGGGACGAGGAGTCACCGATGCGCCGATGCGCCGTGATCGGCAGCCCGATCGCACATTCGCTGTCGCCGTTGCTGCACCGCACCGCCTATGCCTGCCTGGGCATCGCCGACCAGTTCAGCTACGACGCGTTCGAGGTGACGCCAGACACGCTCGGCGATTTCATCGCTGCGCTCGGACCCGAATGGGTAGGGCTGTCGGTGACCGCGCCCAACAAGAAGGCGCTGCTGTCGTACGGGGTCGCCGATCCGATCGCGGAAGCGCTGCAATCGGGCAACACCATCATCTTCGGACGCGACGGCGCCCCGAACCGCGTCTACAACACCGATGTCACAGGACTGGTCGCCGCCCTGGGCCGGGCCGGCGTCCAGTCGGCCGCCACGGCAGTGGTGATCGGAAACGGCGCGACCGCACGCAGCGCATTCTGGGCGCTCGGCAAGCTCGGCGTCGGTGAGATCGTGGTCTGCGCCCGAAGCGCCGAACGGGCGCACGCGAGCTTGGACGATGTCGCGGCGCTGGCGGGCATCACCTTCGAGGTGCAGCCCTACGGGCAGGCCGCACAGCTGCCCGAAAGCTGGGGGCCGCGCGCGGATCTGCTGATCTCGACGGTGCCGGTCGAGTTGGCCGATGACGTGGCAGCGGCCCTGGTCGCCCAGGCGCGCACGGTGTTCGAAGTGGTCTACAACAACTACCCGTCCGCCTTCGACCGGGCGGCGCGGGCCGCCGCAGTGACCTCGCTGGACGGACTGGATCTGCTGGTGGGCCAGGCGATCGACCAGATCCGGCTGATGACCGGACGAGAGGCCGATCCCCAGCCACTTCTGGCAGCATGCCGCGCCGAGGTGCTGCAGCGCTCCTGACGGTGCCCCGCCCCGCGTGCCGCAACAGCGCCGCAGGGCGGTACCTGTGCCCGGGGCATTCCGATGAACGCCTACGATCTGAGACAGCAGGGCCATCAGCCGGTGATGGCTGACGACGGGAAGGCATGAGATCCGATGGCAAGGAAGCGTGATCGCGCACCACGACCGAAGCTCCTACTACTGCCATCCCCGGTGATTTCGCTCGGCATGGTCTTGGGTGCGCTGGTGCTGCTCTCGCTTGCCTGGCTGTCGCGCGGCGACGGCTGGCCCGCGCTGGTCTGGGCGGTGCCCGGATTCTTCGTCCTCGTGCAGCCGGTGAGCGGATTCGTGCGCGGACAGGCAGACCTGCTGCGGATCGGCGTCCGCAAGATCGACGTGACCGGGCTCAAGAAAGTCGCCGTCTACAACCGCAAACAATGGGGCTACAGCTACTCGGTTGCGGTGCTCAAGCTCGGTGACCGGGTCGAGGAGATCTCGGGAGCGTTCCTCACCAGCAAGTCGTTCACCAAGATGATCGACTGGCTGGGCATCACCCCCGAGGTACTCGAAGGCTGGTGGACTCAGCGGCTGCTGGCGAGCCAGCGTCCCGACCTGCTCCCCAAACGACCCGCCAAGTGACCTGAGCACGATGCTCGACGACCTGGGCGCCCCGGTGGAGCTGCCGCGATCGCCGCGCCGTGTGGTCAGCCTGGTGCCGTCGCTCACCGAAGCGATCGCCGCGACCGTGCCCGGTGTGCTGGTGGGGGCCACCGACTGGTGCACCCATCCCGCCGATCTGGCGGTTGAACGGGTCCGCGGGACGAAGAATCCCGATCTTGCGAGGATCCGGGCGCTGGCGCCCGATCTGGTGATCGCCAACGAGGAGGAGAACCGCAAGCTCGATGTCGAGCGGTTGCGAGCATCGGGGACCGAGGTCTGGGTCACGAAGATCGACAGCGTGGACGAGGCGTTCAGCAGTCTGGGACGGCTCTTCGGGGATGCTCTCGGGCTGGCCGAGCAGCCGGCCTGGCTTGCGCGGGCACGCGAAGTTTGGGACGCGCCGGCGGCTCGTCCGGGGCTGCGCGTCGCGGTGCCGATCTGGCGTGATCCGTGGATCTGGGTGGGTCGCCAGACCTATGCGGACGATCTCGTGCAGCGGCTGGGCTGGGCGAACGCCGCAGCCGACGGCGCGGGACGCTATCCGCACGCCGAGGTGGCGGACATCCTCGCTGCCGGAGGTGGCGTGGATGCGGTGCTGCTGCCCGACGAGCCCTATCCGTTCGGCCCGGACGACGGGCCCGAGGCGTTTCCTGCGGGAACACGCACGGTGCCGGTGCCGGGACGGGCCCTGTTCTGGTACGGGCCGGCGATGATCGAGGCACGCGGTGTGCTGGAGTATCTGGTCGGCTGAGCCTTGCCGGGGTACGTTCCTCGCGCCCCGCTGATCGCAGAGGCCACAGAGGCCACTCGCAGCGTCGGCACCGCGCCTGGCGCCGGGCCGGTGAGCGGCTAGAGCTGTACCTGACGTGAGCGTCCGGTGAGGCGGACCACCAGCCAGATCGTGCAGGCGATGGTGACGATGCAGAAGCTCGGCGGCAGGCTGAACATGGTGGCCACGACCAGCCCCGCCCACACCGACAGCAGATTGAGCACCAGAGCGAGCGCGATCGCCCGGCCGGGCCGCGGGGTGAGCATGATGGCGGTCGCCGCCGGGGTGACGACGAGCGCGAACAGCAGCAGAGTGCCCACCACCTGCACCGACATGGTCACGACCAGACCGAGCAGCACCATGAACAGCACCGAAAGGGCCCGCACCGGAACCCTGCGGGAGCGCGCGACCCGCTCGTTCACCGAGGCGAACAGCAGCGGTCGGAAGACGGCACAGACGACGGCAACGACTCCGACGAGGAATGCCGCAAACACGATGAGTTCCTGCGGCGAGATCGCCAGCAGGTTGCCGAACAGCACGTTGGTCATCGTGGACGAGCTGCGGGTGGCCTGCGAGGAGAAGTAGAGGCCGAGGCCGACGGCGAAAGCGAGCACGGTGCCCGTCGCGACTTCACGATCCCCCGCGCGGCGTCCGAGTGCACCGATCACGATCGCGCCGCCGACGCAGAAGACTGCCAACCCGAGCGTGACCGGCAGCCCGAGCAGTACGGCCCCGGTGGCGCCCGGCAGGCCGATGTGGGCCAGCGCATGCGCGGCGAAGGCAGTGCCACGGACGACGACGAAGTAACCGATCACCCCGGCGGCGATCGCCACGAGCGTGCCTCCGATCAAGGCGTTGCGCATGAAGGACGATGTCATCACCTGCCACCAGTCGGTCTGGAACTCAAGGCACACGAAGATCGATTCCATGATGGTGTTCACTCTCCTCGGACGAACAGGTCGCCTTGAACGGTGCGGACGACGTGCAGAGGGGTGCCGTACAGGTGCGTGAGCAGCGCATCGTCGACGACGCCGTTGAGCGTGTCGTAGTGCGCGTGGCCGTCCAGGAGGTACACCGCTCCGTCGAGCACGCGAAGCAGAGGGTTGAGGTCGTGGGCCACCATGATGATGGTGACTCCGAGGGTGCTGTTGAGCCGGTCGAGCAGCGAGATCACCTCGCGCTGGTTGCGAAGGTCGAGATTCGCCAGCGGCTCGTCCAACAGCAGCAGTTTCGGCTCGCTGACCAGCGCCTGAGCGATGGCGACGCGCTGCCGCTGCCCGCCCGACAACGTCGCGAGCCGATGGTCGATCATGTCGAAGGCATCGACGGCGCGCATCGTCTCCTCGATCCGCTTCCACTGCGCAGCGGTGGTGCGGCGGAACCCCCAGCTGGTGCCGGTCAGGCCCAGGGCGACCATGTCGCGTGCGCACAGGGCGCTGCCGGCGGCGGCGGTGCAGTCCTGAGGCACGTAGGCGATCGCGTCGGTCTCACCCGGCAGCTGCCCAAGGATCCGCACCGTGCCACTCGCTACCGGCAGCAGCCCCAGCAGCACCTCCAACAGAGTGGTCTTGCCCGAGCCGTTCGGGCCGATCACCGCGGTGAGAGTCCCGGCCGGAATCGTGAAGGTGCCCTGTGACCAGATGAGCCGGTCGTCGCGGACGACGCTGACGTCGTCCAGCGCGACGGCCGGCTCGTCCTCCGTTGTGCGCTCGGCGGCCGGCCCGGCCTCAGAGGCGTGCTCCGCGGCCGGCTCATTCTCGGTCGGTCTGCGTGTTCTTGTAGATCAGCACGTCGATCTGACCTTGTGTCACTGCGGTTTCGAACGCAGCGATGTCGGTCGGTGTCGGATCGGATTCGTTCGCAGCGGCCCGCGCAAAGCCCTCCGGTGTGGCATCGGTCAGGCCGACCGCTTGGGCCATGTAGTCGAAGATGCTCTCGGTTGCGGCGTAGTTCCGCCCGTTGGCGCCGGCCTTCAGCGTGGCGATCAGATTCTGGTAATCCTGCATGTCCTGCGTCCAGGCCGTGTGCTGCTCGGCGAAGTAGTCGCCAGCGTCGGGCGACAGCGTCGACAGCTCGTCGGTGACGGCCTGGGCGACATCGCTCACATACCGCGGCGAATACCACAGGCGCGGATTCGCGCCCTCGGCGGCGCCGACGACCTGCCGGCGTCGACCACCGCGGGCGAAGAGGCGGCATTCGAGGCCAGATCGGAAGCCCACAGGTCGTAGTCGGCGCCGTTGACCACGACCAGCTGCGCGGTGTCGAAAACGACCGCATCGGCTGAGGTCGGCTCGTAGTCGTGGGGATCGACCGAGGAACTTGCCAGGACGATGTGCACGGTTGCGCAGTCGCCGCCGAGATCCTGGACGATGTCGCCCCACTGGTCGACGCTCACGACGACATCCAGCGGAGTCGTCGGGCACGATCCTGTTGATGTCGGGGTGGAGGCCGGTGAAGAGCCGCTGCCGGCCGGCGAACATGCGGCGAGTGCGAGTGCCGCGGCAGGTCCGCGGGAACGGTGCAGATGCATCATTTGCTCGGTTCTGGTGTCTGGCACGTGTGGTGCGGGGTTGAACATCCGATGGGAATGATAACAGTTATCAAAGCGCCGCCTGCGCGGTCTCAGTCCGGGGGCGCCGAGGCGAAAAGCAGAAAAGAAGCAGAAAGAAGAGCCCCCGGCCGGTTCCCCGGCTGAGAGCTCTCACTTCGACTGGCGCACTCGGAGGGACTCGAACCCCCAACCTTCTGATCCGTAGTCAGATGCTCTATCCATTAAGCTACGAGTGCTGGGCGCTTACGCGATTAGTTACTTTAGCGCACGGCCGGCACTAGACCCAAATGCTGCCGCCACCGATGGCCAATGGCCGACCCGGGCAGATCCTCCGGGAGCATCATCGGACTCAACCTCGACTGCCGGCCACCAGCCGACCATCCGAACCCACCGCCCCGAAAGCAAGTAGCCCCGAACCTACGAGCCGTAGATTCGGGGCTATTGCGATGTCCTGCAACATCACGGCGGAGGTGGCGGGATTTGAACCCGCGATGGGGTTGAGCCCCAAACCCGCTTAGCAGGCGGGCGCCATAGACCGGACTAGGCGACACCTCCAAGCCTTCTGGACGCACACGCTCCATCCAGGCGACTGTCCAAGGCTAGCGACAACCGAACGCTTCCGCAAAGAGCCGGTCGTAGCCGACTTCGGCAAGCCCAGACGGGTACGCGTCCGGCTGAGGTTTCGGCCTCTGGTGGGATGTCCATCTTCCTGGGGCGGGTTACCCTTCGATAAGGTTATGTGCACGAACCCTCAGCAAGAAGGGAAGTCTGATCTTGCCGCTGCCGAGTGACGACGGCCGGCGGGCAACCCCAGCACGACGCGGATATTCCGAAGAAGCGCGGGATCCCGCCGAGACCAAGCCTGTGGAGAGTCAGCCGGGGGACGCCTACGGGCACGCTCGACGTGGTGTCGACCCCGCAACAGCCCCCTCAGCCCAAGGTGCGCAGCGCGTTCAACGCGACGCCTACATCGCTGGGGACTTGCGAACTCCCGGTTCGGACGACCTGGCCGGCGACACCCCCCAGCGAGCTGGCGGCACTTACGGTGCCACCGGTGCCCCGCCGCCACGGACTTCGTCCGCACCCACGACGTCGGCGCCCAAGCCGGACCGGCGCTTCCGCGGGGCCATCATCCGTACCATCGGCAGCACGATCGTCCCCGGTCTCGGCATGCTCGGCACCCGCGCTCACCGGCTCGGTGTGCTACTGCTCACCTTGATCGTTGCCGCAGCCGTGGTGCTCGGGGTCATGGTGCTGCGCAATCCCCTGCTCGCGGCCGGAAGCGCCCTGCAAACCGGTTGGATGCGGACGATCGCCTTCGCCCTGATCGCGGTCGCCGCGATCTGGATCGCGATCATCATCGGCACGTACCTGATCTCGCGCCCGCGTCGGATGACCGCCAGGCAGCGCACCATCGGTGGTGTGGTGGTTGGGCTGCTCACCTTCGTCGTGAGCGCCCCGCTCGCTGTCGCATCGGCGTACTCGTTCGAGACCGCGCGATTGTCCAACGACCTGTTCGGCTCGGAAGACACCTCTCAGTCACAGACCCGTCCCACCCTCGAGAAGAGCGATCCCTGGGCCGACAAGGAACGGGTCAACATTCTGCTGCTCGGCGGCGACTCCGGTGCGGGACGCGAGACCGATCTCGGTGTCAGAACCGACACCATGATGATGGCCTCGATCGACACCAAGACCGGTGCGACCCTGCTCATCCAGTTGCCGCGCAACCTGCAGTACCCGATATTCGCCGCAGACTCGCCGCTCGCCTCGGTCTTTCCGTACGGCTTCGACGACGGCTCAGATGCCTACCTCAGCTCGGTCTGGCAAGACGCCCCCGCAATGTACCCCGAGTTGTTCGAGAATACCGACTACCCCGGCGCGGATGCGTTGAAATGGGCCTTCGAAGGCGTCACCGCCCAGAAGGTCGACTATTTCGTCCTGGTGAATATCGACGGATTGGTAAACCTCATCGACGCGATGGGTGGCGTTACCCTCAATGTGAACTACCCGATCGCCAAGGGCGGCAGCACGGCGGACTACAACTGCGGCGAGAGCGGTTGGATACCCGAGGGCCCGAGCCAACTTCTCAATGGCACCGACGCTATGTGGTATGCGCGCAGCCGCTGCAACTCTCCCGGTGCCGACTACGGACGCATGCAACGCCAGTCCTGCCTGGTGAGGGCCGTGATTGACCAGGCCGATCCAGCGACGATGCTGACCCGCTACGAGGACATTGCCCAAGCGGCCGGCGAGATGGTCTCCACCGACATCCCGCAGGAGCATCTGTCGGCGATCGTTGATCTCGCCGGACGTGTCCAGCGCAGTGGCGTGGTGAACCGCATCTCGTTCGTGGACGACGGCACCGGCTGGTACAGCTCCGCCTACCCCGATTTCAACCGAATGCAGGAGGAGATCGCGGCTGCGATCACCTCCACTCAGGAGCAGGCCGAGGCCAAGAACGCGCCGCAGCCCGAGACTCCGACCACGGAACCGACGGGCGCCGAGGCGCCGGTCACCGAGCAACCGACCGATACCGCGACCGGGAACACCAGCGGTCAGGCGGAGGACATCGCCGATGCCTGCGCCTACCAGCATCAAGAGCCCGAAGGCGACTGGTACATCCCCGACACCGTCCCGGTCTACACTCCGCCGGAATCCGAACCCGCCGAGACCAGCCGCTGACCACCCCGGTCGGGTGATCACCCGACCGGCCGAATCACCCGGGGCCGGGCCACGTGGCTGGGACCTGCAGCCGGCCTCTATGCCTTGGCTGCGGCAGCCTCGGGCCAGAACCTGCCGTCGCAAGCCGAGCGCATCCAGTTTCCTGTCTCGTATTCAGCGACCTCGTATTCAGCGACCGTGATTGGCCAACCGGGACGACAGGTCGGCAGTGAGCGCCTTCATCTGATCGTCCGCGATGCCGCCGGGCGCCTGAATGAAGGTGCGCTCGATATGTCCCTGGCCGATCACCAGCCGGGCGCCATCGGGGGTGGCCGAAACCGAGTCCACGTCGATCCAGGCACCGGACTTGTGATAGCCGGGCCCACTCACCTCGAACCCGTCGGGGCTCAGCACCACATAGAGGGTCCGATTGGACACGAAGGTGAGGGCGGCGATCCCGAGCCCGAGTCCGGCCACCGCCAGCACGGCGCCGATCACCACGAGCGCCACGTTGGCGGCCTCACCGGCCAATCCCGTCCACAGCGCCACGACGCCGGCGATCAACAGGCAGGCCGCAATGGCCCAGGCCCGCACTGGATTGCGTGGTTTCAGGGCATAGTGGCTGGTGTGCTCGCTGCCAGAAGCGGCTTGAGTCATGGAGGGTGTCTCCTTCCGCTGCGCGCCCGCGTGGCTGGGTAGGGCGGCGAGAGTGGGATTCGAACCCACGGAGGTTTCCCTCGGCCGCTTTCAAGGCGGCTGCACTCGTCCACTATGCGATCTCGCCCGAGGCAAAACCATGGTAGCCCACCACGCGCCCCGGCTCAGATGGCAGGCTGGGGATATGCATGCGATCACACTCGATGGTTTCGGCGGACCGGAGAAGATGCGCTGGACCGAGGTGCCCGATCTGCACCCCGGACGAGGTGAGGTGCGCATCCGCACCACCGCGGTCGGTGTCAACCGGGCGGACCTGCTGCAACGGCAGGGGTTCTATCCGCCGCCGGCCGGCGCGTCCGAGATCTTGGGGCTGGAGTGCTCCGGCGTGATCGACGAGATCGGCGAAGGCGTTGAGGACTGGCAGATCGGCGACCAGGCGGTTGCATTGCTTTCCGGTGGTGGCTATGCCGAGCAGGTCGTGGTGCCGGCAGGTCAGGCGATCCGCCCGCCCACCGGGATCGATCTGATCAGCGCTGCCGGACTCATCGAGGTGGCGGCGACCGTGCTGTCGAACCTCGACCGGGTCCACCTCAACAGCGGCGAATGGTTCTTGGTGCACGGCGGCGCCGGAGGCATCGGGACCTTCGCCATCCAGTACGCGCGGGCGCTGGGCGCTCACGTGGCGACCACGGCGTCGGCGGCCAAGCTCGCGCACTGCCGCAAACTGGGCGCCGAGATCGTCATCGACTATTCCGACGACTGGCTGACCCAGCTGATGATGGCCACCTCGGACCGCGGGGTGGACGTCATTCTCGACATCATCGGCGCCAAGTACCTGGCCGACAACCTCTCAGCGCTGCGCGACGACGGACGCCTGGTCATCATCGGCATGCAGAAGGGCACCAAGGCCGAGCTGAACATCGCCAAGCTGCTCAACAAGCGCGGCACGATCACGGCAACCAGCCTGCGGGGGCGTCCGGCAGCCCAGAAGGCGGCGATCTGTCAGCAGGTGGCCGAGCGGGTCTGGCCGATGGTCGCCTCGGGCCAGATCGGCCTGGCGCCCGAGACTCGCGTCCCGCTTCCCGACGCCGAGGAAGCGCACCGGTTGCTCGCGTCCGGCGACATCATCGGCAAGGTGATCCTGACCGCCTGAGCCGATGATCTGAACGACCGCTCGACGGACTCCCCGGATCGCCAGCCGGACGCATAACTATGCGTCGCCACGAATAGTCATCTGTTCTCGCACGGTGGTCTGCGGTTTCCATGCGGCATAACTTTCAGTTATCCTTGTCTCTGTGTCCAAGGTCCTGACTTCACTTCCCGCCGGCGAACGCGTCGGCATCGCCTTCTCGGGCGGCCTCGATACCTCCGTTGCGGTGGCGTGGATGCGCGAGAAAGGTGCGATCCCCTGCACCTACACCGCCAACATCGGCCAGTACGACGAGCCCGACATCGATTCGGTGCCCGGCCGCGCGTTGGCCTACGGCTCCGAGATCTCGCGCCTGGTGGACTGCCGGGCGTCCTTGGTGGAACAAGGCCTGCTCGCCCTGCAGTGCGGCGCGTTCCACATCGTCTCGGCGGGCAAGCACTACTTCAACACCACCCCGATCGGCCGAGCGGTCACCGGCACCATGCTGGTGCAGGCGATGGCTCAGGACGATGTCTCGATCTGGGGCGACGGGTCGACCTACAAGGGCAACGACATCGAGCGGTTCTACCGCTACGGCCTGATGGCCAATCCCC
The DNA here is from genome assembly GCF_030297015.1 of Brooklawnia propionicigenes. Lineage (NCBI taxonomy): Bacteria > Bacillati > Actinomycetota > Actinomycetes > Propionibacteriales > Propionibacteriaceae > Brooklawnia > Brooklawnia propionicigenes. The sequence goes on along the minus strand of NZ_AP028056.1, from coordinate 1,636,411 downwards.
AGCTGCGCATCTACAAGCCGTGGCTCGACACCGATTTCGTCGCCGAGCTGGGCGGACGCGACGAGATGAGCCAGTGGCTCACCGAACGTGGTCTGCCGTACCGCGACTCCAAGGAGAAGGCGTACTCCACCGACGCGAATATCTGGGGCGCCACCCACGAGGCCAAGACTCTCGAGAGCCTGGACGTCTCGATGGAGTCGGTCGAACCGATCATGGGCGTGAAGTTCTGGGACCCCGCCGTCGAGATCGAGCCCGAGGTCATCACCGTGACCTTCGATCAGGGCTACCCGGTCGCCATCAACGGTGAGCATTTCGACGACAAGGTGGCGTTGGTCATGAAGGCCAACGAAATCGGCGGGCGGCACGGCCTGGGCATGAGCGACCAGATCGAGAACCGCATCATCGAGGCCAAGAGCCGCGGGATCTACGAGGCTCCCGGGATGGCACTGCTGTTCATCTGCTACGAACGGCTGCTGAATGCGATCCACAACGAGGACACGCTGGCCAACTACCACAACGAAGGCCGGCGCCTCGGCCGGCTGCTCTACGAGGGCCGCTGGTTCGACCCGCAGTCGCTGATGATCCGCGAGTCGCTTCAGCGCTGGGTGGCCTCGGTGGTCACCGGTGAGGTCACCCTGCGGCTGCGCCGCGGGGACGATTACACGATCCTGGCGACCGATGGCCCGAACTTCAGCTACCAGCCCGAGCGGCTGTCGATGGAACGCGTCGAGGACTCGGCATTCGGTCCCCTGGACCGCATCGGCCAGCTCACCATGCGCAACCTCGACATCACCGATTCGCGCGGCAAGCTGGAACAGTACCTGCAGCAGGGTCAGCTCGGCGGTGGAGACACCCAGCAGCTCATCGGCGAACTCGAACCGGGCCTGGCGGCACGCACGATGGCGGCCTCACGCCCCACCTCGGACGAAGAAGCCGCCCTCGACCGGGCCGCCATGGAATTCGGCGTCGACTAACCCCGCCCCCGTTCTACCGCCCCGACGCTGTTCCCGCGCCCCGAATCTGGATCCGCGCCCGATATATCGGGCGCATCTTCGGATTTCGGGCGCGGGAAGGTGTAACGCGTGTGCCGTAGCGCGCGCGGCGCGGCGCGACGGACGGCGGTCAGATGACCGGGGTGGGGAGGTCCTGGCCGGCGAAGTAGGCGGTCAGGTTGTCGCGCATCAGCTGCCCCATTGCCTTGCGGGTCTCCACGGTCCCGGACGCCTGGTGTGGCTGCAGCAGGACATTATCCAAGACCAGGAAGCGCGGGTTGATGTTGGGCTCGTTGTCGAAGACGTCCAGTGCGGCCGAGCCGAGCTTGCCGGACTCGAGCGCATCCAGCAGCGCTTCCTCGTCCACATTGGAGGCGCGCGACACATTGATGAGCACGCCATCGGGACCGACCGCCTCGATGACGTCCTTGTTCACGATGTGACGAGTCTCGGCGGAAGCGGCCAAGGTCACGAAGAAGAACTCGGAACGCTCGGCCAAGGCCACCGGATCGGCGATGAACTCCCAGTCGGGTGCGTAGTCCTTCGCCGAGATGTCGCTGTAGGCGATGTCCATGTTGAAGCCGGCCAACCGCTTGGCGACCTCGAAGCCGATGCGTCCAAGACCCAGAACGCCCGCCTTCTTTCCGGTCACCTTGCGCTGCAGCGGGTAGAAGCCCTTGGCGGCCCAGTTGCCGCTGCGGGCCCAGGCCTCTGCACCGACGATGCCGCGCGCCTGGGCAAGTGCCAGGGCAACACCCAGGTCGGCCACGTCGTCGGTCAGCACACCAGGAGTATTGGTGACGCGGATGCCACGAGCACGGCAGGCGTCCAGGTCAACGGCGTCGAATCCGACTCCGGAGATGCAAATGATCTCCAAGTTGGGCAGCGCGGCAATGAGCTCCGTGCTCGCGCCGAGTTCCCCGCGAGTAACGACAGCGCGAATCTTCGGGCCTACCTCGGCCAGCAGCGCTGCCTTGTCGGGGGCCTCGAAGTACTTGTGCACCACGAAAGACTCTTCGAGCGGTACCTGATCCCATTCCGGGTAGGGGCCGATCTGCAAGATCTCGGGCTTGGTCATAGATCCTCCGAAAAACTGGGCGCCGTTGCAGGCAGGGTTCCCATGGCAGCTTTGGCGGTGAAGGTGAACGTGTGCGCCTTCAATTTATCCTGCGCAAACCCCTGCTGTCATGGCTGTTGGCGCCAATTGCCATGACAAAAGGGCCCGTGATCACCCACTCGCCGCTTTCGGTAGTCGCAGGACTAAATTCGAAGTGTGACTGCGAACACTTCGGACCCCATCAAAACCCTCACCGACTGGCTCAGCAGCGCCCACTCGGCCGTCTTCTTCGGCGGTGCAGGCGTCTCCACGGCCTCCGGGATTCCCGATTTTCGCTCGGCGGCGGGCCTCTACTCCGCCCAACAGGGTAACGGCCGCTCGCCCGAATACATGCTGAGCCACGACTGCCTGGTCGACGAACCGGAAGAGTTCTTCGAGTTCTACCGCGCCAATCTGGTGCATCCCGACGCCAAGCCCAACCGCACCCACACGGGACTGGCCGAACTCGAAGCCGCCGGACATCTGGCGGCAGTGATCACCCAGAACATCGATGGCCTGCACCAGAAGGCCGGCTCCAAGACCGTCTACGAGTTGCACGGTTCGGTCGAGCGGAACCACTGCTTGGGGCGGGCCCACCACTTCTACAGCCTGAGCGAGATCCCCGCCCGACCGGTCGTGCCGATCTGCCCGCAGTGCGGGGCGATCGTGCGTCCCGATGTCGTGCTCTACGGCGAGGCTCTGGATACGGCGACCGTAGAGGCCTCGATTGATGCGATCAACCGCGCAGATGTGCTGATCGTCGGCGGAACCTCACTGGCCGTCTATCCGGCCGCGGGCCTGTTGCAGTACTATCCCGGACGCAGACTCGCCCTGATCAATCTCACGCGCACACCGATGGATTCCCAGGCTGACCTAGTCATTCACAAACCGGTGGACCAGATCATCGGCACGGTGAGCGATCGGCTGCTGCATTCGGGGGATCCTGCTGCCAAAGGCCGTTGACCCCGGGATGGATTAGGGTAACCCCCGAGAGCGTTGGGGGCAACGAGCTATCGGTGAATTAACTCACAACTAGGTACCGATACTCAGTTCAGTGCGCGTACCCAGACCTAGCTTCAAAACAGTAGCTGCACGCTGTCGATCGATCGGTAATCCCTGAAAGTCTGGTTATACCGTAAACCGCTGGTAACCCCACACCGGCGCGGTGAGCAGAAGAGACAGCGATGACGATCACCAACACCCGCGACGGCCTATTGGCCTGTGTCGAGAACGATGATTTGTTCCAAAACGCGCTCCTGGACGATCCGGCCAAGGCACAGACCGCAGCCGAGCGTCGCCTCCAAGCTTCCCTGCTGCACAGGGCGGAGAACCTCTGTCTGGATTGCCCGGTGATGGTCGATTGCCTGTACCGCGCAATCGTGCAGCACGATGTCGCCGGTTTCTGCGCCGGCACGACACAACGGCAGCGCCTGGAGATGCGCAAGATCTTGGGCATCCACGTCGAGCCGGAGAATCTCGACAGCTATGCCGGAGCCAGCCCGGCGCATCAGGTCGACCATGACGAGGTGCTGCGGCTGCGCCGCGCCGATCCCACGGCTTCCCTCGAGTCGATCGCCCAGCAACTCGGCTGCTCATTGTCGACAGTCAAGCGTCACCTGCGCAAGGCTCGCCGCGGGGAGCCGGTCGGGCGTCCGAAGGTCACCGTGGTGCCTCCGAGCGTAGAGCAGGTCCTTGATGCCTACCGTCAGGTGGTCGCGAATCGTCCGGCCGTTCGTCCGGTCCGCAAGGCGGCCTGACGGTCAGCAGGTAGGCCATCACAGCCAAGAACCAGACCACGTGGCCCAGGTCAGCGATGAAGCCGACCCGGGCCACGGCGCGTAGACCTCCCGATCACAGGGCCGAGGCGCCGTCGCTCAGCACCAGCCCCACTGCCTCGACGAACGAATCAGCGACATGGGTAGGGTCCGGCATGCCGGTCGGGTACTCACGTCCCCTGCGCAACCAGACCGATCTCAATCCGGACGCCACGGCGCCGCGGATGTCGGCCTCGGCCGAATCCCCCACCATCCATCCGTCATCAAGGCTGCCGCCGGCCTGACGAGCAGCGATGCGGAAGATCTCCGGATCGGGCTTGGCCACCCCAACAGCCTCGCTGACCACCATGCCGGCCACATGATCGGCCAAACCGAGCTTGGCGATCTTGCCCTCCTGCTGCGACGGGCGCCCGTTCGTCACGATGAACGGCTCGAATCCGGCGGCCCGGGCCGCGTCCAGGGATTCGATGATGCCCGGCGTCGGCTGCAGCTCGTCCAGTGTGCCGGCCCTCAGCACCACGATGATCTCCGCCTGCTCGGCCGGCGTCAGATCAAGTAGCCGAGCGAGGTCTGCGGCCACCTCGGGCTTGTGGCGGAGCCCGTCGCCGTCGGCGACCACCATCGCCGAGATCAACTGTTCATCAGCTCTCCCAAAGCGATCGGTCAGATATGTGTGAGCCCAGCGGCGGAAAGAGGACGCTCGGTCAGAGATCGTATTGTCGAGATCGACGAACAGCATCGGCATGCGCATAGTCTAAGGAACGGGACTGCAGGCGCGGCCCGGCATTGGGATGCCGTCGGCTGTGTACCATCGGCCCGGACTTTCCAGGTGACTGCGCAACCGGGTGGCTGCTGTGAGTATCCGCGCCCTAGGTGTCCGCTCCGCGAGGCGGCTGCTGAAACCTTTGACCGGGCGGCACAATGGTCTGCAGTCCATCAAGCGAAAGACTCGAGATCATGAGCGCATTGACTCAGATGTATGCCGCCATCGGCGCGGACCGCGAAAAACTGATCAGTAAGCTGGCGCCCCTGGGTGTCTCCTTCGGCTATCAGAGCACAGCCGGCCATTGGGTGGATACCCCCACCGAGACACTCCAACTGGTCAGCGACAGCTTCCCCGAACCATCCAGTCTGGCGGGCACCGGCGAGCCGATCGTCTGCACGCCGGGATCCTGGCATCCAGAGCTCTTCGGCACCTTGATTCTGGAGGATGGCTTCAATGTCCAGGTGCACGGGGTGGTCGACGTCCCCGGCTATCACATCCTTTACACCCGCGAGGGCGTACGGCGCTTCGTCATCGCAGCCCCGGAGCGGCTCAAGGTTCCCGAGCGCGGCTGGGGTTGGCAGATACAGCTCTACGCCACCCGGACACGGCGTTCCTGGGGTATCGGCGATTTCCGCGATCTCGGCCTGATTTGCCGAATCGCCGCTGCCCAGGGCGCCTCTTGCGTTCAGGTCTCACCCGTGCATGCCATCGCGCCGCTGTCATCTCCGCAGCCCTCGCCCTACTCGCCGGCATCCCGGCTCTTCTTGAACCTGTTGCATGTCGCACCCGGCCGGGCGTTCGGTGCCGAGCGGGTCAACCTGTCCGATCTCGACGCCAGGGGTCGCGCGCTCAACAACGAGCGTCTCATCGACCGCGATGCGATCTGGGCACTGAAGATCGAGGCGCTCGAGCGGATTTTCGAGCAGGTGAAGGACGAGCCCAATGTCGAGTTCGAGGCCTGGCGTGATCAGCACGGTCTTCAACTGCAGCGGTTCGCGATCTGGTCGACGATCGTGGAGACCCAGCAGGACAGCGACTGGCACAAGTGGCCCGAGCAGTTGCACCGGCCCGACTCGCCCGGTGTTGCCCAGTTCGCCCGCGAGCATGCCGAGCGGATCCGCTTCCATGTCTGGGCCCAGTGGGTCGCCTCCGTGCAGTACCAGGAGGCCTGCAGCTACGGCGTGGACGTCATCGCCGATCTGGCGGTCGGCTTCGACGCCGGCAGCGCGGATGCCTGGGCCTTCCAGGATCTACTGAACTTCAACTTCGAGATCGGCGCCCCGCCCGACTCGCACAACACCGAGGGCCAGCGCTGGGGTCTGCCGCCGTTCAATCCGCAGTCGGTCGTGCAGGCTGATTTCGCTCCCTTCATCGAGATGGTGCACAGCGCCTTGGCCTATGCCGGCAGCCTGCGGATGGACCATGTCATGCAGCTGTGGCGGCTCTACTGGGTGCCGGTCGCCGGTGGCGCGGCAGATGGTGTCTACGTCTACTACGCCGTGGACGCCTACCTCGCGATCCTGCGGTTGGAGGCGATGCGGGCCGACGCCTGGATCGTCGGCGAGGACATGGGCACGGTCGCCGCGGGCGTGCGCGAGACGATGGCCGATATCGGCATGCTGGGAAACCGTTCGGGTATGCGGACCCCCATCGACGACTTCCCGACGCTCGGTGTGGGCACCAGCTCCACCCATGATCAGGTGAGTGTGGCGGGCCTGCTGACCGGTAGCGATGTGGCCGACCTGAAGCGGATCGGCAAGAACGCCGATTGGGCACAGATCGAGCGCACTCGCCGCAGCCTGGCCGAGCTCGCCCATATCGACCCCGATCGCGATCGCGCATCGATGACCAGCGAAGACATCAAGGCGGCGGTGATCGCCCGCTACCGGATGCTGTCGAACGCCGACTCCATCGTCATCGTGGTCAATATCGACGATGCCGCGATGGTGGCCGAGCGGCCGAATATGCCCGGCACGGTGGACGCCTACCCGAACTGGCGGATCGCACTGCCCGGTTTCGTGGACGACATCATGACCTCGCAGCTGGCCCGCGATCTGGTCCATCTCATGCATGAGAGCCGCTGATGGGACGGGCGTAGTTACCGGAACGTTATGGGTTTCTCCCCCAGTTGATCCCTTGGCGTGCGCTGTTGAGTAGCAGGATGTGTAGATAGACGAAAGCAACACTCAACTCAACGCAGAGGAGATGCTGGTGTCAGGAAAATTCATTCGTCCGCTCGCCATATCAAGTGCCCTGGTCCTCACGATGGGCCTGGCCGCTTGCGGCTCCGATTCTGGCGGCGGATCCGACTCCACCGCAACCGTCGACTGTTCGGCCTTCAGCACCTACGGCGATCTGTCGGGGACGACGGTCTCCGTCTACACCGCGATCGTCTCGCCCGAGGCGGACCCGTACATCGAGTCCTTCCAGGCATTCGAGCAGTGCACCGGAGCCACCATCGACTATCAGGGTGACAAGGCATTCTCGGAGCAGGTCTCGCTGCGGGTGCAGGGTGGCAACGCCCCGGACATCGCATTCGTGCCGCAGCCCGGACTCGTCCAGACGCTGGTCGCCAGCGGCCGGGCGGTAGCCGCGCCGGCCGAGACCGAGGCCAACGTCGACAGGTACTTCAGTGAGGACTGGAAGACCTACGGCACGGTCGACGGCACCTTCTACGCCGCGCCCGTAGGCGCCTCGGTCAAGTCGCTGGTCTGGTATTCGCCGACGGCCTTCGCCGATGCCGGCTACGAGGTCCCCACGACCTGGGCCGAGATGATGGACCTCACCGCGAAGATCGCATCGGATCACAACGACGGCTTGACCAAGCCGTGGTGCGTCGGCTTCGGCGATGGTGCAGCGACCGGCTGGGTCGGCACCGACTGGATCGAAGACGTCATGCTCCGCACCACCGACGGCCCGACCTACGACAAGTGGGTCACTCATGAGATCCCGTTCAACGACGCCACCGTGGTCAACGCCTTCGAGACCACCGGCAAGATCCTGCGGGACGACAACTACGTCAATGGTGGCCTGGGTGACCGGAAGACCATCTCGACCACGGCCTTCACCGATGCCGGACTGCCGATCCTCGATGGCACCTGCTACATGCATCGTCAGGCCTCCTTCTACGGGAACTCCTGGCCTGAGGGCACCGAGGTCGGCCCCGACGGGACGATCTGGGCGTTCTACCTGCCTGCAGTCGATCCCGATGTCGCAAAGCCGATTATCGGCGGCGGCGACTTCGCGCTCGCCTTCTCTGACCGCCCCGAGGTTCAGGCCTTCCAGACCTACCTCGCGAGTGCCGACTGGGCCAATGAGCGGGCTCGTGCCACCACTGCCGGTGGTGCGGTCAGCGCCAACTCGGGGCTGGACACCGCCCTGCTGACCAACGAGGTGGACAAGCTCTCGGTCGAACTGCTGACCGACGACCACGCACTGTTCCGCTTCGATGGTTCCGATCTGATGCCGAGCGCTGTCGGTGCCGGCACCTTCTGGACCGCCATGGTCGACTGGACGACCACCGATGTGACCTCGCAGGAGGTCACCGATCAGGTCGAGCGCAGCTGGCCTGCCTGATTGATTTCTGACTACCGGCGATCGGGCTGGTGGGCGCCGATCTCGCGCCGCACCGGTCCGATCGCCGGAACGTCGATTCACGCTAGGGGGACAGGACAAGACAAGTGGCAGATAAGTTCATACAGCTCATCTTGGCCATCGCCATGCTGGCGGTGGTCGTTGCATTGCTGCTCGGCGCGGCAAGCCTGGCCCGTGGCAGGCATGGCGATCGCGTCCGGGCCATCTTCTTCGTTGGGCCGACGGTCGCACTGGTCGCCGTCGGATTGGTCTGGCCGACCATCCTGACGATCGAGAAATCATTCCGGGGGTTGGCCGGCACCGGTTCGGTCTCGATCTCGAACTACGTGGCGATCTTCACCCGCGGCGACCTGCGGACCTCGATCATCAACACGGCGGTGTGGGTGCTGCTCGTCCCACTGCTGGCGATCGCGATCGGCCTGCTCTATGCGATCATCGTGGACCGCACACCGGTGGAAGCGATAGCCAAGACCCTGATCTTCCTGCCGATGGCGATCTCCATGGTGGGCGCATCGGTGATCTGGAAGTTCGTCTACGAATACAAACCCACGCAGGCCCCGCAGATCGGGCTGCTCAACCAGGTGCTCAAATCATTCGGGTTCGAAACCAAGCAGTTCTTGATCATGAGCCCCTGGAACAACCTCTTCCTGATCGTCGTCATGATCTGGATTCAGGCCGGATTCGCGATGACGGTGCTGTCCGCGGCCATCAAGGCGATCCCCGACGAGGTCATCGAGGCGGCCAAGATCGACGGTGCCACCGGCTGGTCGTTGTTCCGTTTCATCACGTTGCCGAGTATCCGCAGTTCGCTGATCATGGTGCTGACGACGATCGCGATCGCTGCGCTGAAGGTCTTCGACATCGTCCGGACGATGACCGGCGGCAACTTCGGTACTTCGGTGGTGGCCAATGACTTCTACTCGTCCAGCTTCACCCAGAATCAGCCGGGATTGGGGTCGGCGCTGGCTGTGCTGCTGTTCATCTTGGTATCGCCGATCATCGTGTACAACGTGCGACAGTTGAGGCAGGTGAGTTAGATGAGCGCGCTCGTCATTCCTCCAACCGAGAGTCTCAGCTTGGAGCAGCCGAAACGCAAGCGCCGGCATGATCCGACGCGGGCGACCACCTCGCCGTTGGCGACCGCCATCGCGATCCTGATCGCAACGGTCTGGACCGTGCCGACGATCGGCCTGCTGATCACCTCATTCAGGCCGCAGGCCGACATCACCCGGTCGGGTTGGTGGACGGTCATCACCAATCCGGATTTCACGCTGGACAACTACGTCAGGGCGTTGTCGGGCAGCGGCTCGTCGTCCATGCTCGACTATTTCGTGAACTCCTTCGTCATCACGATCCCGAGCACGCTGTTTCCACTGGCACTGGCCGCCTTGGCTGCCTATGGCTTCTCGTGGCTGCAGTTCCCCGGACGCGACTGGCTGTTCATCGCGGTCTTCGCGCTTCAGGTCGTTCCTTTGCAGGTGGCGCTGGTGCCGCTGATGCAGATGTACGGCACGCTCGGCATTGACGGCACCTACTGGACAGTCTGGATCTCGCACACGATCTTCGGGCTGCCCTTGGCCGTCTTCATGATGTTCAACTCGATCCGCGATCTGCCGCCGTCGCTGGTGGAAGCCGCGACGATCGACGGTGCGGGCCCGGTGCAGATCTTCCTGCGTATCGTGCTGCCGCTGGCTACTCCGGCAATCGTTGCCTACGGCATCTTCCAGTTCCTCTGGACGTGGAATGACCTGCTGGTCTCGATGGTCTTCCTGGGTGGCAGCTCCGGGGTGGCGCCGCTGACCGTGTACATCTCGCAGCTGTCGGGCAGCCGCGGTTCGGCCTGGTACCTGCTGAGCGCGGGAGCGTTCATCTCCATGGTCATACCGGTCGCGGTCTTCCTGATCATGCAGCGCTACTTCGTTCGTGGCCTCACGGCCGGTGCGGTTAAGTAGGCACCACAACCAGTCGCGCCCGCAGCCCCGGAGAATCGAGGCTGCGGGCGCGACTTCTTTCGTGGCCCGGCTAATGCGCCGGTAGCGTCAAGGCGTCAAACGCGAGTACTAGTAGTGTGTCGCTGCTAATGATTTGTGTATGTTGAGGCTTGACTGTTTCCTGACCGATAATCGATCAGGAGGAGCCGCGTGATGCCCAGACCGAAGGATCATGTCGTTGAGTTGACGGATGCTGATCGTGCGTCGTTGACGCGGGTGGTCTCGCGTGGCGCGCACCCGGTCAGGACGGTCATGAGGGCGCGGGTTCTGCTCGAGCTCGACGAGAACGCCAGGGCGGTGCCGCACAGGCGGGTCGTCGCGGAGCGAGTGGGCGTGTCGATACAGACGGTGTATCTGATCGCGAAGCAGTTCACGGCCTCTGGCGGGGATGTTCATGCGGTGATCCACCGCAAGAAGCGGGTCACGCCGCCGGTGCCAGCGAAAGTGACCGGGGATGTCGAGGCCAGGGTGATCGCGTTGGCGTGCACAAGGCCACCGGAAGGGTATGACCGGTGGTCGCTGCGGCTGCTGGAGAAACACGTGGCCCTCACCGACGGGATCGGGCCGCTGGATCACTCCACGATCGGTCGGACCCTGAAAAAAGGGGGCTTCGTCCTCACCTGAAAGCGTGCTGGACGATCCCGCCCAAAGCCAACGGCGAGTTCGTCGCGCGGATGGAGGACGTGCTGGAGGTCTACCACCGCCCCTACGACCCGGCCGTTCCGGTGGTCTGTATGGACGAAAAGCCATACCAGCTCCTCGGCCACGCCCGCGATCCGATCCCTGCCTGCCCGGGCCACGACCTCAAAGAAGACTCCGAGTACGTCCGGCACGGCACCTGCTCGATCTTCGTGTGGGTCGAGCCCCTCGCCGGCCGCCGCCGGGTCGACGCCCGGGCGCAGCGGACCCGGATCGACTGGGCCACGGAAATCGATCAGCTTCTCAACGTCGACTACCCCGACGCGCAACGGGTCGTCCTGGTCATGGACAACCTCAACACGCACACCCTCGGTTCGCTCTACGAAGCGTTCGAGCCAGCCAAAGCACGCGCGCTGGCCGAGCGGCTCGAGATCCACTACACACCCAAGCACGGCTCCTGGCTCAACATCGCCGAGATCGAGCTGTCCGCCCTGACCCGCCAGTGCCTGACCCGCCGGATCGACGACCTCGACATCCTCAACACCGAACTCGCCGCCTGGCAGGCCGCAACCAACGACGACGAGCGCCAAGTCCGCTGGCAGTTCACCACGACCGACGCCCGCATCAAACTTCACCACCTATACCCAAACACTTAGCAGCGACACACTACTAGGCGCGCCTGCGGCCGCCGAGCAATCCGTAGATGAACAGCACCAGCAGGGCACCCAGGATGGCGATGAGCCAAGTCTGCAGACTCCAGAAATTCTCAAGTCCGACACCGAAGATTGCGCTACCGATCCAGCCACCGAGCGCCGCTCCGATGACACCTACGACGAGCGATCCGAGCCACCCTCCGGGGGCGCGGTCCTTCAGGATCGTCTTGGCGATCGTACCTGCGATAAGTCCCAAAATAATCCAGCCGAAAAATCCCATAATTTTCCTTCGCTCTCAGGTTAGGGGTATTGACAGAAAGCCCAAGGCACTGCGCGCTGACGAGCAGTTACGCCCACGCAGAGTACATCCACAATCGCCTCAGGGGCACCACATGGCGGTCAGCTCTCCGGACAATTCAGACAACACTCGATATCTGACCTCCGATCTGAACTAGCACCAAAAACTCGGAATCCGCTCCCTTGTTTTTGATCGGCTACATCCAGCATATGACGGTCATACAACGAACCGGCCATCCCTAACGCGGATGGCGGTAGGCAGGATCATCGGCTGGCCGCAGCTATCGCGATCATTCAAACACAATAGATAGCTTGACCGATTCCACCCATAGGGGTGTATTACGATCGCCGACGGACCGGCACTGTTGCGCTATGAGCCTGTGCGCATATGACGTGTGCGTTCTCCACGACTGTGAGATTCACCCGCTCGCACAGTTATGCCACGCCCACGCCCAGGCCCTGCCCGCCGAAGCCCCCGCTCGGTGGGCAAGCACCACCGTGGCCCGGCCGCGGTCCCCCCAGAAAAGCCGAGTCACGGTGGTGCACAGATACATCTCGTCGATCAGATCGGAGATACCAGATGACCAGCACAATCAGTCCATCCAAGTCGCAATCCGTCCAGGTGACCAGCTTTCAGAATGCCGAAGGCGGATTCAAGGCGTCCGCCGCGCTGGCGCGCGATCTGGAACGAGTCCTGGTGGATCTCATCGCCTTGCAGCTGGTCGCTAAGCAGGCCCATTGGAACATCGTCGGCGCAAACTTCCGAGATCTCCATCTGAATCTGGACGAGGTCGTCGCCGTTGCCCGTCGGGGTTCGGACGAGGTAGCCGAGCGCATGCGAGCGCTGCACGCCACGCCGGACGGACGCCCCAGCACCGTGGCCGGCGCGACAGCCATCCCGGACTTCCCGCCCGGCGAGATCGACACCCACGATGCGATCAACCTGATCGTGGTAGCCATCGACACCACCGTCGCATCAATGCGCGAGGTTCACGACAGCGTCGACAGCGATGATCCGACCTCCGCAGACATCCTGCACGACTACATTGCGGCGCTGGAACAGCAGGCCTGGTTCGTCGGAGCTGAACTGCGCCATCCGAAGAACACCAAGGCACGCAGCAGTTCTGCCGCCAGCTAACCGCGACGCTGTCCGATCGCCCTCATCGAGTGCACCAAACAGTGCGGCTCCGGCTCATATGAGCCGGAGCCGCACTGTTTGGTCTGGTGGTTTGGTCTGGTGGTTTGGTCTTATGGTCGCCGGTGCCAGGTCAGCGGACCGTGGGCTGACGAAGCTCGGAGCCGATGAACCACGCCTGCTTCTCGAGGTCCTCGATGTACTTGTGCAGGATGTCCGACGTCGTCGGATCCTCGCGGTCCACCTGGTCATGCACCCGGCGAATGGTGCCGACCGCCGCATTGATCGAGGCCACGATCCGCTCGATCGCATCATGCGTGCTGATTTCGCCCTGCGGGAATTCCGGCAGCGTGGTCAGCGCGGCGACTACGGCGGGGCGGCCATCGGGAGCAGCGCCGGTGGCGCGCATGCGCTCGGCGATGTCGTCCGAACCCTCACGAGCAACATGGACCAGCTCGTCCAGGTTGAGGTGCAGATCGCGGAAGTTCGGCCCGACGATGTTCCAGTGAGCCTGCTTTCCGACCAAGTCCAGTGCGATCAGATCGACCAGCACGGCCTGCAGATTGGCTGCCAGTTCGCTCGAGGCCTGGAAAGCGTTCACCGACTTCTGAGGGGCAGAAACTGTCATGGCTCTCTCTCCTAACGTCTTGAGTACCGGTGCAACGGCCTGCGCTTGCTCGCGTGATCCAAGCCAGGCGATCGCATCTCTCGTGCTAGGGGAACACCCCCTGGACGCCCGATATTCCGTGGGCTCGGCGCATCGCGCTAAGTGCGTCCTTACCGCGAACCCCCCATTGGTCCGGACGGATTCGAGTCACGAGCGCCCGAATCCCACCCGTACGGGGGTTTCGTGGTCCGGATCAACCACTGAGACTGGGACTATGAGCGAAACCACCAGCAACGGAATCCCTGCCCAAGAACAGCAGCCTCCGGGCCTGACCTCCAAGATGTCCCCGCGGCCCGACCACGGCGAACAAAGCTGGGTCGGACGCAACCGGCTACCCGGCATGAAGGCCCTGATCACCGGCGGCGATTCGGGAATCGGCCGGGCAGTGGCCATCGCCTTCGCTCGGGAGGGCTGCGACGTGGCGCTGAGCTATCTTCCTGAGGAACAAAGCGACGCCGAAGACACCCAGAACTGGATCGAGAAATCGGGAGCACGCTGCTTTCTGCTGCCCGGCGACATCACCGATGAAGCAACCGCGCGCGGCGTGGTGGACACCGCTGCCGACCTGCTGGGAGGACTCGACGTTCTCGTCAACAATGCCGGCTTTCAGTGGGCCCGGCGGGAACACGGGATCGCCGACGTCACGACTGACCAGATGGATCGCATCTTCAAGACGAACCTCTACGCGATGTTCTGGATGACTCAGCAGGCGCTCACACACATGGGCGAGCACGCCAGCATCATCAATCTTTCGTCGATTCAGGCCTACGATCCCTCGACCCCACTCATCGACTACGCGGCGACCAAGGCGGCCATCAACAACTTCACCGTCAATCTCGCCGCAGAGGTCGGGCCCCGCGGAATCCGGGTGAATGCCGTGGCTCCCGGCCCGATCTGGACGCCGCTGCAGCCAGCCACCAAGAGCGGCGACAGCATGCCCAAGTTCGGGCTCAACACCCCGCTCGGACGACCTGGCCAGCCGGCCGAGCTGGCTGGCGCGTTCGTCTTCTTGGCCAGTCCGCACGAAGCGTCCTACGTCTCGGGCACGGTGGTCGGCGTCACCGGAGGGCGTCCGGTCTTCTGAGTCCGTGCGCTGACGGCCCCGACCGTGCTGGCTGGGTGGCAGTGCCGGCCTGATACACCTGTGAGCAACAATGAGTCATGGACGAATTCGCGCCGGTGACTGTTGCCATCGTCAATGACTACCCGGTGGTGGTCCGGGGAGTCGCCGAACTGCTGAGGGACGATCCGCGTCTGGATGTCGTCGAGATCGACTCCGTGGCCAAGCCGGCCCAGTCGGTCAATGTGGTTCTCTTCGATGCCTTCGCGGCCACACAGGAGGCTGCGGGTGTGACCCGGCTGATCACTGACCCGAGATATGACCGGGTGGTGATCTACAGCTGGAACGTGCAGGAGCCGAGAGTCCGGCAGGCTCTCGGGTTGGGCATCGACGGCTACCTGTCCAAGGCCTTGTCGGCCGGCGAACTCGCGGACGCGCTCGTCCGGGCTCATGACGGGGAGTGCGTGATCGAGTTGGGAGATCTCGCCACCGAGCTGGCGCGCGGGCGGTGGCCAGGCCAGACCGAAGGCCTTTCGGCCAGAGAGGCCGAGATCGTCGCGCTCATCACCCAGGGCGTGACCAACGAGGACATCGCCCGCATGTGCTATCTCAGCATCAACTCGGTGAAGTCGTACATCCGCTCGGCCTACCGGAAGATGGGTGTCGAACGGCGCAGTCAAGCGGTGTTGTGGGGAATCCAGAACGGTATGGTCCCGAAAGTGACCCAGCTGCAGTCCTGACCTCGCAACGCATCAGGCCCGGTCGCCCGCGAAGGACGACCGGGCCTGAACAGACTCGGCTCTATTGGTTACGCGCCGATGGCCGGGCGTGCCTCAGCAGCAGGAAGCGCGGAGTTGATGGAGTCCACCGACGCCTTGGCGTCGCCGAACAGCATGTAGGTGTTGTCCAGGAAGAACAGCGGGTTCTCCACACCTGCATAGCCGGGCTTCATCGACCGCTTGAAGACCACGACCTTCTTGGCCTCCCAGACGTGCAGGACCGGCATACCCGAGATCGGGGTGCCAGGCTCCATCGCGGTCGGGTTGACGGTGTCATTGGCACCGATCACCAAGACGACATCGGTCTCGTCGAACTCGTCGTTGACCTCGTCCATCTCGTAGACGATGTCGTAGGGCACGCGGGCCTCGGCGAGCAGCACATTCATGTGGCCGGGCAGCCGTCCGGCAACCGGGTGGATCGCGAATCGCACCTGGACGCCGGCCTCGGTGAGCCGCTTGGTCAGCTCGGCCACCGGATACTGGGCCTGCGCGACCGCCATGCCGTAGCCGGGAGTGATCATCACCGAACGCGCATCGGCGAGCCAGGAAGCCAGCTCGTCGGCCTTGACCTCCTGGATCTCACCGGCCGGCCCCTCGGAGGTGGCCGCAGCGGTGGTGCCGAAACCACCGAGGATCACCGAGATGAACGAGCGGTTCATGGCCTTGCACATGATGTAGCTCAAGATCGCGCCCGAAGCGCCCACCAGGGCACCGGTGATGATCAGCACGTTCATGCCCAGGGCGAAACCGCTGAAGGCAGCCGCGAATCCGGAGTAGCTGTTCAGCATCGAGATGACCACCGGCATATCCGCACCGCCGATAGCGGCAACCAGGTGGAAGCCCAGGAACAGGCTGAGCAGGGTCAGCACAATGAGCGGGAACCATGAGTGTGAGTTCTGGAACCACACACCAGAGGCGATGATGCCGACCCCGGTGATCAGGTTGATCCAGTTGCGTCCCGGCAGCGTCAGTGGCTTCGACGAGATCTTCTCGGCCAGCTTGCCCCAGGCCACGATCGAACCGGTGAAGGTGACCGCACCGATGAACACGCCGATCCAGATCTCGGCGAGATGGAACCCGACCGACTCGATCTGGTGCCCGGCCAGCAGTTCCTGGCGGGTCTCGATGAAGACGTTCAGCCCGATGAGCACCGCGGCCAGACCGACGAAGGAGTGCAGCTGGGCGATCAGCTGCGGCATGCCGGTCATCTCGACCCGGGTCGCCTTGAACAACCCGATGACCGCACCGATGAGCATCGCAACGATCAGCAGGACCAGCGGAACCACGCCGCCCTTGCCGACGAAGCTGGGCATCTGATCGGCCCAGTCCGCGCCGCGCCACGATTCGGGCGCCCAGACCGCGGTGATGGTCGCGCCGACGGCGAGCACCATGCCCAGGATGCCGAAGGCGTTGCCGCGCTTCGAGGTCTCGAACTTGGCGAGGCCCGCCAGCGCGAAGATGAAGAGCACACCGGCGACGATGTAGGTCGCCTGTACGAAATTGGCTAGCATCGCCGATCAGCCCTTCCGGAACATCGTGAGCATGCGCTGGGTCACGGTGAACCCACCGAAAACATTGATACTGGCTATCAGCACGGCTGCCGTCGCGATGATCTTGATGGCCATGCTGTCATTGCCGAGCTGGCTGATCGCACCCACCAGGATGATGCCGGAGACCGCATTGGTCACGCTCATCAGCGGGGTGTGCAGCGCGGAGGTCACATTCCAGACCACGTAGTAGCCCACCACCAGGGCGAGCGCGAAGATCCCGAAGAGCCGGACGAAAGCAGGCGGCGCGAAGGTGAGCAGCGCGATCGCCGCGACCGCCAGCACCGCGACCAGCCCGAAGCTGATCCACCACGGTTTCGGGGGCTTGGGCTCCTCGACCATCCCGCTGGGCAGTTCCGGCTTGTCGGGTTGTGGCTTGGGGGCAGCCGAGACTTGGATCGGCGGCGGCGGGAAGGTGATCTCGCCGTCGCGGGTGACCGTCATATTGCGCAGCACTTCGTCGTCGAAGTTGATGACGATCTGTCCATCGGATTCGGGAGTGGCCAGCTTCAGCAGGTTCACCAGGTTGGTGCCGTAGAGCTGGCTGGCCAGGGCCGGCAGCCGGCTGGCCAGGTCGGTGTAGCCGATGATGGTCACGTCGTTGTCGGTGACGATCTTCTGACCCGGCACGGTGAGTTCACAGTTGCCGCCGCCCAGTGCCGCGAGATCGACGATGATGCTGCCCGGCTTCATGGCCGCCACCATCTCGGCGGTGATCAGCTTGGGCGAGGGACGCCCCGGGATCGCCGCGGTCGTGATGAGGATGTCGACCTTCTTGGCCTGCTCCATGTAGAGCTCGGCGGCGCGGACGTTGTAGTCGTCCGAGGTCTCCTTGGCGTAGCCGTCGGAGCTGACACCCTGATCGCTGGTCGCGGTGCGCACCTTGAGGAAGGTGGCTCCCATCGATTCGACCTGCTCGGCGGTCTCCGGCCGGACATCGGTTGCGTAAACCTCGGCGCCGCGGGAGTTCGCGGCCCCCAGCGCGGCCAGGCCGGCCACCCCAGTGCCGATGACGAAGACCTTCGCGGGGGCGACCTTGCCGGCCGCAGTCACCTGACCGCCGAAGGTGCGCCCGAACTCGTAGGACGCCTCGACCACTGCCCGGTAACCGGAGATGTTGGCCATTGAGCTCAGCGCGTCCATCGACTGGGCGCGCGAGATACGCGGCACCATGTCCATCGACATGCCCGTCACGCCGCGAGCCTGCAGGGCGTCGAGCAGTGCCTCGTTCTGCCGGGGATTGAGGAAGGTGATCAGCACCGCACCCCTGCGCATGGACTCGAGTTCGTCGACACTCGGCTCGTTGACGGCCAGCACGATGTCGGAGCCCCAGACATCGGTCTTCGACCCGAGCTGAGCCCCAGCCAGCTCGAACGCCGAGTCGGGGAAAGATGCGCGCTGACCTGCGCCGGTTTCGACGACCACTGTGTAGCCCAATTTGATCAGCTGCGGCACCGTCGTTGGTGTGGCAGCAACCCGGTGCTCACCGGGCAGCGATTCGCGCGGAATGCCTATCTGCATGGCGGACAGCTTAGCGGGCCCCATCTGGGCACTGATGCGGGGGGCCATTCGTCCTGACATGGCGCAAGACCTGAGGTTGGCAGGACGCACGAGTGCCGCAGGCCCTAGATTTGAACTCGGGCGGCGGATCAGGAGCGTGGGCACCGACGAGGCTCCGGTCGTCGTGGACGCTATCCGTCGGCACGAGGTTGCATCATCATGCGAGGAGACGAGTCATGGCTAAGGTTTGCATTACCGACGCCGTTCCCGAGGCGGGTCTTGACGAACTGCGCGCCGTCGGCCACGAGATCCGCAGTTGGACCGGCGAACAGCCACCCACGCGCGCCGAGTTGCTCGCCCAGGTCAGCGGCGCCGACGCCGTGCTGAGCGTGCTCACCGACGGGGTGGACCGGGAGTTCCTGGACGCTGCGGGACCGCAGCTCAAGGTGGTGGCCAATATCGCCGCCGGATTCAACAACATCGATCTCGAGCTGTGCAAGCAGCGCGGCATCGTGGCCACGACGACCCCCGGGGTGCTGTTCGACTCCACCGCCGACACTGCGTTCGGTCTGCTGTTGATGGTTACCCGGCGCTTCGGTGAGGCCGAGCGCCTGGTCAGGGCCGGCACACCGTGGCGCTATCGCACCACCTTCATGCTCGGCCACGCCATCCAGGGGATGCAGATCGGCCTCATCGGCGCGGGTCAGATCGGTACCGCCATGGCCCGGCGATGCAAGGCGTTCGGTATGCGGATCGCCTACGCGAGCGAGCATCCGATGAAGGAGCCCGCACGCAGCGAACTGGAGGCCGTCGGCCTGCCGATCGATGAGCTGGTCGCCACCAGCGACGTCATCAGCCTGCACTGCCCGCTGACTCCTCAGACCCATCACATTCTCGATGCCCAGCGGTTGGCGGCCATGAAGCCGGGCTCGTACATCATCAATACCGCCCGCGGGGCCTGTATCGATGAAAAGGCGCTCGTCGAGGCCCTCAAGTCGGGTCATCTGGCGGGCGCTGGGCTGGACGTCTACGAGCACGAGCCGGCGATCGAGCCGGGGCTGCTCGGCATGGAGAACGTCGTCCTGCTGCCCCATCTCGGTTCGGCGACAGTGGAGACCCGCATCACCATGACCGCACTGGCCGCCGCGAATGTCCTTGCCGTGCTGGACGGCAAGCCCGCGGTGACGCCGGCCCCCGGGTTCTGACTCCCCGCTGCGGGGCGGGAGGCCGCCCCACCGGCGACAAGACCGCGAGGCGGCCGCGCGTCGGCAGCCCTCAGGGATGACGCCAGACCGACAGATAGCGCCAGCCGCTGATCCGTTCCCAGCTCGCACCGGGCAGAATCCCCTGGATCGCGTCGCGCGTCTCGGACCAGCCCTGCAGCGCGTCCATCTTGATGGTGTCGGGTTCCCACCTGGTCGCCCCGATGCGTGCCACCAGGTCGCCGGGAATGTCGGCTGCTGACCGCAGCCTTTCGCCGATTCCCTTGTTGCGTGCGTATCCGACGTCCACCAGCAGGCCACCGGGGCGCAGCACCCGGCGCATCTCGACCAGCGCCAACTCCAGCCGGGTCTGATGCAGCACCATGACGGCGACCACGGCGTCGAACGAGTCGTCCGCAAACGGCAGCCCGGTGGCGTCTCCGATCATGAAGTGGGTGTTCTCACCATCGTCGGGAAGCACCCGGGAGTCGGGGTCGATCCCGACGACCTGGTGTCCCTGTTCGGCGAGGTAGCGGGCCAGGGTGCCTTCGCCGCAGCCGACGTCCAGCACGAGCGGGCAGTCGGCGATCAGCTCGGCGACCCGCGGATACTGCTGGGAGTTGTGGTTCCAGCGGTCGGCGAACGGATGATTCTTCGGCATGGAGATACCCCTCGCGGCGGGCTTGACTGTCGCGTCCACCTTAGTGCTCGGAACTGCGGTGATCGGGAGGCGGCATAGAGTTGCTGCGACACCCCGATCACAAGGAGAACGCAGATGACTGACAGGTTGGAGTTCCTGCAAGGAGTCGCCAAGCTGCACGCCTTCTACACCGAACAGGTACGCATGCTCGCCCATGCCTACAACCTCACCGACGAACAGGCGGCGAAACTGCTGGATGGTTACGGCTACTACAACGTGGCGCGCTCGATCCTGCATCCACCGAAAGTGAACGTCATTCCGGTCGTGTCGGACGAGCCCGAGCCGGATGCGTGAGTTCACCTCGCTACCGGGTTGCCGAGACCATCGACACGGTCTTCTTCGACCTGGACGATACCCTCAGCGACTACGGCTCGACTCGCGATGCGGCGGTTCGCGAGTGGGTTTCCGGCTTCACTGATTGGCACCTGAGCCCCGACCAGAGCGCTCGGCGCTGGGAGGAACTCGAGGTCCACTGGTTCGCCAGGTACACCGCCGGCGAGCTCGACCTGCTCGGCCAGCGCGCCCAACGGGTCCGCGACTTCCTGCCAGGGGCCGCCGATTGGCCGCTCGACAAGGCCATTGATGCGTTCGACGAGTTGCGGGCGATCTACGAGTCGAACTGGCGGCCGTTCCCGGACGCCGAAGCTGCCCTGCAGCGAGCGTTGGCTTCGGGACGCCGGGTCGGCATCCTGACCAACGGCGAAACCGACTATCAGACTCGTAAGATGCGCGGGCTGGGCCTGCTGGACGAGCGCCTGGTGATGCTCGCCAGTGGTGATCTGCCGGCCGCGAAACCCGATCTGCGAGCCTTTCAGGCCGCCTGCGCGCGGATGTCGACGTCACCGCAGCGGGCGTTGATGATCGGAGACAATCCGGTCACCGATATCGCCGGCGGCAGCGCCGCGAACCTCACCGTCTGCCAGCTCTGCCGCGACGGCGCACCGCCGGTGACCGAGATCTGGGTGCGCTCACTCGACGAGATCGGTTTCTGATGCCGGTGCCCTGCCGTGTGCAGATCGCCGAGACCACCGATGTGGAGGCACTGATCGTCCCGCATCGCGCGTCGATGGAGGTCGCCTATGCGGGGTACTTCAGCACCCCGTTTCCCAGTGATGAGACCCTGCGCGACGAGTGGCGGACGCTGCAGGCCGCCGGCGCGACCACCCTGCTGGCCCGCTGCGCAGGGAACCCGGCCGGGGTGATCGCCTGGCAGCTGATCGACGGCGAGGGCTTGCTTTCCCGGCTCTACGTGCATCCCGGCTATCAGGGTCAAGGCATTGGCCGGGCGCTGCATGATTCGGCCCTGCGCAGTCTCGCGGCGTTGGGTTGCCGCCGCGCGAACCTGTGGGTCTTGGCCGTCAACGAACCGGCCATCGGCATCTACCAGCACTGGGGATGGCGGCACGTTCCGGACGCGCCACGAGCACCATTCGGGCTGCCCGAACGGCATTTCGTCCGCGATCTCCCCGTTGCCGGCCGCACCCGCCTCGGCTAGCGGGATGAGCTGCCGACAGCCGTGTTCTGCCGGTCAGCGCCGACGCATCACAGGCTCGCAGGTTAGGGTACGGTACCCGGAGGGCAGACGATGAGACTTCAAGGTTGGGCGACGGCCTGCGCGGCAGCCGTGCTACTGAGCAGCTGTGGCGTGCCCACCGACATCGCCGATCCCCCGACCACCAGCAGCGTCGGAGACGCGGGGGACGGCAGCACGGTGGTCTCGATCGGTGCGCTCAGCTGCCGGCTGCCGGACAGCGACCAGGCTCGTACCCAGACAGAGCGCCTGATGGCCGCAGAGACCCAGTTCTCCGGCTCCGGAACCGATAAGGTGGCGTTCGCAGTGCACGACTACCAGACCGGGGTGACCTGCTCGCGCAATGACGGGACCGGCTACGAGGCGGCGAGCATCATCAAGGTGGCCACCGTCGCCGCCCTGCTCTGGCAGATCGAGCAGGACCCCTGGCTGGAGTTCACCACCGAGCAGGAAGAACTGGCCACGGCCGCGATCACGATCTCGGACAACGACGCCCAGGAGATGCTGTGGGAGCTCATCGGCGGCTCGCCGGGCCTGGAGCTGTTCCTCGCGGCTGCCGGGATGAGCCACACCACTACCGATCCCGATGGTGCGTGGGGGCTGACCTCGACCACAGCCGGCGACCAACTGCTGCTGCTCGACGTGCTGGTCGACGGTGAGTTGCTCTCGGCAGGGCATCGCGCCTTCCTGCTGGGACTGATGCGTGACGTCGACCTGGAGCAGGTCTGGGGCGTCAGCTCCGGCGCGCCGGCCGGGCCGTCCATCGCCTTGAAGAATGGCTGGCTGGACGATCCGGTGTACCCCGGCACATCCGGAGGCGATGAGGCCGACTGGCCGCAAGCCCAGGATGGCGCCGGCTCCCCGCAGCGGCAGTACGATCGCCTCGACTCCGATACCGATGACTTCGATGCCACCTGGACGAACAACTCGATCGGCTACATCAGCAGTGCCACCGCGGCCTACTCATTGGCGGTGCTCAGCGATGGAAACGTCTCCGACGAAGCCGGACGCCAGATCGTGAGCCAGACGTCCAGGCTGGTCGTCGAGGCGCTGCTCGGCTGACGGCCCCCGGCCGGCGGAGGCATGCTCACGCGAGGGTGGGCACCAGGGTCTTACCGGGTCAGGATGAACCGGCACCGGATTCAGTGGTGGCTCTCGGCCGCATTGAGCTGCAGCAGATAGACACTGTCGCGCAGTTTGGTGGCCTGCGCACGGCTCAAGGTTCCGGCCTCGTACATGTCCTGGATGAAGCCCAGCTCGAGACGGAAGCCCTCCTCCTCGACGGTGCGGATCGATTCCCACAGCTGGGCACGGTCCTCGCTGGCGCGGCCCTGCGCATCACCGGCCATCTGACGCTGCCTGCGGTACATCCGCAACAGCACCTCGTGATCGGTCTTCAGCCGCGACGCCGCTTTCGCGCGCTCGGCGACGCTGTGGTCGACCACGCCGCCGAGGTACTGCACCGCCCGTACCTCGAGCAGGATCTGGGCGTCCCTGGTCTTGCCGGAACGCCGGGCGCTCTCCCGCAGCTCGTCCGGACGCTGGCCGCGAAGTCTCCACTGCAGCGCCTGAGTGCGCATCAAGGACGTGAAGATGCCGCGACGCTTTCCGGTCGACACCACCGACAGATTGCGTCGCAGGATGACCGAGCAAATACGTGCCGTCTCCGGGTCGATGGCGTCGGTGTCCTTCAGTTCCTGCAGGTAGAGCTCCTGATCGGCGATCACCTCGGTGCGCAGCTGCTGCAGCACCGCGGCATGCTCGTCGTCCTCGGACAGTTCGCGGATCTGCAGCTTGTACTCGTTGACCACGATCGACACCGGCATCGCGGTGGCCGCGGTCGACTGTTCACGTAGCGCCCGGACGACCCTGTTCAAGATCTCCACGTGAATGCGCGCCAGCTTCTGTTCCTCGCCGGAATTGTCGGCCTTGGGGGCGAGCACCGGCACCACGAAGTTGGCCAGCAGCAACGTCAGCAGGATGACACCGGAGGCCAGGAATATCAGCTCGTCACGCTGGGTGAACAGACTGCCGTCCGCGATCGTGTAGGGCAGGGTGAAGGAGATCGACAGGGTCACCGCCCCTTTGGGACCCGCGAAGGTGGTGACCGCCGCGTCGCGAACCACCTGGGAGTTCAGCAGTTCGGTACCGGGCACCGTCCTGCTCAGTTTGCGTTTGTGCAGGATCTCCATCACGAGAATCCACCCGAAGCGCAGCGCCACCGACATGAACGTCACCGCGAAAATGAGCATGACGAGGCTGATCGGATTGGTGGCGTCCTCCCACGGATGCTCGATCGCATACGGCAGTTGCATGCCCAGCAGCACGAAGACCACGCCGTTGATGACGAATGTCAGCACTTCCCAGACGCTGGACGAGACGAGTCTGACGCGCGCCTGATAGCTGGAGCGCAGCTGCGGGAACAAGGTCATGACCAGGCCCGCGGCGACCACGCCCAGGATGCCGGACGCATGGATCTCCTCGGTGACCAGGAAGATGATGAACGGCGTGAGCACCTCGAAGACGACGTGGAAGACGGTGCTCTCCAGGCCGATCGCGCGCACCGAGCGCAGGATGATCACCGCGAGAAGGCCGAGCAGCGCACCGGTGGTCAGCCCACCGAAGAATGACACTGCGAACGAGGCGCCGGCTTCGGCGAGGTGGAAAGCGCCGGTTACCAGGGCTGCCACTGCGAACTGGAAGGAGACGATGCCGGACGCGTCGTTGATCAGGGCCTCACCCGACAGCAACGACTTCTGTCTCGTGTTCAGTTCTAGGCTTCGCGACAGCGCGGTCACGGCGGCTGCGTCGGTGGGGCCGAGCATCGCGCCCAGCGCGAACGCGCCTGCCAGCGGAATGGTCGGGGCCAGCCAGTTGAGGGCGAACCCGATGGCGAGCGCCGAGACGAGCACCAGACCGATCGCCAGCGACAGGATGCTGCCGAGGTTGCGCACGAACATCTGCTTGTTGATCTTGCGCGATTCATCGAAGAGCAGCGGGGCGATGAACAGCACCAGGAACAGTTCCGGGCTCGTCGAGATGTGCAGGGGCTCACCGACCACTGATGCCAGCAGTGCGCCGATCATGATCTGCACCAGCGGCAGCGCGAGTCGGGTCAGCAACTGATCCAGCACTGCGGACACCAGGACCACGGACAGCACCAGCAGGATGAGGTCGAAGGTCTCCATACGGTGCTATCCCCGTTCGCCCGGCTCTGCGCCGGTGGCAATCGGGCGTCCCGACGGTGCATATGCCGACCACGAGCCCACGAACAGTCGTCCGCGACCCAGGCCGGCATATTCCATCGCCAGCAGGTCGTGGCAGGCGGTCACTCCCGACCCGCAGTAGACGATCGCCTGCGCGGCGTCAGTGACACCGATGGCCTGATACTGCTCCCGCAACTGTTGCGGAGTGCGGAAGCGCAAGTTGGAGTCCAGATTGTCGCCCAGCGGGGCGTTCAGCGCGCCAGGGATGTGGCCCGCGGCCACCCCGGTCGGCTCTGTCGTGCCCTGGTAGCGCTCGGAGGCGCGGGCGTCGATCACCAACGGTCCGGCAACGGCCTCGTCCATGGTGGCGGTCTGACCCTCGTCCCAGCCGCGCGCGGTGAACGACCCCTCAGCAGGATCGGGGATCTGCGTGGTGAGAGCATGCGGCCAGCTGTGCAGGCCGCCGTCCAGAAGCGCGGCCTCGACACCCAGTGCTCGCAGCATCCACACCAGACGTCCGGCGGAAAAGCCGCCAGCGTCGTCATAGGCGACCACCGTGGAATCGTCCGAGATGCCGGCCCGGCTCATGGCGGCGGCGAAGTCGGCGGGATCGGGCAACGGGTGGCGTCCACCCTCGACGGTCGGCGCAGCGGACAGTTCGGTATCGAGGTCGATGAAGACCGCTCCGGGGATGTGACCTTCGAGATAGCTCTCGTATCCGGTAGTGGCGCCGAGCGCCCAGCGCAGGTCGACGATGACGGCCTCGGGGTGTTTCTCCAACCATGCAGGGCTGACTACGGGAACCATCATCGCCTCATTTCGGACATACTCGTCTTGTTGGAGACGCCGTGGTGCTGAGTCATCATCGACGCCTGCCTTCTTCGGGTGGTTGGTCCGATTTTCCCATGGCTTGATGTGCGAACAGCACAGTTTCCATGCTCGTTGCCGGATTAGCCATCGGCGAATTCATCTGTTATGGGCCGGTGCCCGCCTGGCGAACGCGATCGGATTGGAGTAGACAGCCAGTCATGAGAGCCCGACCCGAACCAGCCGTACGCTGCCCCTGCTGCTCGGGAGGCACCTGGGGTGCCTGCTGCGGGCGCTTTCTGGACGAGGGACTCAACCCGCCGACGCCGGAGGCGCTGATGTGTTCGCGCTTCTCGGCGTTCGCCGTCGGGGATGCCGACTACCTGCAGCGGACCTGGCATCCGGCAACCAGACCGCGCGCCATTGATCTCGACCCCGAACTCAACTGGTACCGCCTCGACGTGCTGGCCAGCCGCGGCGGTCCGTTCGACGATGATGGCATGGTCGAGTTCATCGCCTACTACCGCTCACCCGCCGGCAGAGGGCAGGTGCACGAGCGGTCCCGGTTCGAGAAGGTCGACGGGCATTGGCTGTATCTGCACGGCCTTCAGCTGGGCTGACCGGCGGTCATCCCCGCTCGGGAGCGGCCCGGTCGGTGGCCAGACCGGCTTCGACCAGCACCCGGACGATCTGGTCGACGGTCGCCTCCCGGGGCTCGCGCCCGTCAGGCAGCAGCGGGGCCGCCGAGAAGTAGCCGCCCTTGCCGGCGTGTTTGAGCGGGCCGATCCTGATGATCTCCAGCCGCCCGTCGCGGCGGGCCCGGTTCCACGGCGAATCGCGGAAGACCGGCCAGCGCCGGGCGAAGAACAGCACCCCGAGGCTCTGTACCTTGTCGGTGTCGCCACGCAGGTGCCAGATCTGCTGGGCGCGGTCGAGTCCGGGGTCGGCGGACAGGATGCCCGCCATCGACATCACCCGCACCGGGATGCCCAGCGCAGCCAGGTACCAGGCTGCCCCGGCGGCGATCTGGGCACCGCCACTCCAGCCGAGCAGGGTGACCGGACGACGATGCTCCGGCGCATAGCCGTTGCGGATGAGTGCCGCAGCGATCTGATCGGCGATGGCCAGATTGAAGACCGGGCCGTAGCGCCGGTCGGAGCTGACGAACATCTGGAACGCATTGCGCAGGTTGATCCCGAACGCCAGCGCCCTCAGCCGGTTCTTCTCGAATTTCCAGCGTGCCAACGCCTGCCAGACGCGGCTGAACCGGCGGCCCTGGGTCAGGGCCGTGTTGGCCACCGAGTAGGGGTAGATCTGCCAGATCACCCGGGTTCGGCCGATGCGTTCGGCGACTCGTTCGACCAGGGGGATTTCGACCACCGGAAGCTCATCTGGGCCGCTGATGCCGAGGCCCGACAGATAGACCAGATAGTGCCCCTGTTCGGCGGGCAGGGCCGCCGGCACCGCATCGTCGGGTTGGTCGCCCGGATGCCCGAAAGCCTCGTCGAGCGATGGCCAGCGGATCGTCGGCTCGTCCATCTCGCCGCGCCGCCACCAGCTCAGCGCTTCCCGGGGGGCGATCAGCCCCGCGATCACCAAGCCGGCCACGATGATCGCGACGATCTGCCCGATCATCGTGGCTCCCCCATCTTCGCCGATGCCATCAGGTCGCGTCCGGTCAGTCCCGGCGAGCCGCTGACCAGGCAGAACACCCGTTCACGCAGCCGGATCGGAGAACGCTCGATGGCAACGTCGATCGCCTCGGCGGCCAGCCACGCGGCCGCTGCGACAGCCAGCGCAGCTGTGCTGCCCACGCCCAAGGCCGGACGCAGCAGCTGCCACAGCAACAGCAGATGCCAGACCTTCACGATGCGTGCCACCCCCGGCCCGGTGTAGGGCAGCACGACGAGGAAGCCCAGCCAGTAGGGGGCGAAGGCGATCAGCACGCTCGGCAGCACGGCGCCGATCCGCGGTGAGCCACCCAGCAGGAGCCAGCCCAGGCCGGTCACCAGGGCAGCCTCGATGGCCGCGGCCAGCAGCGTCCCGAGCCCGGAAGCGACGAGGGTGAGCAGCGTGCGCCAGCGTCCGACCCGGTTGATCGCCAGCAGGGCCCACTGCCCCACCATCAGTGAGATGCCGGCCACGACGCCGACTCCGACCGGAACCGCCCATGCGAACTGCGCCAGGTGCTGTGCGGCGCAGGAGGAGTCGACGGCCAGTCCGCAGCCGACGGTGCCCATCAGCGCGTTCACGTATTCGCCAAGCCAGCTCCCCACGCCGCCAGTCTGACACGCGTGGGCCAGCCGGTGGCCATTGCTCTGCGACCATATGGTTGGCCCATGACCTTCGAACTCGGCATCACGGTCGACCAGTCCGATCCGATCGGCGAAGCGGCAGCCTGCCCCGCGCCCATCGTGCAGCTGCTGATCGGCGATCCGCAGAGTTGGAAGACCCCCAAGCTCGGCTATCCTGCCGGGCCCGAGGCGCTGCGGGACGCCGCCGAGTCGGCCGGGGTGGGCATCTACGTGCACGCTCCCTATGTGATCAATGTGGCGTCGACCAACAACCGGATCCGCATCCCGAGCCGCAAACTGCTGCAGCAGCATGTCAGCATGGCTGCCAGGATCGGAGCACGCGGGGTCATCGTGCACGGCGGTCATGTCACCGCGAACGACGATCCGGAGCAGGGCTATGAGAACTGGTTCAAGGCCGTCGACGGCTTGGACCTGGACTGCCCGATCCTGATCGAGAACACCGCCGGTGGCTCACATGCCATGACCCGTCATCTGGACTCCATCGCCAGGTTGTGGGAGGCGATCGGCACGGCTTCCGACTTCGATCGGGTGGGGTTCTGCCTCGACACCTGCCATGCGCATGCCTCCGGCGAGGATCTTTCCGACATCGTGGGGCGGCTGCGCGCGATCACCGGGCGCATCGATCTGGTGCACCTCAACGACTCCCGGGACGCCGCCGGGTCGGGCGCTGATCGGCATGCCCATCTGGGGCAGGGCCAGATCGATCCGCAGCTGCTGGTGGACGTGGTCCGCCAGGCGGCCGCGCCGACCATCTTGGAGACCCACGGCAGCGTGCAGGATCAGTGCCAGGACATGGCCTGGCTCAATCAGCGTCTGTGACCCTCAGATCTGCCCGGGAATCTCAACGCCCAGATCGGAGTCGTCCTCGGCGTCCTGCTCGGCTTGGCTGATCAGGTCCAGGTCGTCGGGTTCGTCGCCGCTGCCGAAGTCGACATTGGCCGCGGCCACCAGGTTCCCGGTCACGTCGGGGTCGAGATCGAGCCAGACCATCCGATTGACGAAGGCGGCCAGCTGGCGTCCGCTGAAATCGCAGTCGTCGAAGCGAGCGGGCGCAGCCAGATGAGCGTCCTCAATCAAGGTGACGTCCCAGCCGCGGTGCACCGCCCCGAGGTAGGTCTGCACTACGCCGTGGTCGGAGCCGAGCCCGGCCAGCCACAACTGGCCCGCCTCGGCTGCCTCGAGTTCGCCGGCCAAATCGGTGTCGATGAAACCGTCATCCCAGCGGTGGTCGATCAGCGTCTCGCCCGGAATGGGCGTGAGTTCGTCGGCCAGTTGCCATCCTGGCTCCCCGACCCGCAGCGCGGCGTCGACGCGTCGCAGCCAGATCACCGGCACCGCGGCCAGCCGCGCCCGGGCGACCAGGTCGGCCATCACGACCAGGGTGTTCACGCTGCCGGGGATCTGTTCGGCGAAGTGCTGCTGCGCGTCCACGATGACCAGCGCCGAGGCGGTTCGCTGCGGGAATCGACTCATGCCGCGAGCCTACTCGGCCGCGGCGCCGCGCGGGCCGCAGTGCGGAACCGCCCGTCCGGGATGCCCGGCTGGGGCATAATCCGAGGTCTGCTCCAGAATGAGGTTCGATGACTGCCACCATCGCGGGAATGCTCGCCGGATTCTCGCTGATCATCGCGATCGGCGCCCAGAATGCCTTCGTGCTGCGACAAGGTATCCGCCGTGAGCATGTCGGCGTCGTGGTGAGCATCTGCGCGGCCTGCGACTTCGTCCTTATCATTGCCGGCACGCTGGGGGTTGGAGCCCTGGTGACCGCGCACCCGGTCGTCCTGACGGTGTTCAAGTGGGCGGGCGCGGCCTATCTGCTGTGGTTCGCGTTCACGTCGTTTCGCTCGGCGATGCATCCGCAAGCGCTCGAGATGCGCGAGAGCTCGCCGTCGCGGTCGATCGTGCTGAGTGCTCTGGCGATCACGCTGCTGAACCCGCACGTCTACCTCGACACGGTCGTGATGCTCGGCAACCTGGCCAACCAGCACGGCCCCGATCGCTGGTGGTTCACCCTCGGCGCCTGCCTGGCCAGTCTCATCTGGTTCCCGGCCCTCGGTTACGGAGCCCGGGCCCTGGCCGGTCCGCTTGGGCGGCCCGGGGTCTGGCGGCTCATCGATCTGGTTATCGGGATGGTGATGATCGCGATCGCGATCAGACTCATCACCTTGTGACCAC